>JAKAOO010000270.1 GCA_021812165.1 Pseudomonadota bacterium | reverse complement strand
CGTGGCGATAGTGATGGGCCATTGGCCAAAACACGACCCCCGACTTCACCAAGCCCGTCAGGTCGTACCAGGGGTCGCGGGCGGCGCATGTCGAGCGCTTAGGCACGGGAACCGGGTTCGACTTCCCTGACTCGAATGTGTGGGTCTCACCATACGCGAGGTAGCGGCCGACGTGGGTCCCCCCGAGCGCCGAGAGGGGCTCATTGACGAGCAGTATCGCCCGCTCGCAGTCTCTAGCTCTGACGGCAGACCGCTGAAAATCGCGCAGACTGTGAAATTCCGGCTTCAGGTATCTCGCTTCGATCGGATGTTCGCTGCCGTCTCCCGCCCTGACGATTTTGATCTCGCCGCGGCTCACCGCCTCCCGAGCGACGCCGAAGCGCCGTCTAAATTCGGCATCCGAAGGCGCCGCCTCCAACGCCCACCTCGTGACGTCGTGCGGCATGAAGAAGGCGTCGCAGCCCGAAGTGATCCCCCGCCGGATGTCGGCGATCTCGCCGAGCGGCACGAACCTCGAACCGAATTCGCGCATGACCGCGAAATAAAAATCGGGTGCGCGGACGTAACGGCCCCACTTCCCGGCTACATAGTCCGACCCGGCGAAGGCGTCCCGCTGCCCTTCTTGAGGATTTTCCTGGGCCTCGTTCTCGTCATCGGGGGCTTGCGTCTGACTGTGCACGACCGATTGGCCTGCGCGGACGCCTTCGTCCCAAAGTTCTCTTTGCCGCTTGACGACGACCCGCAGAGCGTCGTCCTCGAAATCGTCGTCGGCCTCCTCGATGCGCCTCCGCATTGTGTCGAGCGCGGCAAAGCGATTGGAGCTTTCCGCCGGCTCCGAAATGATTTGCGCCAGAGGGATCTTGAATTGAACGAACTTGACGAGCGAATTCACCCGGGCCTGCGCATTGGCGCAACGCTGCAGAATGGTCGCACACGTCTTGACGCGCGCGTCCTCGAACCACGGCTCGGCTTCGCTTTCGCAAATTGCGATGATCCTGAAGTTTTCGAGAATCCAGCGCTGAAGCGGAAAGCCGTATTCGACATCGAGCCACGAAGACGACGTCAGAAACCCGAAATATCCGCCCTCTTTGAGGAAATGCGCCGCCGCGGGCCAGAAATAACAGTGCACGTCGCTTCGCCCCGACAGCTTCGTGCCCGGCCACCGGCTGGCGACGATGTGCGCCATTCTTTCCTTTGCCGCCTTTCCGATCTTCTCCTGTCGCACATAGGGCGGGTTCCCAACGACGGCGTCGAGGGCCGGCAACGCGATCTCTTCGGTACCGAGGCCGGTGCCGTCGGGAAGCTTGCAGAACGCCTTCGCGGGTGTCACGTCGAAAAAGTCGCGGCGCGCGATCCGGGGATAGTTTCTCTCGTCGTCGATCTCGCGTGCGGCCAAATTGAGAGTTGCTAAGTGCGCCGGGTAGGGAGCGATATCACTGCCGAAAAGGTCCGAGAGGAGTTCGATGTGGGGCTTTCGCGGGTCGAGACTTCGCTTTCGGTAGTAGGCCCGCACAAGGAAACTGCCGCTCCCGCAGGCGGGATCGAGGATTGCGGCGTCGGCCTTTTGAACGCAGAACGCATTGATGAGGTCGACGATATCGTCTCCGGTGAAATGCTGGCCCCAGCGGTGGCGCTCCTCGGGGCTGATGAGGCGCTGGAAAATCCGGCCGACGATGTCCGAGGAGATGCGGCTGAAATCATATCCCGAGACGCCGCGGAGCGCCCCGCGCCAAGCCTCCGGCGCCTGGCAGTGCGCAAAAACAAGCGGTCCCGCCCACGCGTCTGCTTCTTCAGGGTAAAACAGCGGCTCATAGTCGCCGGTCCGTCTAACGGCGTATGAGAAGGTCCGCTGCATCGCGGAATGGGTCTCGGAGGCGGTCTTGCCGCGAAGCCGCAGCTCCGGCAGCGTCGGGAACCGAGCCCGCAGTGCCTGATAAAAGATGACGCGATTCGCGAGGACATAGACAAGCGTGCGCGCCGCGCGATCGAGCGCTTCCGCCCACGGTTCGGGCGTGCCGCGCACGACATTCCAGTTCTGCGCCGCCATCCATTCCTGGAGCCGGGCGTCGAAGGCGCGATCGGATTGGGCCTGGTCCGCAAGATACGCGCGGGTCAGATCGGTCGGCCAGGAGAGATGGCTTTCGAGCGAACGGATGAAGATGTCATCGGGCGGCATTCCCCAATCCGTAAGCCGCCCCGCGCAAATCTCTCCCACCTCCGAAAGAAGCCCGGGCAGGAACCGCGCCTTGATGTAGTCAAGGTTGTCGGGCCGCCCGACCTCGTCAGGATGGCGGAAATATCGGTCTGTTTTCCATTCGCGCACCCGGCGTTCAAGTAGGGGCACATCCTGCCTGTACCGGTCCCACAAAACGAAGCTGTTGACGTTCCAGGTAAAAAAATATTGGACGTCGGCGTTGTCCGCTTTCGCCTGGGCGTCTCTAACGAGCTTGCCGTCGTAAGGCGAACGCCCCTCGACGGTGCCGGGAAGCTTTACTTCGCCGGTGAGCGCTACCCTTCCGTTCCTGTCGAGGAACCGTAGATCCTTTCGTTGCCGGCTCTGCGGCCCGGATCCGAAACCCTCGATCCGAGCGTCGGCAAACGGCGAGGCGGGCTGCGAGCTGAAAATTTCCGCGGCCGCTTTCGCAACCTCGGCGCAGAAGTCCAATTCGTGGATGCGGGTCTCCGTCACCGCCGCTCCGCTCGCCGCGAAGGTCCGCTCTCGAACCTTCGGAAGGGGTAACGTTCCACGCGAGCCAAATCAACCCGAGAGTGAGTGTAACCGGTGACCGAGCGCGTTTGGGCCCTCCGTTTGGCGATTTATGGGCACTCGCGCGGAAAGAGCAACCTTGAAATTGCTACGATCGCATCCAAGATAGGAGTCGCTCGTGGCGCTTGAGGAGGCCGCGCCGAGTGGTCGGGAGATGGCGCTTCCCTGTAAATGACCTGCAAATAACAGGAGAAACAGGTGGGCGAGCGCGGCCCCATGGGCGGCCGGCGGCGCGGCGCTTGACCTTGGCCGCGTCCGTCTGCGCAGATTAGCAGCATGATTGTTCCTCTAACCCTCGTCGATCTCGAAGCGGCCGCCGCGCTCGTCCATGAGGTCGTGCCGCCGACGCCGCAATACGCCTGGCCGCTCCTCGCCGGCCGGCTCGGCGCCGAAATCTGGGTCAAGCACGAAAACCACACGCCGATCGGCTCTTTCAAGGTTCGCGGCGGCCTTACCTATTGCGACTGGCTGCGGCGCGAGCATCCCGAGGTCCGCGGCGTCATCGCGGCGACGCGCGGCAATCACGGCCAGAGCGTCGCCTTTGCCGCCTCCCGTCTCGGGATCGCGGCGACGGTCGTCGTTCCCTTCGGCAACAGCCGCGAAAAGAACCAGGCGATGGCGGCATTCGGCGCGCGTCTCATCGAGGCCGGACGCGATTTCGACGAAGCCTACGCCGAGGCCCGCGCGCTCGCCGGACGCGAAGGCCTCTATCCTTTTCCGGCCTACGACCCGCTTCTCGTCCGCGGCGTTGCGAGCTACGGCCTCGAACTTTTCCGCGCCGTGCCCGATCTCGATTGCGCCTATGTCCCGATCGGGCTCGGAAGCGGCATTTCGGGGATGATCGCCGCCCGCGACGCGCTGCGCAGGAAGACCGAGATCGTCGGCGTCGTCGCCGAGAAGGCGCCCGCTTACGCGCTCTCCTTCGCCGCCGGCGAGCCGAGGAGCACGACAAGCGCCGATACTTTCGCCGACGGGCTTGCCTGCCGCATTCCCGACGCTGCGGCGCTTTCCGTCATCCGCCGCGGCGCGGCGCGCATTTTGACGGTGTCGGAGAGCGAGATCCGCCGCGCCATGCGCATCCTCTTTACCGACACGCACAACCTCGCCGAAGGCGCCGGCGCCGCCGCGCTTGCGGGCGCCCTTCAGGAACGCCAAAGGATCGCCGGCAAAAGCGTCGCGGTGATCCTTTCGGGCGGCAATATCGACCGCGAGCTGTTCGCCGAAATTCTCGCCGAGGAGGGCGAAGGGTAGCGGCGCAGGGCGCTCGCAATACGGCATCGAC
>JAKAOO010000269.1 GCA_021812165.1 Pseudomonadota bacterium | reverse complement strand
GCGGGTCCCTCCCGTGGACTACCGGGACGAGTTGCGCCACTGCCAACCCGTTCACCATGTCCCCGAACATCCGTTCACCATGTCTCCGGCCTTTACAGCAGGCGGGGAGAGGGGGACTCATTTGCGGGGGCGCCTAAATTTGCTTTCCCTCGCCCCCTCCCCGGACTTGATCCGGGGATCACGGGGGGAGAGGGTAGGGTGAGGGAGGTGGTGCTGCAAACTATGGGCAGCCTTGTCACGAGACCTCCTTCGCGCGTTCGCGCAGCTCGTATTTCTGGATCTTGCCGGTCGAGGTCTTGGGCAGAAGACCGAAGACGACGTGGCGCGGCACCTTGAAATGCGCGAGATGGTCGCGGCAAAAGAGGATGATGTCTTCGCCCGTCGTCGGCAGAGCGTCGGGCTTCAGCGTGATGAAGGCGCACGGGGTTTCGCCCCAGAACGCATCGGGTTTGGCGACGACCGCCGCCTCCATCACCTGCGGATGGCGATAGAGCGCCTCCTCGACTTCGAGCGAAGAGATGTTTTCGCCGCCCGAGATGATGATGTCTTTCGAGCGGTCCTTGATCTCGATATAGCCGTCCTCATGCATGACCGCGAGATCGCCGGTGTGGAACCAGCCGCGATCGAAGACTTCTTCCGTGGCCTCGCCGTTTTTGAGATAGCCCTTCATCAGGGTATTGCTGCGCAGAACCACCTCGCCGATCGTCTTGGCGTCGGCGGGAACGTCTTCCATCGTATCGGGATCGACGACCCTCTGGCGTTCGAGCATCACGTGGCGCACGCCTTGGCGCGCCATCAGCCGCGCACGCTCGGCGAGAGGCAGCTCCTCCCAACCTTCCTGCGCCGCGCAATGGGTGGTCGGCCCATAGCTCTCGGTGAGGCCGTAAAGATGGGTGATGCGAAAGCCCATCTTTTCCATCGCCTCGATCACGGCGGAAGGCGGCGCCGCCCCTCCGGTCGCGACCTCGACCACCTGCTCGAAGCGCCGCTTCACCCTTTCGGGCGCGTGAACCAGCATGGTCAGCACGATCGGCGCGCCGCAAAGGTGGGTCACGCGATGCTCGGCGATGGCGGCAAAGACCCTTTCCGGATCGACGCGGCGCAGGCAGACATGCGTGCCGGCCGCCGCGGTCACCGCCCAGGAATAGGTCCAGCCGTTGCAATGAAACATCGGCAGGGTCCAGAGATAGACCGAATCGGGGCCGAGCCCGAACGTCAGGACATTGCCGAGAGCGTTCAAGAACGCGCCGCGGTGATGATAGACGACGCCTTTCGGATTGCCGGTCGTGCCGGAGGTGTAGTTGAGCGCGATCGCCTGCCACTCGTCCCCCGGCATCGCGAAGGGCGCCGCGGGATCGCCCTCGCCGAGAAAAGTCTCGTAGGGCGTGCCGCCGAGCGAAGGGCTCTCGGCGATTTCGACGAGCGGCAGGCTCGATCCCAGCTTTTCGAGCGCCGCACGCGCCAGGGGCAGGAACTCGCGATCGGCGATCAAGAGCTTCGCTTCGCCGTGAGCGAGGATAAAGGCGAGTCCCGCGGCATCGAGGCGGGTGTTGAGCGCACAGAGGACCGCCCCCGCCATCGGCACCCCGAAATGGGCTTCGAGCAGCGGGTGGATATTGGGAGCGAGGACCGCGACGGTATCGCCTTTGCCGATTCCGCGCCCTTTCAGCGCCGAAGCGAGCCGGCACGAGCGGGCGTAGAACTCGCCATAGGTAAAGCGCGCCGCGCCGTCGATGATGGCGAGCTTCTCCGGATAAACCGCCGCCGATCGCCGCAGGAAGACGAGCGGGGAGAGCGCCGCGAAATTCGCCGCGTTCCTCCGCAGATGCGGAGCGTCGTAACGATCTTCAGCCGACACCGATGAACCCTCTTCGCCTTCCGCCTTTCCGCCCGATCCTCGGCAGAGGCGCCTCAGGCGTCAAGCTTGGCGCAAAGGGCGGCTCGCCTTGGCGAAGAAGCGCCGCCTTCGCCCTTCGGCGTTATTGCCCCGGTCCCTGGCGGAAAAAGGCGTTGGCGGCCTGCCGCTGCGAGGGATAGAGCCGGGCATAAAGGTGTCGGAGTGCCGGCAACAGCCGCTGCAACGCTCGGACCTCGACCTTGGCAAAGCGCAGTTCGGCTCGGAGCGCTTGCACCGCGTCAGCATTCCCACTTGGAGACGCCATGCCTCGCGCTTCCCGCGCGTTCTCGCGCATGACGGCGGCAAACGCGTTGAACCACCGCACCTGATTCGGGGCGAGGTGGAGCCTTGAGCGCAGCGCGGCGAGCAACTGGTCGACGCTCGGGGGGCGCTGCGCCTGACCCTGCGGCGGCTGGCCGTAGCCTTGCGGTGGTTGCCCGTTGCCCTGCGGCGGCTGGCCGTAGCCTTGCGGCGGCTGGCCGTAGCCCTGCGGCGGTTGCCCGTTGCCCTGCGGCGGCTGGTATTGCGCTGGCTCAAGCTGAGGCGTCAGCCGTCCGTGCTCGGAAGGGACGAGCCCTCGATATGCGGGCGCGCCCATCGCGATTGCCGGCGCCAGCACCAAGCCGCCGAGAAGAGCGGCAGCGACGGAGATTCTTCTTTTGGTCATGTGCGACATGGTTTGCACTCCTCTCGGGGGGATCCTCTCGCCCAAAATACGCGAGACGAATGGATTTCGTTCCCGCGCCCTGCGCCTTGCCCGCGCGTTAGCCGTTTCCGGTCCTCTGCATTTTCGCCCAACTGTCTTTGAGCGCCACGGTTCGATTGAAGACGAGGCGAGCGGGCCCGGCGCCGCCGTCGCGGCAAAAATAGCCTTGCCTTTCGAACTGCACCGGTTCGCCGGCGGGCAAGTTGGCGAGCGCGGGTTCGACCCGGCAGCCTTCGAGCCGCTCGAGCGATTGCGGGTTGAGATCGGCGAAAACGTCGCCGTCGGCGCCGGGATCGAGCCGGGTAAAAAGCGGGTAGAGAAGCCGCACCTCGGCCTCCAGCGACTCTTCGGCCGAAACCCAATGAAGCGTGCCGCGCACCTTGCGCCCGTCGGGGGCGTTGCCGCCGCGGGTCTGCGGGTCGTAGGTGCATTTGAGCGCCGCCACCCTCCCCGCTTTGTCTTTCACGACCTCGCGGCAGGTGACGAGATAGGCATATCTGAGCCTTGCCTCGCGCCCGGGGGCGAGGCGGAAAAAGCCTTTGGGCGGCTCCTCCATAAAATCATCCTCTTCGATCAAGATTTCCCTGCCGAAGGAAAGGGGTCGCGTTCCGGCGGAAGGATCTTCGGGATTGTTGATCGCTTCGAGGGTTTCCGTTTTCCCTTGCGGCCAGTTTTCAATGATTATTCTCAACGGCCTCAGAACGGCCATGGCGCGCGCCGCCTTCCTGTTGAGACATTCGCGGATTGCATGATCGAGGAGCGAGGGGTCGACGATGCTGCTCGCCCGCGCCACCCCGATCTTCTTGACGAAATCGCGGATCGCCTCGGGCGGCACGCCGCGCCGGCGCAAACCGGCGAGAGTGGGCATGCGCGGGTCGTCCCAGCCTTCGACTTGGCCTCGTCGCACGAGCTCGGTCAAAACCCGTTTCGAGAGCACGGTGCAGCCGAGGTTGAGGCGCGCAAACTCGTATTGGCGAGGCCGCGAGGGCACCGGCAGGTGGTCGATGAGCCAGTCGTAAAGCGGGCGGTGGTCTTCGAACTCCATCGTGCAAAGCGAATGCGTGACCCCTTCGATCGCGTCCGACTGCCCGTGAGCGAAATCGTAGGTCGGGTAGATGCACCATTTGTCGCCGGATCGCGGATGGGAGGCGTGCAGGATGCGATAAAGCACCGGATCGCGCAGATTGATGTTTCCGGCCGCCATATCGATTTTTGCGCGCAAAACGCGCGCGCCGTTCCGGAATTCTCCCCTCCGCATGCGCCGGAAGAGGTCGAGGCTTTCCGGTATGCTGCGCGTGCGATAGGGGCTCTCCCGGCCGGGTTCGGTCAAAGTTCCGCGCATCTCTCGGATCTCTTCGGCCGAAGAGTCGTCGACATACGCAAGGCCCTTTCTGATGAGATCCTCGGCCCATTCGTAAAGCTGCTCGAAATAGTCCGAAGCGTAATAAAGGTG
>JAKAOO010000268.1 GCA_021812165.1 Pseudomonadota bacterium | reverse complement strand
GCCGCGCGCAAAACGCTTCGAGCGACTCGGTATCGGCGATGAGCGAAATGGCCGCGTCGGACGCCGAAAGGTCGTGCCGCGGCGGCGGTCTGCGAGATTCGGGCCTCATACCCTGCGCACGGGCCGCAAGAGATGACGCTTGGCTCTGGGAGTGTTGACGGTTCTCATGGCGTTGGCGATTGACTTGGTCCGGCGAGCTTAGTCGCACAAGGGCGCGCCTCAAACCATCTCGCTGCGGGCGGTCCGAAACAAAGAGGCCGCTACCCGGCGAGGATCTGCGGCATGGTGGTCGCCGGAGGCGTGTTGCGGCTGCGCCCGGTGCGCACGATACCGTCGATGATCGTCATCGCGACGCCGGGGATGTCGCCAAGGGCGAGGCTTTCGAGGAGCGTCTTGCCGGCGCTCATCTGGGCGCGGTCCACGATTACGAAATCGGCCGCGCGGCCGACCTCGACCCGCCCGCAATCGAGAGCGCGCAGGTGCGCCCTATGGCCGCCATTGACGGGGCCGATAACGTCGGCATCGGCTTCGAGCACCGTGTCCTTGTCGATGAGGCCGGAGCCCGGGATCGACGGCCCGCCGGTACGAATCGTGCTGTTCATGCCGTATTTGCGCGCCCAGGCCACCATCTCTCGCGCCTCTTTTCCCGATGTGACGCTGCCCTGCCGGAGGCTCCCCGCCCAGAACCTCGTCAAACGGTCAGATAGGCCGCGCGCACCTCCTCGTTTGCCTTAAGTTCGGCCATCCTGCCATGGTACCGGATGCGCCCCTTTTCGACGATGTAGGCGCGGTCGCTGACCAGGCCGGCGAAATAGAGGTTCTGCTCGGATAAGAGGACCGTCAGGCCTTCGCTTTTGAGTCTGCCGATGGTGCGCGCCATCTCTTCGACGATCATGGGAGAGAGTCCTTCCGAGGGCTCGTCGAGCAGGATGAGAGAGGGGTTTCCCATGAGGGTGCGCGCGATCGTCAACATCTTTTGCTCGCCGCCGCTCATGAGGCCGCCGCGCCGCCGCCGCATCTCGGCGAGGTTGGGGAAGAGCGCGAAGAGCTTTTCCGGCGTCCAGCTCGGCGCTCCCGCCCGCGGCGGCTGGCGTCCCACTTCGAGGTTTTCGAGGACGCTGAGTTCGGTGAAGATGCGCCGGTCCTCGGGGACGTAGCCGATGCCGAGGCGGCTGATCGCGTAAGGAGGCAATCCCGCGATCGGGCGCCCGTCGAAACGGATCTCGCCCGAACGAGGCCGCAAGAGACCCATGATGCTTTTGAGCGTCGTCGATTTGCCGGCGCCATTGCGGCCGAGAAGGGCGACGCTCTCGCCTCGGCAAACCTCGATGCCGAGGTCGTAGAGGATGTGCGCGCGGCCGTAGAAGGCATTGAGCGCGGCAACTTCGAGCATCAGAGCGCGGGTGCGGCACTGCCGAGGTAGATCTCGCGAACCTGCGGATCCTCGCGCACGCTCTGCGGCGTGCCTTCGGCGACGACACAGCCGCGGTTGAGCACGATGATGCGACCCGCAGAGCGGAACACCACGTCCATATCGTGTTCGGTGAAGAGGACGCTCGTGCCCTCTTCGCGCACGATCTCGAGCGTCAACCGCATGAGCGAGAGGCGCTCGCGCGGCGCCATGCCGGCGGTCGGCTCGTCCATCAGAAGAAGGCGCGGCCGGTTGGCGAGACCGACGGCCAGCTCGACCCTTTTCAAATCGCCGTAAGCAAGAACGCCGCAGGCGCGCTCGGCTTGGTCCGCCATGCCCACCCTCTCCAAGAGCACGATTGCCTCCTCGGCGTAAAGCTCGTGCGCCCGCCGCCACAGCCCGAGGGTCCGGCGGTGATGGGAAATGAGCGCCATCTGAACGTTCTCGCGCACGCTCATCGAGGGGAATGTCGCGGTAATCTGGAAGGTGCGACCCACTCCAAGGCGCCAGATCTCGCGCGGCGAAAGGCCGACGAGTTCCCGGCCGTCGAGGGTGATGCTGCCGCGATCGGGACGCAGCTGGCCGCCCAGCATGTTGAAACACGTCGTCTTGCCCGCCCCGTTCGGCCCGATGATCGCCAGGATCTCGCCTTTCTCGAGGGCGAAGCCGACCTCGGAGACGGCGCGAACCCCACCGAAAAGCTTGGTGAGACCCGCGACGCGCAACAGGGTCATGCGTCGTCCTCGGCGCGCAGCAGGCGCTCGCGCAAAAACCCCGCGATGCCTTGAGGAAAGGCGAGAACGAGGACGAGGATGGCGGCTCCGACAATGGCGCGCCAGTAATTCGTGAGCGAGCCGATTTCCTCTTTGAGACCCGTAAACACCGCCGCCCCGACCACGGGTCCGAAGAGCGTATGGAGACCGCCGAGCAGCACCATCACCAAGCCGTCGACCGAGGTCGGGATCGACATCACGGTCGGGAACACGCTCCCCTTCAAAAAGGCGTAGACGCCGCCGGCGATGCCGGCACAAAGGCCCGCCAAGGCGAAGGCGAGCCATTGGTGGCGGCGGACGTCGATGCCGATCGCGTCCGCGCGCTGCGGCGAATCGCGGCCGGCCCGCAGCGTGTAGCCGAAAGGCGCGAAAAGCGCGCGCGAGAGAAAGAGCACGCAGCCGCCGCACACGGCGAGCGCGAGGTAGGCGAAGACGAGCGTCCCGCTCGCCCAAGGCGCCGGCCACACGCCGAGAATGCCGTTGTCCCCTCCGGTCAACGCGACCCATTGCGTTGCCCCCGACCAGGCGATCTGGGCAAAGGCGAGCGTGAGCATGGCGAGATAGACGCCCGAAAGGCGCACGCAGAACCAGCCGAAAAGAAGAGCGCCGAGCCCGCCGATGAGAGGCGCCGCAAGAAGCGCGGGCAGCATGCCGGCGCCGAGCTGCGTCACGGCGAGCGCCGCGGCATAGGCGCCGAGGCCGAAATACGCGGCATGGCCGAAGGAAACCATCCCGCCCGCCCCAAGGATGAAATTGAGGCTCGCCGCGAACAATCCAAGGATGACGATTTCGGTCAGAACCATGCGCCCGTAATCGCCAAGGCCGAGCGGCAGGATGACGAGGGCCGCGACCGCGAGAGGCAGAAGAAGGCGCCCGGAGCGGACCCGACGCAAGAGCGGCGGCGCCGCTGCGCCGGCCGAGAGGCGCGCGGCCTCGGGCCGGCCCAAGAGCCCAGAGGGTCGCAGGATGAGGACCACCGCCATCACGAGGAAAGGGATGACGAGGGTGATCTCGGGGAAAACAAGGATGCCGAAAGCCTGCAATTCCCCGATCAGAACCGCGGCGAGAAACGCGCCGAGGATGCTGCCCATGCCGCCCACTACGACGACCACGAAGGCTTCGACGATGATGTTGAGGTCCATGCCGAGATTGGCCGCCTCGCGCGGCAATTGCAGCGCCCCGCCGAGACCCGCCAATGCCGCGCCGAGAAAGAAGACGCTGGTAAAGAGGGTGCTGTGCTTGACGCCGAGCGCGCCCGCCATCTCGCGATCCTGCGTCGCCGCGCGCACGAGCGTCCCCCAGCGGGTGCGGTAGAAGAGAAACCAGAGCCCACCCAGAACGAGAGGGCCGAAGCCGACAACCGCGAGGTCGTAAGAGGGAAACGGGCGGCCGAGAATACTGACGGCGCCCTTCAAAGCGGGCGCGCGCGGTCCGAGGAGATCCTCAGGCCCCCAGAGCGCGAGCACGGCGTCCTCGACCATGAGCACGACGGCAAAGGTCGCGAGGAGGGAATAGAGCTCAGGCGCGCCGTAAATGCGGCGAAGGACGAGAATTTCCATCGCCGCGCCCAACAATCCGACAATGAGGACCGCGAAAAGCACCCCGCCCCAGAAGCCGAAGTCGCCGCCGAGACGCGTGATCAACGTGTAGGCGACGTAAGCGCCCAGCATGTAAAACGAGCCGTGCGCAAAGTTTACGATGCGCGTCACGCCGAAGATGATCGAAAGCCCGCTTGCCACCAGAAACAGCGAGGAGGCTGTAGTGAGCCCCGTCAGGAACTGGATGACGAAAAAACTCACGCGAACGCCCTCTTCATCGGCGCATCGCTCGCAGACTTTGCGAAGGAATATGAAATGGTCGTCATCCCGGGGCGCG
>JAKAOO010000060.1 GCA_021812165.1 Pseudomonadota bacterium | reverse complement strand
TCGTGCGCCGCCTGATGGCGGGAGGGCATCGCTGCGTCGTTTACGACAAGAGCGAGGAGGCGAGGCGGCAACTTGCGAGCGAAGGCGCGAAAGCGGGAGGCGATCTCAAGGAATTCGCGGCGCTTCTGGAGCCGCCGCGCGCGGTCTGGGTGATGCTTCCGGCGGGTGCGGTGACCGAAGAAACGGTCGTCGAACTCGGCGAACTCCTGGCCGCCGGCGACACCGTCATCGACGGCGGCAACTCCTTTTTCGAGGACGATATTCGCCGCGCGCGCATGCTGAAACCCAAGGCCATCCGTTATCTCGATGTGGGCACCAGCGGCGGGGTGTGGGGTTTGGAGCGCGGCTATTGCATGATGATCGGCGGCGACAAGGACGCATTCCTCGCTCTCGACCCGGTCTTGAAGACGCTCGCTCCGGGAACGGGGGAGATTGCGCGCACCCCCAATCGCGAAGGGCGCGACCCTCGGGCCGAAGAAGGCTACCTCTATTGCGGGCCTTCGGGCGCCGGGCATTTCGTCAAGATGATCCATAACGGCATCGAATACGGTTTGATGCAGGCCTATGCGGAGGGCCTCGACATCTTGAAAGGCGCCGCCTCGGCTGCCATCCCCGAAGAGCGCCGCTACCAACTCAATCTCGCCGACATCGCCGAGGTGTGGCGCCGCGGCAGCGTCATCTCCTCCTGGCTTCTCGATCTGACGGCGATCGCGCTCGCCCACGACCCCGAGCTCCGGGATTTCTCGGGCTATGTCGAGGATTCGGGCGAGGGGCGCTGGACCGTGATGGCGGCGATCGAAGAGGCGGTTCCCGCCGACGTTCTCTCGGCCGCGCTCTACGCGCGCTTCCGCTCGCGGCAGGACCACACATTCGGCGAAAAGGCCCTCTCCGCAATGCGCCGCGAATTCGGCGGCCACCGGGAACCTCCGAAAGGATGAGGCCCATGGACACTGCGCACGATCTTCCGAGCATCCGAAGTTTGCACGGACACCGGGCGCCGCCCTGCGCGATCGTCATCTTCGGCGCGAGCGGCGATCTGACAAAGCGCCTCCTGATGCCGGCGCTCTACAATCTGGCGCGGGTGCGTCGGCTGGCGGACGGCTTTGCGGTAATCGGGATCGATCGCATCGCCTGGTCGGAGGAGGACTTTCGCGCGCATTTTGCGGACGGGGTCAGAAGCTTCGTCTCCGACACCGGAGAGAACGGCGGCGTCGCCGAGGCGTTCGATCCCGACAGTTGGGATTTTCTCGCCTCCCGCATGACTCATATCGACGGCGATGTAACCGATCCGGAGATTTACACCCGCCTTGCGAAGGAACTCAAAGAAGTCGAGCGGCAGTATGAGACCCGCGGCAATGTGATCTTCTATCTCGCCGTCGCGCCTTCTCTCTTCGGGACGGTCGTCGAGCGCCTCGCCGAGGCCGGTCTCACCCGAGAAAGCGAGGGCCAATGGCGGCGCGTCATCATCGAAAAGCCGTTCGGTAACGACCTTGCTTCGGCGCGGGCGCTCGATGCCCGCATCCTCAAGCTTCTCCCGGAAGCGCAGATCTATCGGATGGACCATTTCCTCGGCAAGGAGACGGTTCAGAACATCATGGTTCTGCGCTTTGCCAACGGGATTTTCGAACCCTTGTGGAACCGCGACCATATCGACCACGTGCAGATCACGGTCGCCGAAACGGTCGGGGTCGAGCGGCGCGCCGCCTTTTACGAGGCGACCGGGGCGATGCGCGACATGGTGCCGAACCACGTCTTCCAGCTCTTGAGCCTCACCGCGATGGAACCGCCCAACTCCTTCGGCGCCGACGCCGTGCGCACGGAGAAGGACAAGGTGCTCGAAGCGGTGATGCCATTGATGGGCGAGGAGGCGCGCCGCAATGTCGTGCGCGGGCAATACACTGCAGGGATCGTGCGCGGCCATCCGGTGGCGGCCTATCGCGACGAAAACGGCGTCGCGAAAGACAGCATGACCGAGACCTACATCGCCATGCAGCTGGCGATCGACAACTGGCGCTGGGCCGGCGTGCCCTTCTACCTGCGGACCGGCAAAGCGATGACGCGGCGCACGACCGAGATCGCGATCGAATTCAAGCGGGTTCCGTTCGCCCTCTTCCGCAACACGCCGGTCGAGGCCCTGACCCCCAATGTGCTCGCCATGCAGATCCAGCCCGATGAGGGAACCTCGCTGCAGTTCAGCGCGAAGAAGCCGGGGCCGGAAATCAGCGTCGGCGGCGTGCGGATGGATTTCAAGTATCGCGACTACTTCCACACCGAGCCGAGCACCGGCTACGAGACGCTCGTCTACGACTGCATGATCGGCGACGCCACCCTCTTTCAGCGCGCGGACAGCGTCGAGGCCGGCTGGGCGGTGGTGCAGCCGGTCCTTGATCTGTGGAAGAGCGATGGGGGCGTGCCCCTCGAATTCTACCCGGCCGGCACGGCCGGACCCGATGCCGCCGAAGGACTTCTGGCGAAGAGCGGTCGCAGATGGCGGCCGATCGCGTGAGGCCGATGCCCCACCCGATCGTCGCCCCCTCGATCCTTTCCGCCGATTTCGTTCGCCTCGGCGAAGAGGTGCGCGCCGTCGATGCGGCCGGCGCCGACTGGATTCATGTGGACGTGATGGACGGGCGGTTCGTGCCGAACCTGACTTTCGGACCACTCCTCGTCGAGGCGGTGAGGCGCGTCACGGCCAAACCGATCGACGTCCACCTGATGATCGTCGAGCCCGAGCGCTCTCTCGCTGATTTCGCGCGCGCCGGCGCCGATCATCTCGTCGTCCACGCGGAGCCGAATGCGACCATCCATCTCCACCGCACCCTCTGCGTCATCCGCGATCTCGGAAAGCGCGCCGGCGCCGCGCTCAACCCGGCGACGCCGATCGCGCTTATCGAACATGTGTTGCACCTCTGCGATCTCATCCTCGTCATGACCGTCAATCCCGGCTTTGCCGGACAGCGCTTCCTGCCCGAGGTCTTGCCCAAGATCCGCGCCTTACGGCGCCTGTGCGAAGAGCGGGGGCTCGAGCCGGACATCGTGGTCGATGGGGGGCTCGGCCGCGAGACCGCGGGCGACGCGGCGGCGGCGGGGGCGAACGCCATCGTCGCCGGCTCGGCGATCTTCGAGTCGCAGGATTACGCGCGCGCGATCGCCGAAATCAGACGGGCCGCAACGCGGCAAATGCAAGGGTGAGAGGATGGCGGCAGGCGCTGCAAAGCTCGAAGTCGCGGCGGATCCCGAGGCGCTGGCGCGGCTCGCAGCCGACCGCATCCTCGCGCTCTCCCGCGCGACAGAAGGCGCGGTCGCGATCTCTCTTTCCGGAGGGTCGACGCCGCGCCCGCTCTACCGGCTTCTCGTCGAAACTCCCTATCGCGAGGCTCTTCCCTGGCCGCGGCTGCATTGGTTTTGGGGAGACGAGCGCTTTGTCCCGTGGGAGGACCCGGAAAGCAACTACCGCATGGCGCGCGAGGCGCTCTTCGATCATGCTCCGGTGCCGCCGCAAAATATCCACGCGATCGCAACGACGGGCACCCCGGCCGAAGCCGCGCGCGCCTATGAGCGCCGTCTCAAGGCCTTCTATGGGTCGCAGACGCTCGATCGAGGGCGCCCGCTTTTCGACCTGATGCTTCTCGGACTCGGCGAGGACGGGCATACGGCGTCGCTTTTTCCGGGCTCCCCCGTCCTCGACGAGCGGGCGCGTTGGGTCGCCGAAGTCGAAGGCTCGCGGCCCGAGACGCGGCTCACTTTGACCTATCCCGTGCTCGAAAGCAGCCGCCTCACCGTCTTTCTCGTCGCCGGCAAGGGAAAGGCGGGAATTCTCAAGCGGGCGCTCGCCGGCGACACGGCACTTCCGGCAGCGCGCCTCAGACCCCGGGGCGAACTCGTGTGGCTCGTCGACGCCGCGGCCCGCGAGGCGCCATGAACCGCGACGCCTTGAAGCGCGCCGCCGCCTTGCGCGCGATCGAAGAGATCGAAGACGGCATGGTCTTGGGGCTCGGCAGCGGATCGACCGCCGAATTCGCCGTCGAGGCGCTCGGAAAGCGCGTTGCCCAGGGCCTCGAGATCGTCGCCATTCCGACTTCGGAGCGAACGGCGGCGCTGGCGCGCCGGCTCGGCGTTCGGATCTCGAGTTTCGCCGAGCACCGGCGGCTCGATCTGACGATCGACGGCGCCGACGAGGTCGAGCGCGGGACGCTCGATCTTATCAAAGGAAAAGGCGGCGCTCTCCTGCGCGAGAAGATCGTCGCCGCGGCGAGCGCACGGCTCGTGATCGTCGTCGATAGCGGAAAGCTCGTCGATCGTCTGGGCGAGCGCTCCCCGGTCCCGGTCGAAGTGACGGCGTTCGGCTGGCAGGCGACCGCCTTCGCACTCGAAAAGCTCGGCTCGATCCCGCGCCTGCGCACGGTTGCGAGCGGCGAGCCCTTTCTGACCGACGGCGGCAACCTTATCCTCGATTGCGATTTCGGCCCGATCGACGACGCCGCCGCGCTCGAAGCACGCATCGCCACGACCGTCGGCGCGATCGAAAGCGGCCTTTTCGTGGGGCGCACATCGGCCGTCGTCATGGCTTCTGAGGAGGGAGTTGCGATGCTGAAAGGGGGGCCCGCATGAACCGCTTTGCTCTCGTCGTCTCCGATGTCGACGGAACCCTCGTCACCGGCGAGAAGGTTCTGACGCGCCGTGCGATCGAGGCGGTTCACCGTCTCGGTGAAGCCGGAATCGGGTTTTCGATCTGCAGCAGCCGGCCTCCTTTCGGCCTCTCGATGGTGACCCGGCCTCTCGCTCTGGGCCTGCCGTTCGGCGCCTTCAACGGCGCCGCGATCGCCGCCCCCGACCTTGACCTTCTCTCGGCGAACCGCCTTTCGCGGCAGGCGGCAAGGCGTGCGGTCGAGCTGTTGGAAGATGAGGGCGTCGAAGTGTGGCTTTTCACCGCCCGTGCCTGGTTTCTTCGCAATCCCCTCGGGGATCGCGTCGCGCACGAAATCCGCACCATCGCGACAGGCCCCACCGAGGTCCATTCATTCGAGGAGCATCTCGACGACGCCTCGAAAATCGTCGGCGCCAGCAGCGATCTCGAAAAGGTGGCGCGCTGCGAGGAGTTGGGGCGAGCGGCGCTCGGCGCTCTGGCAACCGTCGCGCGCTCGCAACCCTATTATGTGGACTTCACCCCGCCCGGCACCCACAAAGGCCTTCTCATCGCGTTTCTGTCGCAAAGACTGGGCATTTCCCCGCAACAGATCGCGGTCCTCGGCGACATGGAGAACGATCTCGAAATGTTCAAAAGGGCCGGCTTTTCGATCGCCATGGGCAACGCCGCGCCGGAAGTCAAAGCCGCCGCAGGGGCGACGACGCTGTCCAATGAGGAAGACGGCTTCGCCCTCGCCATCGAACGCGAAATTCTCGGCATGGATCGGCATGGGGGCGGGCATACGTGATCGCGCTTCTGCGACGCCAGCCGGCGTGCGGGTCCGCGCCGGGCGGTTTTAGGGGTTGAAGGCAGGAGAGGCGGGGCACTCCCGGCTTCTCCGACCATTCGAGGCTCGGCACGGCGGTGAGGAGCGTGCCGCTTCCCTTGGCCGCGAGAGCTTTGCGGTTGATGGCTCGCTCGCCCCGTCGGCAGCGCCGTCTCTGCGCTTCTTGTTCATCGGCCCGACCCTCGGGCCTATGGACCGCGGGGGCGGTGCAGTCGATAAGCCCGCAGCCTCGCTCCCCGGCTTCCCCCACACTCCCTCGGCTTCATCGAGTTCGTTCGCCGTGACCGGCTGGCGCTGAGACTTCCACCCACAGGGCTGCGCCCCTGCGCGAGGCGCCAAAGGAAAACCGCCGCGGCAGCCCGCGGCGGTTTTCGAGAGAAACCCGGGTCTGCGGCAAGACCCGGGCAAAGAGCGCGCGCTACCGCTGGAACATGATCTCGACGCGCCGGTTTTGCGGCTCGCGAACCCCCTTCGCCGTCGGCACCCGCGGATTGCTCTCGCCGTAACCGTGAATCTCCATCTCGCTGCGCGGAACCCCCATCCGCTCGAGCGCGCCGGCGACCGCATTCGCGCGCCGCAGCGACAGACGCAGATTGTAGCCGACCGAACCCGAAAGATCGGTATACCCGTTGACCATGAGCCTCACCGGAGCCCCGTGCTTCCAGGCCACCGCAGCCCGGCGGATGATCGCCTGCCCGGCCGGCGTGATGCTGTACCGGTCCCAATCGAAGAAGACGAGATAGACGCGCGGCGCAGGCGGCGGCGGCGCCGGTACGGCCGCGGGGGCAATCGCCGGAGGAGGAGGCGGCGGCGGCGCCCCAAAGAGCACGGAAAGACTCGCAACGATGTTGTTCGAGCTGTAGTCGGATTTGAAGCTGCTGCCCATTACATACTTGGCGAGCGGATTTGTGACCGTAAAGCTCGGCGAGGTTGTCGCGAGGTAGCGGTAATCGACATCAAGGGCGAGGAAGGGCGTGATCGGAAAGCGCACGCCGGCAATCGCCTGATAGCCGAATTGCCAGGAATTGTCGGAGACAATGGTCCCCAAGGCCGAGTTGTTGAGGCCTTCGTGGATATCGACCGCCCCGATGCCGGCGCCGATATGCGGCGTGATCGGCCAACCGAAGGTGAAGTCGTAAATGACGTTCGTCATGATCGCGTAGGCGTTGGTACTGCCCCCGAACGTCGTCCCTTTCAAGCCTGCCGACAACCCGGCGTTGGACAAGCCGCTGATCCCGTTATGCTGATAGCGGAACTCTTCCTCGAACCGCCACGGCCCCCACTCATAGCCGGCGCGGGCGCCGATATTGTAACCGTCGTCAAACTTCTGGCTGCCGCTGGCCGGCGGCAGGATGCCTCCAGAAGTACTGAAATTCTGGTCCGGCAGGCTGGTCCAGCCGCCTTCACCGCCAAAGTAGAAGGCCCCTGGCCCTCCCAACCATTGCGCGCGCGCTCCGGCGCACGAAAGCGCCACGGCAAACGCGGCGGCAGCGCCTATGAGACAGCGACTTTTCATTCCCACCCTCCGCCCGCAAATACACGTATGGCGATGGCCGCGGTGCCATCCCCGGATGATGATGGTCATCGAGTGTTCTGATGACAACCGGTTTCTGCTTCAACGACAGCGCTTCCCGGGAAAACCATGCGGAACATCGGCTGGTGCGACATCTGAGCAACAATCGGGTTCCAAGACACCGATTTCTCGCCAATCGTGCCGCATCTTTTCCGCAACACTCGCAAAAGAACCGCGCTTCGCCCCGAACTTTCTCACGGATTTTAGGGAACCGAACGGCGCCCCGATGCGTTGTAGGGGCGCTGCGATTACGTCTCCCCGCTCGCGCGCCTTATTCAACGTCCGGTACTATCGGGCGCGGCTCACCGGATTCATCTCGCCCGCCGCATCGGCCGCCTCTTGAAGCGATAAGAGGGTCGCATTGCCGCCGACGGCGGTGGTGTCGACCGAGAGCGAGCGCTCGGTCGCGAATCGGTGCAGATACCGCGGGCCCCCCGCCTTCGGCCCGGTCCCGGAAAGACCTTCGCCGCCGAAGGGTTGGACCCCGATGACGGCTCCGATCATGTTGCGGTTGACGTAGCTGTTGCCGACCGGGAGGCACGCAAGGATCTGGCGCTCCGTCGTTTCGATTCGGCTGTGGATGCCAAGCGTCAGGGCGTAACCCGTCGCCCTCAGCTCCGCAAGCAGCGAAAATAGCCGATCAGGGCGCCAGCGCACGACGTGGAGGATCGGCCCGAACACCTCCTTTTTGAGCCGGGAGGGCGTATCGATGAGGAAAGCGCGCGGCGCGAAATAGATGCCGTGCTCGCTTCCGGCGGGCAGCTCGCATTCGTAGAGAAGCCGGCCCTCGCGCGCCATCCGCTCGGCATGACGGCGAAGCTCTTCGCGCGCGGCGTCCGTGATGAGAGGCCCGACATCGGTATCGAGAAGCGCCGGATCGCCGATTTTAAGCTCGGCCATCGCGCCCTCCAGCATGGGAAGGAACCGGTCGGCGATCTCCTCCTGGAGGCAGAGGATCCTCAGCGCCGAGCAGCGTTGCCCGGCGCTGTCGAAAGCCGAGGAGAGCACATCGAGGACCACTTGTTCGAAGAGTGCCGAACTATCGACGATCATCGCGTTCTGCCCGCCGGTCTCGGCGATAAAGGGGATGATCGGGCCGTCGCGTGCCGCGAGAACGCGATTGATGGCGCGCGCGGTTTCGGTCGAGCCGGTAAACGCCACCCCGGCGATTCGCGGGTCGGCAACAAGAGCGGCGCCCACGACTTCGCCCTTTCCCGGCAAAAGGTGAAGGACATCGCCCGGAATCCCCGCTTTCAAGAGAAGGCGCAGCGCCGCGGCGGCGGACAAGGGCGTCTCTTCCGCGGGTTTGGCGACGACCGCGTTGCCGGCGGCAAGCGCCGCCGCGATCTGGCCCGTAAAAATCGCGAGCGGGAAATTCCAGGGGGAAATCGAGAGAAAGACGCCGCGCCCGTGCAGGGACAGCTCGTTTCTCTCGCCGGTCGGACCCGGGAGACGCAATGGCTCGAGAAAATCGGCGCGCGCTCTCTCGGCATAATAGCGCAGACCGTCGACCGCTTCGCGCAACTCGGCGAGCGAGGCCGCGATCGTGCGCCCGCCCTCGCGGATGACGTGCGCCATCAGCTCGGCGCCTTCGCTCTCGTAAAGATCGGCCGCGCGTTCGAGGATCGAAGCCCGCTCGTCCGCCGAAGTCAGATCCCACTCGCGGGCGGCGCCCGCGGCTCTGGCAAGCGCCCGCTCGATGTCGTCGCTCGAGGCTTCGACCACGCCGCCGATCCGGCGCCGCCGATCGCTCGGATCGAAAACGGCCGCTGCCTCGCCTTCGCTTTCGGCGCCGCCGACGATGGGAGACGCGCTCCATGACCCCCCGAGCGCCTTTTCGAGATCCTCTTTGAGAGCGGCGAGGTCCGAGGGATCGCTCAAATCGATCCCCGCCGAATTTCTGCGCGCCGGCGCATAAAGCGCGCGCGGCAGAGGGATCCGCGGATGCGGTTTCGGGGCGATCCGTGAAAGCCTCGAAATCGGGTCGGCGATGATCTCTTCGATCGGCGCCTCCAAGTCGAGGATGCGGTTGACGAAGGAGGTGTTGGCGCCGTTTTCGAGGAGACGGCGCACGAGATAGGGGAGCAGGTCCTCGTGGCTTCCGACCGGCGCGTAGATGCGGCAGGGAAAGCCGGAAGCCGCCTCGTAAAGCGCGTCCCCCATCCCGAAAAGCCTCTGGAATTCGAAGTCGCGGCGTTCGCCCGAAAGAGCGGCGATCGCGGCAAGCGTCGCCGCGTTGTGGGTTGCGAATTGCGGAAGAAGGAGGGGGCCGGCGGCAAAAAGCCGTTTGGCGCAGGCGAGGCAGGAAACATCGGTCGCGACCTTGCGCGTGAAGACGGGATAACCGGCAAGCCCGCCCTCCTGGCTTCTCTTGATTTCGGTATCCCAATACGCGCCTTTGACGAGACGGACCGCAATCGCGCGCGAGGCTCGCTTTGCGAGATCGGCGAGCCAATCGATAAGAGGCAAGGCCCGTTTCTGATAAGCCTGGACCGCAAGGCCGAGCCCCTCCCAACCCGACAGCTCGGGAGCAAGCGCCAGGCCTTCGAAAAGGTCGAGCATGAGTTCCAGGCGATCGGCTTCCTCGGCGTCGATCGTGAACGAAATGGCGGCCTCGCGCGCTTTTCGCGCCAGCGCCAGAAGCCGCGGCCCCATCTCGGCAAGAACGCGCTCGCGCTCTTTAAACTCGTAGCGCGGGTGAAGGGCCGAGAGCTTGACCGAGATCCCGGGCGCCTCCAAAGGCCCGCGCGCCGCGGCCCACTTGCCGATGACGGCAATCGCGTGCTCGTAAGAAGCGGTATAGCGTTCCGCGTCGGCCGCGGTGCGGGCGGCCTCGCCGAGCATGTCGAAAGAGTGCCGGGCGCCGGCCCGCTCGGCCGCACGCGCGCGTTCGACCGCTTCTTCGATCGTGCGCCCGATGACGAATTGGGCGCCGAGGATGCGCATCGCCGCGGTGATCGCCTGGCGCAAAAGCGGCTCGCCGGAGCGCGCGAGGAGACGGCGCAAGGTCGCGCGCCAGTCCTCCTCTTTGGCCGGCGCGCGCAAAAGCCGTCCGGTCAGCATCAGCGCCCAGGTCGAGGCGTTGACGAAGAGCGAGCCCGAATGGCCGAGATGACTCTCCCAATCGCCTTCTCCGATCTTGTCGCGGATGAGCCGGTCGACGGTCTCGGCGTCGGGGATGCGCAAAAGCGCTTCGGCGAGGCAGAGAAGCGCCACCCCCTCCTCGCTCGAAAGCGCGTATTCGGTGAGGAAGGTGTCGATCCCGCCTTTGCCCGCGCGCTCGCGGCGGACGGCGAGAACCAGCCGGCGCGCCTCTTCTTCGATGCGCCCGCGGGTCTCGGGCGGCATTTCGGCGGCGGCGAGGATGCGGGCGACGGCCTCGTCCTCATCCATGCGATGAGCGTTGCGGATCGCCGCGCGCAATGGGCTGGGCGGCGAGAGCGGCGCGGCAAAGACGACATCCATGAGAGGCTCCCTCTTTGCGTTTAGAGCTGGGAACCTGAGCGCCGATTTTTGATGTGGGGCGAGGGTTTCAGCGCGAACGGCCACGCCTGCAACTCATTCGGTAGCATAATGGCTTTACCGTCCGGACCGTCTACGAGGCGCTACTTTGCAGTGACTAGACGGGACGAACCTCTCTGTTTCATGGAGGATTTCGCTCTAAGAAGTCGAATGGGCGGCAACGTGCCGCCCTGCCTCTCGGCGCAGCAGAAGTAAAATCGCTCGTTTGATCATGACAATATTCCCCGCGACTAAGATCGAAAGCAGGGAAAATGCCACGATTTCCAGCACAACGACGATACCGAATAGTGGATTCGCAGCAAATACAGAGATGTTGAACAGTTCCAGGATGCTTGAGTACGTGGAGTCGTCCTTGTGTTTCCTCTCCCGATTTTCCCGTCGTATCAGAATATACACGAAAATCATGGGGAATAATGCCGAAACAGAGACCAAAAACCATGGGTTCATCGCGTTATCAAGGTAGAACAGGATCTCTGTCTTCTCATCAGGATCGTCACAGATCGCGAGGTATTTTTCACCGATTTCTGCGAGCCTAAGGCGGTATTGGTGCGCGAATTCCGCTAAGCGGCGAAGGCAGAATCCGTAGAGAATCACCGCTCCACAGACTAACAGAAGCGCCTCGTGGAAAGAGAGGATGGGAGACCAGGGTATCATTTGAGAGGGAGCTCCGGCTCACGATGCTGTCGCCGCGCACGCTGATAGTCGGCGCCACGCATAGAGATGGGACGGATCACGACGATTCGCAGAAACAGCAACGCTCCAGCGAGAATAACAATTCCGGTTAACGGGACCGTTAGCAGGAAAGCGAATGGCTGTTGCCTCGCGAACTGGATAAGCGCGATCGCGACGTCGGGCCATCCCATCCTCCAGCGTCTCCATGTGTCGCCGGTGCCTTCAGCGGATCACTCTGGACGCTCGTATGCGCCGCCGCAAGCGCGATTCGATAGCGTCATTTTGCTGTATCATTCCGTTGTGCCGATTACCGGAAATCGCGGCTCTTGATGGCGAGGGCGGCTTCGGGACGATCGCGCTCGTAGAGAGCGCAAAGCCGGCCCGTCCAGTCGTCGAGACGCTCGGCGACGACGTGGATCACCCCCTCCTCCTTTTGCAGACGCCCTTTGCAAAGAAGAAAGCCCGCGCTCATCGCGGCCCGGCGAAAGCGTTCGAATATGGGAGGCCAGACGATGAGATTGGCGACTCCGCTTTCGTCCTCGATGGTGATGAAGACGACGCCGTTCGCGCTTCCCGGACGCTGGCGGATCAAGGTGATCCCGGCGACGGCGACCCGGCTCTCCGCCGGCAGATCGGCGAGATCGGCAGCCTTGACGCAGCCCTCGCGGGCGAGATCGGCGCGCAGAAAGGCGAGCGGATGCGGTTTGAGGCTCAATCCAAGGCTCGCGTAATCGCGGGCGACATGCTCGCCCAACGGCATCTTGGGCAAGAGCGCCGCGGTGCGGGTTTCATTGTCACCGAAATCGTCATTCCGGGACGGCCCGATGGGGCCGGGCCCGGAATCCATGGACACCGGCCGTGACCCGATTTTCACAAGCCTGTGTTCGTGGATTCCGGGTTCGCGTCCGCGGGCGGCGCCCGCGCCCCGGAATGACGGTGAAGGCGATGAGGGTTCTTGAACGGCGGCAAAGAGCGGCAAAGGCGCCGCCTCGGGAAGCCCTTTGACCGCCCACAGCGCTTCTCGCCGGTCGAGTCCCATCGAGCGGAAGGCATCGGCCGCCGCGAGGCGTTCCAAGCTCGCGCGGGACAGCCCGCTTCTTCGCGAAAGAACGCGCAGATCGATATAACCTTCCGGCGGGCGCACGGCGACGAGCCTTTCGGCGTCGGCCTCGGCGAGCCCCTTCACCTGGCGCAACCCGAGGCGCAGCGCCCAGCGGCCGCCCCTATCATTTTTTCCCTCTCCGCCCTCGAGGGCGGAGAGGGCTGGGGTGAGGTGGGGGATTTCCGTGCGCCGGCCAACCCCCACCTCACCCTCCCATCGCTTCGCGACGGGCCCCTCCCTCTCCCCCCTGGAGGGTGGAGAGGGCTTTTCACTCCGCGGTTCGAGCGTACAATCCCAGTCGCTGAAATTGACATCGACGGGGCGCACTTCGACCCCGTGTGCGCGCGCATCGCGGACGATCTGCGCCGGCGCGTAAAACCCCATCGGCTGGCTGTTGAGAAGGGCGCAGGCGAAGATTTCGGGATAGTGGCACTTGATCCAGGCCGAGACATAAACGAGAAGGGCAAAACTTGCCGCGTGGCTTTCGGGAAAGCCGTAGGTTCCGAACCCTTCGATCTGGCTGAAGCAGCGCAGCGCGAAATCGCGTGTCAGGCCGCGCGCGAGCATTCCGGCGATGAACTTGTCGCGAAAGAGATGGATGTCGCCATTCCGCTTGAAGGTCGCCATCGCACGGCGCAGGCGGTCCGCTTCTTCCGCGCTGAAGCCGGCGGCGACGATGGCGATCCGCATCGCCTGCTCCTGGAAAAGCGGCACCCCCAAGGTCTTTCCCAAGACCCGGCGCAATTCCTCGGAAGGATACGTGACTTCCTCGCGCCCGCTTCTGCGGCGCAGATAAGGGTGAACCATGTCGCCCTGGATCGGCCCCGGACGCACGATCGCGACCTCGATGACGAGATCGTAAAACTCCCGCGGTTTGAGGCGCGGCAGCATCGTCATCTGGGCGCGGCTTTCGACCTGAAAGACGCCCAAAGAGTCGCCGCGAGAGAGCATGTCGTAGACTTCTCTCTCCTCGGCCGGCACGCTCGCGAGATCGACGGCGCGCCCCTCATGGCGCTCGATCAGGCTGAAAGCCTTGCGGACGCAGGTCAGCATGCCGAGGGCGAGGATGTCGATCTTCAAAATGCGCAGCGCGTCGAGATCGTCCTTATCCCATTCGATGACGGTGCGTCCCGCCATCGCCGCATTCTCGATCGGCACCACTTCCGAGAGCGGCCCTTTCGTGATGACAAAACCGCCGACATGCTGCGAGAGATGGCGGGGAAAGCCGGTCAAATCGGCGGCAAGATCGAGGGCAAGCCGCAGCGTCTTGTCGGCGGGATCGAGACCCGCCTCGCGCACGTGCTTGTCGGGAATGGGATCGTGGCTCCAGCCCCAGACGCTCCCTCCAAGGGCGGCGACGACATCCTGCGAAAGCCCCAAGGCCTTTCCCACCTCGCGGATCGCGAGGCGCGAGCGATAGCAGACGACGCTCGCGGCAATCCCGGCGCGGTCGCGGCCATATTTCTCGTAGATATATTGAATGACCTCTTCGCGCCTTTGATGCTCGAAATCGACGTCGATGTCGGGAGGCTCGTTGCGGGCGGCGCTCAAAAAGCGCTCGAAGAGAACATCGATCCGCGCCGGATCGACGGCGGTGATGCCGAGAGAGTAGCAGACGGCCGAATTGGCGGCCGAGCCGCGGCCTTGACAGAGGATGCCGCGGCGCCGGGCAAAGCCGACGATGTCGTGGACGGTCAAAAAATAGCGGGCGTAATCGAGCTCGGCGATGAGTTTGAGTTCGTGCGCGATGAGGCTTTGGACCTTGTCGGGAACCCCGCCCGGAAAGCGCTCAGAGGCTCCCGCCGCCGTCAGATCGGCCAAGTGCTGCTGCGCGGTTTTCCCTTCGGGTACCGGCTCTTCCGGGTATTCATAGGAGAGTTCGTCGAGGCCGAAACGGCAACGCTCGGCGATCTCGGCGCTTCTCCAAAGGGCGTCCTCGCGGCCACGGAAAAGACGCGCCATCTCCTCCGCGGGTTTCAAATGCCGTTCGGCGTTGGCGAGAAGACGAAAGCCCGCTTCTTTGACCCTCACCCCTTCGCGGATCGCAGTCAGAACATCCTGCAACGCCCGCCGTTCGGGAGAGTGATAGAGCACGTCATTGGTGGCGAGGAGAGGCAGAGAGGCTTCTTCGGCGAGAGCGGCGAGGCGGGCGATCCGGCGGGCGTCGTCGCCGCGATAGAGGTGGTGGGCGGCGAGATAAGCGCGGCCGCGGAAATCAGCTCCAAGCCGGGCCGCGGCCTGCGCGTGGCGAGCAAGGCTTCCTTTTTCGGGCGGCAGGAGAACGACGATCTCGCCCTCGCCATGCGCCAGAAGATCCTCGTAATCGAGACGGCATTCGCCCTTCTTCGCGCGGCGCTTGCCGAGGGTCAAAAGGCGCGCGAGGCGGCCATAGGCGGCGCGGTCCTCGGGGAAGACGAGAAGGCTCGTGCCGTCCTCGAGATCGAGACGGCAACCGACGACGAGACGGATCCCTGCCTCTTTCGCCGCAGAGTGGGCGCGCACGACGCCGGAGAGACTCATGCGATCGGTGATCGCGATTGCCGGATGGCCGAGAAGGGCGGCGCGCGCCACCAGCTCTTCGGGGTGCGAGGCGCCGCGCAGAAAGGAAAAGTTGGTCGTGACCTGGAGCTCGACGTAGGGGGACATCAAGGAAAGATTCCATGGAGAAACCAGCGCGGCGGCTCTGCGCCCGCCCGCTCCGTGCGGTAAAGCCAGAAGCGCCGGCCTTCCTCGTCTTCGACGCGGTAATAGTCGCGGATCCCGCCCTTCGACGGGCTCAGGACCGCGCCTTCGCCTTCCCACCACTCATGGGCGATCCGCTCCGGCCCGTCGGCGCGCCGCACGCGGTGGCGCCGCCGGCGCCAGATGAAATGGAAGGGAGGATCGTCCGGAAGCAAAAAAGCGGCTTCGATCGGCTCCGGCGGCAGAAAGAGCCGGATCGGGCGCGGCGCTCCCTTCTGACATTCGTCGTTCCGGGGCGCGGGCGCGAGCCCGCGAACCCGGAACCCATGAACATCGGCTTGGCCAACCAGAGACGGCTCGTGTTCATGGTTTCCGGGCCCGGCCCTCCGGGCCGTCCCGGAATGACGATCTTTTAGGATCGTCGGAAGAAGGGGGGAGCGTGCTGAAGCCCGCTCCGGGATGTGGCTTTGCCGCGCTTCGAGGCGATAAAGCGCGGAAAGCCCGAGACGGTTTCCCAGCCGATCGAGAAGCGGGGCGACGGCCTGCCCCGGACTTGATCCGGGGGCGCTCGCCGCGGCGGAAGGGCCGGCAAAGGCGAATTGCTCGGCGGCGAGCGGTTCGACCGCAAAGGCGGAAAGGATCATGTCCTCGATGCCGGGGCCGGGATCGACGGCCTCCAGTCGGGCCGCGAGCAAACGGGAGAGATGACGGGGGTCGCGGCTCGGATAGGCGGTGCCGAGCTCTATCCTCTCGACTCGGCCGTCGAGGCGACAAAAGGAAAGATCGAGGCGCCGCAGACCCATCCCTTCGCGCTCGAGCCGCCCGCAGAGATCCTCGACAAGACGCAGAATGGCGCTCCGCAAATCCTCGGGAGCGGTGATCGGCTCGGCAAAGCCGAGACGAACGCGGCGCAAAGGCGTCTCGCGGAGAGGCGAAAACGGCTCCGGCAGATCGCCCAAGGCCCGATCGAGCTGGCGCGCCACAAGCGTGCCGAAACGGCGGGCGAGCGCCGCGCGCGGCATCGCATAAAGATCGCCCACTCGTTTGAGGCCGACGGACCTCAATCCTTCCGCCGCCGCGGGGTCGAGATTGAGCGCCTCGATCGGCAAAGGGGCGAGGGCGCAGCGGATCTCGGAAGGAGCGAGGATCAGGGGAGCGTCGCCGGCGGCAAAACGCGCCGCCGCAAAGGCGGCGCCGATCGTATCAGCGACGGCGATGCGGTGGGCGATCCTCTCTCGCCCAAGCCTCTTCGAAAGATCGGTGGCGAGCGCCTCCTCGCCGCCCCAGAGATGGGCCGAACCGGCAATCTCGATGCGCACCCCGTCCGCCCCTTCGAGAGCCGTCCACGGGCTGTAGCGAACGCACCATTCGGCAAGCTGCCGCAACGCCTTTTGATCTTCGGCGGGCTCCGACGCGGCGGTTTTGAGGCCGGGCAGAAGAGCCCGCGCATCGGCCAGAGACATCCCCGGAAAAAGCCCCGCCTCCGCCGCCTTCCGGTTGACCGCAGCGAGAAGAGCGTGGCCGCCCCTCTCGAAAAACGTGGCAAAAGGAGGCTCAAGAGCCGGCGGAGCGCCGCGCGAGAGAGAATCCCTCTTCCTTCGCCAACGGTCGATTGGCCAGTCTTTGAGCCACAGAGACAAAACCCGCGCCATCCTCGATTTCCACCTCCCAACAAGCGGGCACTCCGCCGCGGCAACGCAAAAGCTCGACCCGCCAATGCGGGTGCCCGACCCCCGGTTCATTCCCTTCGGAGCGCGAAGAGAGAGCGCCGACCCGCCAGCGCGTCGCGGCCGCGTTGGGGACGGCGCGCCAGCGCGCCGCCTCATCGGCGCTCTTCCAGCGGCGCAAAGCGAAAGCAGGGATGCCGGAGCGTTCAGCGGCGAGCTGCAAGCGGCGGCTTCCGAGGAGGTCGAGCCTCTTAACTTCACCCGCCACGGCGGCGATCCCGCGCGTGCGCAACCCCTCCTCCATCGCCCAGAGAACGAGATCATCGCGCCGCGCCTCGACGAGAAGGAGACGCGAGGGATCGAGCCCCGCTGCGGCAAGGCCCGGGCCATAAAGATCGGCGGAGGCGAGGCACCAGAGAACGCTGCCGCCCTCCGCGAGACGCCCCAGAATGAGGGCGGCAAAGGCGGCGGCAAGCGCACCGTCCTCCTCGTCACTGCCTGTTCCGAGGATCTCGTGCAAGGCCCCCCGCGCGAGCCCGCCTCCCGGCAAGGCGCGATCGATCGCGGCGAAGCCCAAGGAGAAGACCCCATGCGCCGAGCCGGGCCTCTCGATTTGCCGCACGCGCTCGCGGAGCGAGGAGAGAAGAGTTCTTTTTGCTGGTGACATGACGCGCGACTCCACAAAGGTTCCTATTTTGTTCTCATTGCGGAACCTTGTCAACCTTCTCTGCTTTTTTCAGTCAGGAGCCTGCCGGAGCGGGACTCGGTCAGGCCGCCGGCCGAAACACGCTCGCGATCAGGACCGCCAGGATCCCCGTCAGAAAGATCCCATCGAATGTTCCCGCCCCGCCGATCGAGGCGACCGACGCGCCAAGCCCTTGCAGATTGCCGAGATTGAGAAGATCGGCGCCGATGAGGGCCCCGAGACTGCCGCTGATATACGCGAGCGGCCCGGCGTAGGCCCGCGACAGAAAGAGCCCGACGACCGCCGCCGTCAGCCCCGGCACGAATACGGGCAACGCGATGCCGAGTCCGGCTATGGGATGGGCCAGTTGATGGCACACGGCACCGACGGCCGCGGTCGCGAGGATGCCTCGCAGCCACAACCGGTTCCGTATCAGAAGAAAGAACGACATCCCTGCAGGGATCAAGCACCCGCCCACATTGACCGCGATAACCGTGTGCGACCATTGGACGACCGCCGGAACCATGTATTGGATGCCGTAGAAGGTGACGGCTGGCACTTCGACGATCTGCTTTTGCGGCAGATAAGCGACCGGGATATTGAAGTAGCTGCCGATGAGCGACCCCAGCAATACCAGAAGGGCGGCGTTTCGGCTGATGCCGAGACGGGTATAGGCGTAACGCAAGGTTCCGAAGTAAATATACAGAACCAACAGCAGGAAGATGCCGATAAGTATTGAAAAAAACGACGTTGAAAGTGGCAAATACTGAAGTTGATGATAATTCATCGGTAGCGGATTCCTGCCGTATCGAGACGAAGACAAAGATGCGACTCGGGAAAGTAAACGCGCCCGCGCCCGCCGCCTCCGCAGCCGCCGAGAAAAAAAGGCCGGCGTCCCTTCGGACGCCGGCCCATTCGAGGTTCCCTCGCAGACGAGGGAATGTCGCGGCCGAGCCTAAAACTCGTCCATTCCGTTCATGCCGCCGCCGGGAGGCATGCCGGGCGGGGTCTTCTTTTCGGGCTTCTCGGCGATCATCGCTTCGGTGGTGATGAGAAGGCCGGCAACCGAGGCGGCGTTTTCGAGAGCGAGCCGCACGACCTTGGTCGGGTCGATGATGCCGGCCCTGACCATATCGACATAATCGCCCGTTTGCGCGTCGAAGCCGCGGTTCAGGTCGTTGGCGTCGAGCAATTTGCCGACGACGATCGAGCCGTCGGCACCGGAGTTCTCGGCCACTTGCCGCATCGGCGCCTGCAAGGCCTTGCGGACGATGTCGATGCCGACCTTCTGGTCGTTGTTCGCCGGCGTCAGGCCCTCGAGCGCCTTCGCCGCATAAAGGAGCGCCGCACCGCCGCCCGGGACGATGCCTTCCTCGACCGCGGCGCGCGTCGCGTGGGTCGCGTCGTCGACGCGGTCCTTGCGCTCCTTGACCTCGATTTCGGTCGAGCCGCCAACGCGGATGACGGCGACCCCGCCCGCGAGCTTCGCCAGACGCTCCTGCAACTTCTCGCGGTCATAGTCGCTCGTCGTCTCTTCGATCTGCTGGCGGATCTGCGTGCAGCGGCCTTCGATGTCCTCCTTTTTGCCGGCGC
>JAKAOO010000059.1 GCA_021812165.1 Pseudomonadota bacterium | reverse complement strand
CGAAAAAGCTGCATGCCGAATGGTGGGCCGCGCGGATCGATCGGCAGAAGGAAATCGACGCCTCGATCGCGGCCAAGGCCGAGTTCGAATATCTTTACGACAAGCCCTACACCGACAATTCCCGCATCCGCGTCGCCGGCCCGTTCACGGTCGAAAGCCTGTCGCCGCATCGGGTGCTTGCGGTCGATGCCGACGACAGCCTCATCGACACACTCGACCTCGCGGAAGAGGGCGCGGAGTTTGGCGCTGCCGACTTCGCGTCGATGGTGCTCGAAAACCTCAAGACAGCCGGGGTGCAGCAAGCGCACAAGGAAGACCGCATCACCTTCACGTCACTGGCGCCCTGGCCCGGCGAGCTGATCTGCGCCGAGGGCCGCTATATGGAGGGCGAGCAGGAGCGCCGCGCCGCCATCTTCCTCGGCCCGGAATTCGGCACGGTGGCGCGCGCCGATCTCGTCGCCGCCGCACGCGAGGCGGCGGACGCCCGCTTCGACATCGTGATCGCCTGCGCTTTCAATTTCGACGCCCATTCGTCGGAGTTCGAGCGTCTCGGTCGCATCCCGATCCTGAAGGCCCGGATGAACGCGGATCTGCATATGGCGGGCGAACTGAAGACCACGGCGAGCGGCAACCTGTTTGTCGTGTTCGGCGAGCCGGACATCGAGATCGAGGAAGTGAAGTCCCCTGCGGGCGGTCCCGGCGAAGGCCGGGATCAGATCCGGGTCACGATCAAGGGTGTCGATGTCTTCCACCCGCAGACCGGGGAGGTCGTCTCGGGCGGCCCCGAGACGATCGCGCTCTGGTTCATCGACACCGACTACAACGAGGAAAGCTTCTTCGTCCGCCACGCCTATTTCCTCGGCGCCGCGACCGACCCGTACAAGGCGCTCAAAACGACGCTCAAGGCCGAGATCGACGAGGAAGCCTGGGAAAGCCTGCGCAGCGCCACCTCGCGCCCATTCCCGAAGCCGACTTCGGGCCGCATCGCCGTCAAGGTCATCAACCATCTCGGCGACGAAGTGATGAAGGTGTTTAAGGTGTGAGCAAGCCGGTTGCCACTCTTCCGCTGTTGGACCGCTTTGCCGGGATAGCGAGGTTTCTCGTATTTTTTGAGCAGCCGGACTTCCAGCCCGGCGAGATCGTGCCGCCGCGCGAGGATCCGAACGAGCCGGGAGTTTTTACGTTTCCCTTTGCGGCGCTTAGTGATCCGGCAGAGGCTTTTGTTCGGGCTGCCTACGATTCTGGGCTCGTGCTATCAGATTTCGATTGGCCGAAATGGGCGCGCACATCGACGGCGAAGAAACTGCGTGGCGATGAGAGCGCGCTTGGACGTGCAACGCCGCAACAACTCGCCCGATTGCTTACCGTTTGTATTCGTCAGGATCGCTTCGTCGAAGGCAGCCTGCTTTCTGATTTCAAATCAGAGTTGATCCTTCGAATTGTTCGACGTGCTGCGGCTCTTCTTGCGGAAGGGCAACGCTCTGAAAAGCCACGGTGAGACAAAGCAGCCGTATGGACTTTAGGATCGCCGACACGTTCACGGCGAGCCTCGCGCGGCTGAACGGCGCGGAGCAGAAGGCCGTGAAGACGACGGCCTTCGATTTGCAGCTCAACCCGTCGAATCCCGGCCTGCGCTTCCATCGGCTCGATCGCGCACGCGACCCGAACTTCTGGTCGGTGCGGGTCAATGACGACATCCGGCTCGTCGTCCATCGAACGGCGGCGAGCCTGTTGCTCTGCTACGTCGGCCACCACGATGCCGCCTATGCCTGGGCGGAGCGGCGCCGCGTCGAGCGGCATCCGACGACCGGGGCGGCGCAGCTCGTCGAGCTTCCCGAGCGCGTCGAACCGATCGCGGCGCTGGCCGCCGCCGGCGCTGAGCCCACGCCCAAGCCGCTGCCGTTCGCCGGCATCAGCAACGAAACACTGCTCAGCTATGGCGTTCCGCCCGAATGGCTCGATGAAGTTCGCCGCGCCGACGAGGACACGCTGTTCGATGTCGCCGAGCGGTTGCCGCAAGAGGCTGCCGAGGCGCTGTTGGAACTGGCGACCGGGACGACGCCTCAGCTCCCGGTGCGGACGCCGGTGGAGATCGATCCCTTCGCCCATCCCGATGCGCAGCGCCGGTTCCGGGTGCTGACCAACATCGAGGACCTGGAGCGTGCCCTCGATTACCCGTGGGAGAGATGGGCGGTATTTCTGCACCCGGCGCAGCGGCGGCTCGTCGAGCGCGACTATGGCGGCCCCGTCCGAATTTCCGGCTCCGCCGGAACCGGCAAGACCATCGTGGCGCTCCATCGGACCGTGATCTTGGCCCGAAAACACCCGGACGCGCGCGTGCTGCTGACGACGTTCTCAAAGGCACTGGCAAACGCACTGCGGCTGCGCCTGCGGACGTTGACCGGCAACGAACCGCAGATCGCCAACCGGATTTCCGTCCACCCGGCCATGGGCATCGGCTACGAACTCTATACCGCCGCTTTCGGTCAACCGAACCTCGCCCCGCCCGCGCTGATCGAGGCGCTGTTGCGCGAGGCCGCAGCGGCGGTCGAGGGGCATCGGTTCACGCCGCGATTCCTGCTCGGCGAGTGGCGCGAGGTGGTAGACGCGTGGCAGCTCGGCACCTGGGACGAGTATCGCGATGTTGCGCGGCTCGGGCGCAAGACCCGTATCGGTGGCAAGCAACGCGAGTTGCTGTGGGGGATTTTCGAGCGCGTGCGTGCAGGCTTGGCGAAGCGCCGGGCGGTCACCTGGCCCGAGCTGTTCGGGCGCGTCACGGCGCATATCGCCGCCACGAAATTTCCCTTTGATTTCGTCGTGGTCGATGAGGCGCAAGACGTGGGCGTTGCCGAGCTGCGTTTCCTCGCCTCGCTCGGCGCCGCGCGGGCAGACGGGTTGTTCTTTACCGGCGACCTCGGCCAGCGGATCTTCCAGCAGCCTTTTTCGTGGCTGTCCCTCGGCGTCGATATACGGGGCCGCTCCTATACGCTGCGCATCAACTACCGGACCTCGCACCAGATCCGCGTCCAGGCCGACCGGCTGCTGCCGCCGGCCTTATCGGATGTCGACGGCATCTCCGAAGACCGGCGCGGCACGATCTCGGTGTTCAACGGACCGGCTCCGAAAATCGAGACCTTCGATGACCCGGAGCTGGAAGCGGAGGCGGTCGGCGAGTGGATCGCGGCGCGGCTTCGGGACGGCGTGCAGCCGCACGAGATCGGCGTGTTCGTCCGCTCGACGCGCGAGCTGCGCCGCGCCAGAGCGGCGGTCAAGCGGGCCGGCGCCGCCTCAGTCGAGCTGAGCGAAAAGATCGAGGTCACGGCGGGCCGTCTTTCGGTCGGCGCGATGCATCTGGCGAAGGGTCTCGAATTCCGCGCCGTCGCGGTCATGGCCTGCGACGACGAGATCATCCCCTCGCAGCGGCGCATCGAGAACGTCGGCGACGAGGCCGACCTCGAAGAAGTCTATGACAGCGAGCGCCACCTGCTCTACGTCGCCTGCACGCGTGCCCGTGATCGCCTGCTCGTTACGGGCGTGAAGCCGGCCTCCGAATTCCTGGATGATTTGACCGCATAGCCACGGACGACCTTTAAGATGTGATCGCGTCGATCAACCTCGATAAACTCCCGAAAAAATACAAAAGCACACTGGCAGGGATGCGCGCCGCGTCTCAGCTCGAAAACCGGGGTACCCCCTCAGCTCGCGCGCTGCGGCGAGCGGCGATTCGTACAAGACCCGCAACCGGCCCGCGCGGCAGTCGGGCGGCAGATCGAAGGCGGCGAACCGAGCCTCGGACCGCGCTCTCCGGCCGCGGACAGCGCCCGGACACCGGCGCCAGCCGACAAAAACTATCTGTTCTCAACGGCTTCGGACACGCAGACGGTGCGGACGGCAGGTTCACGCTTACAGGCGGCCCGATGACGTCTGTGAGTCGGTCATTCCACCATCTCGAACTCGATCCGGCGTGTCTCGCCCACCCGCTTGGAAGCGTCCAGGATCTCAAGGGAGACCAAGTTCCCGTCCTGGTCGTAGTCGAGAATGACGCCGGGCTTGTCCTCGTCACTTTCCGCAACCTCAACACCCGGTTTCAGGACGATGCTCAGCGTGTCCGTCCTTGCGTCGTAGGTGGCTTTCATGGCGCCGCCCTCCAGTATCTTGCGATTTGGCTGGTCCGATAAACGGTGACCACCTCCGCCGGGTTGCGGTCGATGTCCACGAACACGCGGACCAAGTAGGTCTTGCCGGTCAAAGCGACCCTCGACTGTAGCACGTGTCGGCCCGGCAGCACCGGGTGCCGCTGCTCGGGCGCTGCGAGCACGCTGCGGACCACGGTCTCGGCAATATTGCGGCGCTGCATCTCGAACAGAGCGTGCGGGGTGATGACGTACTGCTCGATCGGCTCGGCCATCGCCGATCACCTGCGCTCACTGCCGGCCGCCGCGGATCGGCACCACCTTGGCCGCGTCGCGCTCGCCCGCCGGCGCCATCGCCGCGGCGATCCGGGCCGCGGTGCGGTCGGCGACGGCGCGGATCGGGTCGTCAGCTAAGTGTGCGTAGATTTCGGTCGTTCGGGCCTGCTTGTGCCCGAGTACCTTGCCGATGAGATAAAGGCTGTTGCCGTCCGCCACGGCGAACGATGCGAAGGAATGCCGCAGGTCGTGCACCCGTGCCTCGGCCAGTCCGGCGCGCGCCCGCACTCGCTCCCAATCCTTCTGCAACCCGGTGTAGTGGCCGGCGCCCTTCGCGGCCGGCAGCACATGGTCGCCGCGGCGCGGCAACTCGGCAAGCAGCTTCACGGCCGCCGCAGCCAGCGGCACGACCTTGGCGCCGGTCTTGCTGTCCGGCAGCCGCAAAACGCCGCGCTCGACATCGACCCACTCCCAGCGCAGCGACAGGATCTCCGACTTGCGGCACCCGCTCAGAAGCAACAGCCGGATCGCCGCCGTTGCGGTCGAGCTCAGCCGCCCCTCTCCCTCCATCGCCGCGAGCGCTTCGGCGAGCTTGGCTAGCTCGGCCTCCGACAGGAACCGCTCTCGTTTGCCGCCTTTGAGGAGCTTGACGCCCTTGGCCGCATTCGCCGGGATCAGCTTGCGGTCGGGATGGGCGGCCCATTCCAGCATCGCGCCGAGCACGGCGAGCGAGCGCGCCGCGGTGCCAGGTCCGCCATCGACGATCGCCCGGCCGCGCTTCTTGGTCTTGATGTCGGCCTTGCTCTTGCCGGCAGCAACGTCGCGCTGGAATTTCACCACGTCGTCATGGGTGAGCGACCCGGCGAGTTTGCGGCCGAGGAGCGGCTTGAGGTGTCGCTCGATATTCGAGCGGTCGGTGGCCCAGCTCGACGCCTTCTTGTTCGGCTTCGCGGCCGGTCCCTCCGCAAGATAGAGGTGCGCCAGCTCGGCGATCGTCAGCGCCTCGCGCCGGGCGCGGTGGCGCTCGGCCGAGGGATCGCCGCCCTTCGCCACGTCCTTGAGCTTGTCACCGGCAATCGCGCGCGCCTCATCCGGCGTCAAGGTTCCAACCCGGCCGATGACCAGCCGGCGCGAGCGCCCTTCCTTGGTGCGGTAATAGACGATGTAGCTGGCGGTGCCGCCGGGCGCGACGCGCACGCCAAACCCCTTCAGGGCGCCGTCGCCGCTGTCCCAGACAAAGCTTTCGCGCCCACCCGGATCGGGCCGGATCGCATCGACGACGCGCTTGGTCAGCCTTGGCATTGTAGAGGTCCCCAAATTGTAGAGGTCGGCGAAACTCGGCCGAACGGCTTGGTCTGCGTCAGTTTCCGCGGCTCTCACCCCCACAATTCCAACCCTTCGGCCGGCTCGTATGGACGCGCAAACCGCAAAATCCGTATGGACGCAATTTGGACGCAAATTTGCGCGAAGTCCAGCGAAAAACAGCGTGCGGTGAAAATCGACTTGGTTCTATAAGCGATTGCCTATCAAAGGATTTTGCGTGGTTAAGCGTATACGGCCGAAACGTCGCGTAGGCTGATCCTCAACAATGGCATTGTAGAGGTCACCGGTTCGATCCCGGTTGGCTCCACCAATCAACTGAAGGGCTTGGCCAGAGATGGCCAAGCCCTTTTCGGTTGGTTGGCTACCACATGGCTACCACGCGAAATCGCGGTGTGGCGTACTTTCGGCGGCAATCTGTCGCAGGCCGACAGGGGCGACTTCGCGTCTCAACCGCACCGCATCCCCATCGTCTTGCCAAGGTGGGCGTCTTGCCAAGGTGGGGTCGGGGGTCGCCCCCCTCGCCCGCTCCAGATTTCCAAAGCAACACCGGTGAATTAGAGAAACGCCGCCAGCAGGCGGCGTTCTTTTTTGGTGGGAATGGTGTCCACACGGTGTCCACGACGCGCGGTGCCACGGCCGAAACAGTGCAGTGGTAGCCGCGCATGCGGTCCTCGGCTCGGCGCTGGGCGGACTCGTCGTGCCTTCCATCCAGGCGCCCACTCTCGGTCGATGACGCTCTCGCTACAGGGCTTCGCCTCGCCCTTTGGGCTTCTCGCCCCGCGGGTCATTTAGCCGGGACACCGCACCGTGGTCATGCGCGGTACCGTGATCCAGCATCACCGGGCCGAGCGGCGCGGCCCCATCAACCGAGTGTCGGCCGCGGCGCACGGTGCTTGCCGGCATTCTGCTCGGTCGCGAGACCGAGGTGCCGCATATCGGGGCCATCGGGGTCGCCGCTCTGCGTGATGATCCGGTTTACCCGAGCGCCGCTTTCGATGCCGCCCGAAGGGCGATCGATCTAATAAACCTGAAAAGCACTACGCTGCACCTGCGGCAGACCCGACCAAGTGCAGCTGCGGTACTCGGATACCAGGAGGGCGGCCCGTTTTCGGGTCTTCTGGGCAGCCCGCTCGGCTCTTCGAAGGGCCTGCTCGGGCGTGCAGTCGGCGATGAGCGTGTATTCCGCGGGAGGCAGGTGATACGTCACACCGGTGTTCGCGCAGATCGTAGTCGTATAACCCTCCTGCGCCATATATAAATGAAGATCGACGTAGTCCTTGTAATCCGCATCGTGCAATTCTACGCGGGTGATAAACGAAGCCATTTGTCTGTTTCTCCTCAACAGGGCGTCTTCGATCGATTTCTAAGGTACTGGCTCAGCGACGGTTCTCCGGATTTCCTAAGCAAGGAACGCAACGTCATGTCGCCACGTCTGCCCTCGGCGAAATCGGGATCGTAAATCTGCCTAAGCGATCGGATTTGGGCGTTGCCGTGCTTCCTGCTGATTTCGCCGTTCGCATCCCGATGCCTGTTATCGAGACCTCAGAGACTTTGTTTCATCATTGCGATTCTCAGACTAATCTGGATAAACCATCCGTATAAGTCCGCCATGGCCTCGGTGTGAAGCTATATCGGACACGAATGGAAGAACTTGACAAAATCCGTGCGGCCACTATTATAGGATGGGCATCATCCGTCGGCGGCCGTGACCTCGCCGGCCGATTCTGGTCCCGCAACTACGTCGAGGAGGCCTGCATGATTGACGCGAAGGAGCTCGCACTCCGCTTACGTGCGATGCGCGAGAAGCGCGGCCTCACGCAGGAGGTCGTCGCCGAAGCACTGCGCCTACCAAGGACGGCCGTCACGAACATCGAAACGGGCGTCCGCTCGGTCTCGACTTTGGAACTCGCCAAACTCGCCGATCTCTACGGCTGCCCTGCCGCCCTGTTTCTGGAGCCCCAGCCGACGGTTGCAGAAGATGCATCGGTTGTGCTGATGCGCGCCTTGCTGCAAACCAGCAACGAGCCCGCTTTCCAAACTGCGGTCAATCACGTGTTGGCGCTTTGTCGTGAAGGGGTCGCACTCAAGGAGCTGCTCGACGACTCGCTGGACGAGCCGCTGCCGGACTACACGGTGCGTATGGCCTCGGCTGCCGATGCAATCCGGCAGGGCGATGTTGTGGCTCAGGAAGAGCGGCGCCGGCTGGCCCTGGGAAGCGCTCCGATCGGAAATATCGCGAGCGTGATCGCCAGCCAGGGCGTGTGGGTAGCTGGCTGCGATCTTCCGCTGGACATGTCCGGCTTGTTCAGTAACGACCGGCGAGCGGGGCTTGTGATCATTGTCAATGCGGGCCATCACGCGGTGCGTCGGCGATTTTCGTATGCGCACGAGTATGGGCATGCCCTTCTTGACAGGGCCGAGCCCTACCGTGTCACACACCGGGGGAACGCTGACGAGCTGGTCGAAAAGCGTGCCAACGCCTTCGCGGCCTCACTCTTGATGCCGCGCAGCGGCATCGAGGACCAACTTCGCAAGCTCGACAAGGGCAGGCCCAGCCGGCAGGCGCAAATTGTCTACGATGTTGCCGGAGATACCTCTGTTGAGACCGAAATTCGCCCGCCGGTCGGCTCCCAGGCGGTCACTTGGCAGGACGTCAACATGATGGCGATGTATTTCGGTGTCAGCTACGAGAGCATCGTCTGGCGTTTGCGAAACCTCGGTCACTTGGGGCCGACCGAGGCGACGACTCTCCTCAGTCAAAAGGAAAAGCGTCTTCGGCTTGCGGATCTTCTAGAGATCAAAATGGAGGACATCGCGCCTCCGCCGGACGCCCGCGATCAAGAGTTGCGCAGCCAAGTGGTAAGGCTCGCTATCGAGGCATTTCGCCGGGAGGAGATATCCCCTGGCCGTCTTCGGGATCTGGCTCGCATCCTTGCCGTGAAGCCGGCCGACCTCCTGGAGCTAGCCCAGGCAGATCCCGCCGACTGAGGATAGGAGGACAGATTGGAATCCGCAGTCATTGTGGCGGATACATCCGTCCTCCTCAATTTCCTAAAGATCGGCCGGATGGACCTCATCGGCAAGCATCCTCGCCGGTTTCTCGCGACCGACCACGTCGAAAACGAGATCAATGACGAGACGCAGCGCGCGGCGTTCCGGGCCGCCGTCGCCGAAGGCCAGCTCGACACCTGCAGGGTAGATGATCCGCGCGAGGTCGAGCTGTTCCTTCGCCTGGGACCCGGCGTTCGCTTGGGTGCGGGCGAGTGTTCGGCGCTTGCCGTCGCGGTCACCCGCGGACACGCGATCGCGATCGACGACAACCGGGCGGTGGACCGCGCGTTCCGGGCCGCGGGGCTAGGCCCGATACTGTTCACTTAATGATCGATTCGCGCTATCCTGTGTGGGATTGGCACAGGAGGTGTTGCGATGGCGCGCAGAGTTGCCGTGCTTTCCGAGGGGACGCGGATCACCGACTACATCAGCCTCGGGGTCATCACCAAGACGTTTCCGATGGCCACCCTGCGCACGGTCTTGCGTGCGACGGGAAAGGCCAGCGTGCGTCAACGCGATCTTCCCGCGCATGTCGTGGTCTACTACGTGATCGCCTTGGCGCTTTACATGCAGGCTTCCTACCGCGAGGTTCTGCGCTGCCTGTTGGAGGGGATCGCGTGGCTGGCGGACCCCTCGGCGAAGGTCAGGGTTGCCGGGAGATCGGGCATATCGCAGGCGCGCGCGAGGCTCGGATCGGAGCCGTTGCGTCAGCTTCATGATGCAGTGGTCAAGCCGATCGCGGTTTCGGCGAGCAAGGGGGCATGGTACCGGGGATGGCGCCTGGTGAGCCTGGACGGCAGCACCCTCGATGTCGCCGACGAGCCGGCAAACGAGGAGGCGTTTGGCCGTCCCGGAAGCAGCCGCGGCAGCAGCGCCTACCCTCAGATCCGCTTTGTCGCGTTGGTGGAGAACGGCACGCACGTGCTGTTCGCAAGCCAGATGGCGGGCTACGGCACCGGCGAGGTCACCCTCGCCAAGGCCGCCCTGGCCGGCCTGCGCAAGGGCATGCTGTGTTTGGCGGACCGCCAGTTTTTCGGCTTCGAGCTGTGGAACCAAGCCCGCGAAAGCGGCGCCGATCTTCTCTGGCGGATCAAGAAAAATATGCGCCTGGCTTGTGAACAGCGGTTCTCCGACGGCTCCTATCTAAGCCGCATCTACCGCGGCGAGCGGGATTGGCGACACAAGACGGGCGGCGTCTCGGTGCGCGTCGTCGACTACCGCCTCGAAGGCATCGCCGGCGCCGAGCCGATCTACCGCCTCCTCACCACCATTCTCGACCCCGACCGAGCCGCCGCCAGGGAACTGGCCGCCCTCTATCACGAGCGCTGGGAAATCGAACCCGCCCTCGATGAGTTGAAGACCCATTTGCGCGGCGCCAAGATCGTCCTGCGCAGCAAAACCCCGGAACTCGTCCGGCAGGAGTTCTATGGGCTGATGATGGCTCATTTCGCCATCCGCAGCCTCATCCATGAAGCCGCGCTCAAAGCCGACGAAGACCCCGACCGCCTCTCCTTCCTCCACGCCGTGCGCGTCATCCGGCGCAAACTCCCCGCCTTCAACGCCATTCCCCCCTCGCCACAGGGACGCCCTTTATGACGAAGCCCTCGAGGAGATCCTCCAAGAGCGCGTCGTCTCCAGCCGCAACCGCCGTAACCCGCGCGCCGTCAAACGAAAGATGAGCAACTTCCCACTGCGCCCGCAAGCCCCCGCCCCGATCCCCGCCATCAACCCCGTTGAGGCCATCTTGATCCTTAAGTGAACAGTATCGGGGCTAGGCGGAGTACAGGGCCTCGGTCAGCGGTTTAGGGCGATCCTTGGCGAAGAAACCGACCGCGCTCCAGATGGCCCGGGCCGATATCGTTCAGCGCCACTTTCCCCGATCGCCTTCGACAACTGCGCAGCCGTCAGCGTTCGCGGATCTGATCCCCTCGGTTGGTTGCCGGGTCGCGGTCATCAGGCTCACCCCTTCGGGCGCCTCAAAGCGCTGCCTTGTTCCTTGCGGCACGATTGCCATCATCCCCGCCTTGAGACCGAAGATTTATGTGCAAGGTCGCGGCGTCGTCGCCGTTCGGGTGGCGCTCCCTCGTACCGTTGCCTGCAAACTTGGCGCTGAAAAGGTTTCCGTCGCGGGAGTCCACGCCTTTGACCAGCGGAACGTCGTCCGAATGCCTGACGCAATGCTGGGCGCGAGCGAACGGGCTCGTCGACTTCGACCGGGGCTCCGGGGCCACCGCGGGCGCAAAACCGACTCTAAAGAGGGCGGGGATTGCGCCCGAAAATCCTATTCCTCGGGTACCAACGGATACCCAGTGCGCTGGAGCCTTCCCCCCGCGATCGGCTTCTCAGCCCGGCTAAGCCGACCATGCTTGGCGATCCACCCTTTTATCCGGCGCCGGGCTTCGGAGATGCGAACATTTTTTGGCATCGGGGGGATTGAGCACGAGGTCCCGTGGAATCGGCACGTTGACGACCAACAATCAGCGAACACACCAGGGACCGTGTGGAACACCCTGCCGCGGCGGCCGAAGGTGTTCTTCGGGGAATGGGACGATCCGCTGATCTCGGGCATCGGACGGATAGCGGGACTCGTCGAGATCGCAGGCGGCAACCACGACGCCGCGCTTCGCATCCTCGGCCCGCAGTTGTCGGCGATCGGCACCGCGATGTCGGCGCACGACGCTCTCGGCCTCGCTCTTCGCTCTGCGCGCTTCCCCGCCCCAACCGGGGGCGCCCCTTTCATCGCCGCACGCCCTATGGGCGCATGGACGGCCACGCGCACGGATCACCTTGCGTCCGCTGGGGGCCGCTTCCCGCTCCGCGAACCGTGCCGTGAACGCGCGTCGATCGGCCTCGGGGACCGTCTCCGTCATCGGAACGGCCGTCGTGGTCGGGCATCGGGTGGCGCGGCACGAGGTGAGATAGGCGGCCTCAGAGTCGGGCGAGGACATCGCGGCGAAGATAGCACGAACCGCGCAAGATGTTGCCCAGAATGTTGCCCAATCCCCAGTTTGAAACAATCAAGGGGTCCGAGCTTTCCTCGAACCCCTTGATTTAACTGGCTCCCCGGGCCGGACTCGAACCAGCGACCAAGCGGTTAACAGCCGCACGCTCTACCAACTGAGCTACCGGGGAAAGGACGGCGCCGCACGGCGGACTCCCGAGGCCGGAAGCGGAATCGAACCGCTGTACGAGGATTTGCAGTCCTCTGCATCACCACTCTGCCATCCGGCCGGAAAGCGGTCATATAGCGAGCGCGCGTCAGCGGGGTCAAGAGAAGCCTCTCGCGCGCCAAAGAGGAGGCGGGGTTGCCGGGCTTCGCCGCGCCCCATATATTGGTTCTGTCACCGAACAGTAAAGAGTCCCGCGATGGCTCGCGTTACCGTCGAAGATTGCGTCCTCAAAGTGCCGAACCGATTCGAGCTTGTCCTGCTCGCCGCGCAACGGGCGCGCGAGATCACCTCGGGCGCGCCTCTATCGGTCGATCGCGACAACGACAAGAACCCGGTCGTCGCTCTGCGCGAAATCGCCGAAGAGAGGGTTGGCCTCGACCATCTCGAAGAGTCGCTCGTGCGCGGCATGCAGAAGCATATCGAGATCGAGGAGCCGGAGGAGAGCCCCGAGCTTGAACCCTCGCTCTTCACGGTGCCGGTGGAGGAGGAGGCCCCGCGGCCTCTCGAAGAGGAAGCCCTGGAGGAAGACGGCCTCGAGGAGGAAGTCGAGGAAGACCTCGATGAGGCGCTGCTTCCGGGCGAGGACGAGGTCGATAGCGATAGCGAAGATCTGCCGCCCGACGGTCTCTCTCCCGATAGCGACGACGAGGAGCTTTGATCGGGCGGGCGCGGGAGGAGGATACCCACCCTCTGGGAGCGGCGGGGCTTGCCGCAGAGTTTGTCGTCGCGGGGGGAGCGCGTTGCGCGGACCGGAAAGTAACCCGCCATGATGCGCCAGTTTGAGCTCGTCGAGCTCGTCAAGACCTACGATCCGAGCGCCGACGAGGGGATCCTCAACCGCGCCTACGTCTATTCCATGAAGGCGCACGGCTCGCAGCTGCGCGCTTCGGGCGATCCTTATTTTTCGCATCCGGTGGAGGTCGCCGGCATCCTCGCCGGGATGAAGCTCGATGCCGCCTCGATCGTCACCGGGCTCCTGCACGACACGGTCGAGGATACCGTCGCCACGCTCGATGACATCGAGCGCCTGTTCGGCTCCGAAATCGCCCGCCTTGTCGACGGCGTCACCAAACTGTCGCGAATCGAACTGCAATCCGATCAGACGAAACAGGCGGAGAACTTTCGCAAGCTCGTGCTTGCGATGTCCGAAGACATCCGGGTTCTGCTCGTCAAGCTCGCGGATCGCCTGCACAACATGCAGACCCTCAATTTCATCGAAAGCAGCGAAAAACGCCGCCGCATCGCGCGCGAGACGATGGACATCTACGCGCCGCTTGCCGAACGGATCGGCATGCACCGGATGAAAGACGATCTCGAGGATCTGGCCTTTGCCGAGCTTTCTCCCGATGTTCGCGCCAGCATCGTCGCCCGCCTCGATTTCTTGCGCCGCAAGGAAACCGACATCATCCCGCTCATCCAGTCCGAGCTCGATCGCAAGCTGCGCGAAAACGATCTCTCGGGCGCGCTCATTACCGGGCGCGAGAAATCGCCCTATTCCATCTGGCGCAAGATGCAGAAGAAGGACGTCGGCTTCGAACAGCTCTCCGACGTGATGGCCTTCCGCATTCTCGTCAACGATGTCGGCGAGTGCTACCACGCGCTCGGGGTGATCCATTCGGCCTATCACGTCGTACCCGGACGGTTCAAAGACTACATCTCGACCCCCAAGCCCAACGGCTATCGCTCGCTTCATACCGGGGTGATCGGTCCCGAGCGCCAGCGCATCGAAGTCCAGATCCGCACCCATGAGATGCACGAGGTGGCCGAATACGGCGTCGCGGCGCACTGGACCTATAAGCAAAACGCCGGCAATACCGAAGGACCGCAATATCGCTGGCTGCGCGAGCTTTTGGACATTCTGAAACACACGGCGGGACCGGAGGAGTTTCTCGAAAACACAAAGCTCGAGATGTTTCCGGACCAGGTCTTTGCCTTTACTCCAAAAGGCGATCTGATTGCTCTTCCGCGCGGCGCCACCCCGATCGACTTTGCGTATGCCGTGCACTCGGAGATCGGCGACCGCTGCGTCGGCGCCAAGATCAACGGCCGGATCGCTCCGTTGCGCACCGTTCTCGCCAACGGCGATCAGGTCGAGATCATCACCTCCAAAGCGCAGACTCCCTCACCGACCTGGGAGGAGTTTGTCGTCACCGGAAAGGCGCGCGCGCGCATCCGCCGCTTTATCCGCACCCAAGAGCGCGCCCAGTATCTGAAGCTCGGCCGCGCCATCGTGCAAAAGGCGTTCCGCCACGAGGGGCAGGACTTCTCGGAACGCGCGGTCGAGCCTCTGCTCAAAAGGTTCGATTGCGCGAACGTCGAAGACCTTTATGTCGCCGTCGGAGAGGGCGTCGTCACCGGGCGTCAAGTCGTCAACGCCGCCTTCCCGCAGAAAGAAGAAGCCAAAAGCAAGGTCGTCTCGTTGGCGCACGCCCGCCGCAAGGCGCGCCAGAACGACGCGGCCGTGTCGATCCGCGGCCTCATCCCCGGAATGGCGATGCATCTCGCCGCCTGCTGCCATCCTCTGCCGGGCGACCGCATCGTCGGCATCGTCACCACCGGCAAGGGCGTGACGATCCACACGATGGATTGCGAAACCCTCGAAAACTTCACCGATACGCCCGAACGCTGGCTCGACGTCGCCTGGAGCAGCAGCGAGTCCGAACTTGTCCATGTCGGGCGGGTCAGCGTCACGATCGAGAACGTGCCCGGCAGTCTCGGCACGGTGGCGACCGTCATCGGCAAGCAGGGCGGCAACATCAGCAATTTGAAGGTCACCAACCGCTCGCTCGATTTCTTCGAGCTGATGATCGATGTCGAGGTCGCCGACGTGAAGCACTTGACGACGATCATCGGCGCGCTGCGCGCCAATCGGGTCATCCACTCGGTCGAGCGGGCGCGCGGCTGAAGGAGCGTGTCGGGGAGATGAGAGAGTGAGCGAAGTCGGGCGCGAGAGACCGCCCCGCCTCGGCGTCAACATCGATCACGTGGCGACGCTGAGGAACGCGCGCGGGGGCGAGCATCCCGATCCTTTGCGCGCGGCGCGGATCGCCGAGGAGGCGGGTGCCGACGGCATCACGGCGCATCTGCGGGAAGACCGCCGCCACATTCGCGATGCGGACATCGCCCGTCTCGTCCGCGAGAGCCTGCTCGCTCTCAACCTCGAAATGGCGGCGAGCGAGGAGATGTGCCGGATCGCGCTCGCGCATCGCCCGCATGCGGTCTGCCTCGTTCCGGAGCGGCGGCAGGAGCTGACGACCGAAGGCGGGCTCGACGCCGTCGGCGGCGCCGAACGCCTGGCGCCCGTCATCGGCGCGCTCTCTGCGGCCGGCATTCGCGTCTCGCTCTTCGTCGATCCGGAACCGGCGCAGGTGGCGATGGCCGCGCGCCTCAAGGCCTTTGCCGTGGAGCTCCATACGGGCCGCTACTGCGATGCCGAGGGCGCGGAGCGAGCGCGCGCCTTGGAGCGTCTGCGCGAAAGCGCGGGGGAAGCGCGGCGTCAAGGCCTCGAATGCCACGCCGGGCATGGCCTCGGTTTTGAGACGGTCGGGCCGGTCGCGGCGATCCCCGAGATCGTCGAACTCAACATCGGCCATTTTCTCGTCGGCGAGGCGGTCTTTTTGGGGCTTGGCGAAGCGATCCGCAGGATGCGGCAGAGAATCGCCGAGGGCTGCGCTCTGAAAGCGCGACAGACGCGGCAATGATCCTCGGGCTTGGCAGCGATCTCGTTGATATCCGGCGCATCGAGAGGCTGATCGAACGGCATGGCGAGCGCTTTCTCGATCGGATCTTTACCCCGGTCGAGCGGGCGAAATGCGACAGAAGGGCCAATCGCGCGGCGAGCTATGCCCGCCGCTTTGCCGCCAAAGAGGCGTGTTCGAAGGCGCTCGGCACGGGATTTCGCAAGGGCGTGTTCTGGCGCGACCTCGGTGTCGTCAACCTTCCCTCGGGGCGGCCGGGAATGCAGCTGACCGGTGGCGCTTTGGAGCGTCTCCGGGAAATGACTCCCCCCGGCATGATCGCGCAGATCGACCTCTCGTTGACCGACGAGCCGCCGATGGCTGAGGCGGTCGTCATCATCAGCGCCATAGCAGCGCCATAGCGTCGCGGTGACGATCGGCGTCCTGCCCTTGACTTCTTTGGGGTTCGCCCCTTTGATCCATGCCCCTTGAAGCCGTCGAGGCTTCCGACGCCAGCGGGGACGCCGGCTCGCCGGCGCGGCGCCCTTCCCGCTTCACAAGAGAGGCTTCCAGGCACTCGATGAAATCCAGATCTGTTCGCAACGCCGGCGCCAAAAAACAATCGAAAGGCGGCGTTCTCGACACGATAAAGACCGTCGTTTATGCGGTGGTGATCGCGCTCCTCGTCAGAACGTTCGCCTACGAGCCGTTCAACATCCCCTCCGGCTCGATGATCCCAACCTTGCTGGTCGGCGACTACATCTTCGTGTCGAAATTCTCTTACGGTTACAGCCGCTATTCCCTCCCGTTCGGTTTGCCGCTCTTTTCGGGACGAATATTCTTTCATCCGCCGCACCGCGGCGATGTCGCGGTGTTCAAGGTGCCGACCAACAATTCGACCGATTTCGTCAAGCGGATCATCGGGCTGCCCGGCGACAACATCCAGGTCACGCGCGGTCAGCTTTACATCGATGGCCGGCTCGTTCCGCGCAAGCGGATCGGCGACTATATGTATCACGAGCCCGGCGCGATCGTTCCTATGCGGCAGTATACCGAGAGCTTGCCGGGGGGAGCCAAGCACCGGATGATCAAGATCACGAATAAAGGGCCTCTCAACAACACGCCCATCTATCACGTGCCTGCGGGCGAATATTTCATGATGGGCGACAACCGCGACGACTCGGAGGACAGCCGCGTCGCGTTTGGCGGCAACGTGCGGCCCTGTTTTGCGGACAAGCCGGGCGCTCTTTGCTATGTCCCGGCGCAGAACCTGATCGGACGAGCCGAATTCGTATTCTTCTCGGTCAACGGATCGGCAAGGTGGTGGCAATTCTGGGAATGGCCTTTTGCCATCCGCTGGGACCGATTGTTCACGGCCATTCATTGACGCAGACCGCGACAGGATCGACGCAGAAGGATCTCGAGCAAACCCTCGGCTACTCTTTTGCGCGGCCGGAGCTTCTTGCCGAGGCTTTGACGCATCCGAGCGCGCTCGCTCCTGCGCGCGGCAAGCGCCGCGGCAAACCGGGAAGTCAAAGCTACGAGCGGCTCGAGTTCCTGGGCGATCGCGTGCTCGGCCTCGTCGTCGCCGACCTCCTGTGGCATCGTTTTGCGCTGGAACCCGAAGGGCATCTGACGCGCCGGCATACCCATCTCGTCTGCCGCGAGGCGCTCGGCCGCACCGCCGAGGTGATGGGTCTCGAACGTCATATCGTCCTGGCGCCGGCGGAGGCGGCAGCCGGAGGGGCAAAGAGCTCGGCGATCCGCGCCGATGTCTGCGAGGCGGTGATCGCCGCCATCTATCTCGATGGCGGGTTCGCGGCGGCGCGGCGCCTTGTCGAGCGGTTCTGGCAGCCTCTTCTCGATGAGATGAGCGCCCCGCCTCGAGATCCGAAGAGCCGGCTGCAGGAATGGGCGCAGGGGCGGGGGCTTGGGCTGCCTTCTTATCAATTGCGCGAGCGGAGGGGGCCCGATCATGCGCTCGTCTTTTCCGTCGCCGCATCGGTCCCGGGAGAGGAAGCGGTCGTGGCGAGCGGCTCCACAAAGCGCGCCGCCGAAGCGCGCGCCGCGGCGCTCCTCCTCGACCGCTTGGCGGCCAAGGAGACGGGCGGTGAGCACTGAGATGTCGCTTTTGGCGCAAGAGGGCGGGCGGCGATGCGGCCATATCGCCCTCATCGGCGCGCCCAACGCCGGAAAATCGACCATTCTCAATAGGCTCGTCGGGCATCCGCTCGCCATCGTCACTCCGAAGCCGCAAACGACGAGAAGCCGGCTTCTCGGCATCGTCGTCGTCGGCGCCTCGCAGCTCGTCTTTGTCGACACGCCGGGCATCTTCGCGCCGCGCCGGCGTCTCGATCGCGCGATGGTGAAGGCCGCCTGGGAAGGGGTGAAGGATGCCGATCTCACTCTCTTCCTCGCCGACGCGGCGCGCGGCATCGATGCCGACGCCCGGCGCATCCTCGACCGCCTCAAAGAGCGGGGCCGCGGGCGTATCCTCGTCCTCAACAAGATCGACCTCGTCCGTCGCGAGAGCCTTCTTCCTTTGGCCGATGCGCTCTTTCGCGAGGCGCCCTTCGAGCGGAGCTTCATGATCTCGGCGCTTACCGGGGATGGGGTCGAAGATCTCCGCTCTTATCTCGCAGCGAGCGTGCCGGAAGGGCCGTGGCTTTATCCCGAAGACCAGCTCTCCGACACGGCGGAGCGCACGCTCGCCGCCGAGATCACGCGCGAACAGGTCTTCGTTCAGTTGCGCGAAGAGCTGCCTTACGCCTCGACGGTCGAGACCGAGAGCTGGGAAGAGAGGAAAGACGGCAGCGTCAGGATCGCTCAGGTCATTTATGTCGAAAGGCCGAGCCAGCGTGCGATCGTTCTCGGAGAAGGAGGGCAGCGCCTGAAGGCGATCGGCACGCGCGCCCGGGCAGAGATGGCCTCGCGTTTCGGGCGGCGGGTGCATCTTTTTCTTTTCGTCAAGGTGCGGGGGCGGTGGGCCGAGGATCCCGAGCGCTACCGGGAGATGGGGCTCGATTACGACGTGTGAGAAAAAATACGCTTCGACTTTCCGTTTGTTTCTTTCCCTCTGCGCCACACGTGATTCGCGGCTCCGAGCCGCGATTTCGGCTGCCGGCGGCGCGCTCGCGTGGCGCAATCCGCGGCGCCCTCGCAGAAACTGGCAATTTCCCCCTTTTGTTCGTAAGGAGGCTCTGCAAAAGTCCCTCTCCGCGCTTTAGGTGTAAAGGCCGGAGACATGGTGAACGGATGTTCGGGGACATGGTGAACGGGTTGGCAGTGGCGCAACTCGTCCCGGTAGTCCACGGGAGGGACCCGCGCCGCGAGGGAGCGCGCCCTCGATCG
>JAKAOO010000267.1 GCA_021812165.1 Pseudomonadota bacterium | reverse complement strand
CCCCTCCGGGAAAATTTGGAGGAGCCTCCGCTGGATTTCTGCAACGTCAAGAAGCCGCGGCAGCATCACTCCTGCCATAGGCCGCTGCGACTACCGCCTCGATCTTCTCTCGCGGTGCCCCTGCACCCACCAAGCGTGCGAGATTCGCCATAACCGCAGGCGGCGGCAGCGGCATCTCCTCAAGCTCAAACGCCGACACCGCGACGGAGCCGTTGATGCAGCGGAATGCCGCGTCGACCGTCCCGCTGTTCAGCAGCGCGGCTATGACCGACGTAGGTACCTCGGGGTTCGGGTCGACCGCCCGAACCATATTGAGGTGGTTTTCGATCACAACCCCTCGGTGAGAGCGAATGAAGCTCTCCGGCAGCTCGGCCGCGATCAGCCGCCGCGCCTGTTCCTTGGCCGTGGTGCGCTGCAGCAGCACGCACGGCTTCGTCACAATCAGCCAATCATCTTTTGGCCGCCGAGCTGCAAACCACGGAGCGTGATTGCGCTTTTCGCTGCGCCACGTAAATCGCCTGTCGGCAGTGACCGATTCGGCCCAGATCACCGGGAAGGCCCCCTCGACCGGTTTTTCGCAAAACTGATCCTTATGGCGGTTCCAAACGAGAGGCCCGGTCGAGACGCCGTAGCCGTAATCCGCCAGCCGATACGCCATAGAGCGTAGCCGCCTCGCGAGTGCCGCCTGTTCGGCTGCGCGTGGCAGGAGCCAGGGGGAATGGGGCCTTTCCGGGAGCGTGAAGCTACCGGCCTTGCGACTGATAATTCCGTGCCCCCGCTCGTTGCCGGCGGCACGGACGAAACCGACCTCGCTGCCGATGCGTAGACCGCCCTTGCGGTAGGTTGCCAGCATCGTTTCCTGGAGCACATCGGCAAAAACGCCATCCCGCTCGGTCACCAAATTGATTGAAAGTGGCGGCGCTTCGGCCAAGAGCAGAGCCCGGAGCGCCTTATAATAGAGCCCGGAGAGCATTGAGGTCGGTGTCACATAGCCGACCACGCCGCCCCGTTTGAGCCAATAGACCGCGGCCTCGGTAAACATGGCGTACACATTCGCATGACCATAAATGCTGCGCGCGAACCGTTTGCGGCGTTCCGGCGGCGGCGTGATCCGACCGTAGGGCGGGTTGCCAATCACAAGATCCCAGGCCTCTGCTTCCTCTGGTCTCAGCTCAAGGCTGTCGCGGGTCTCGACGATCTGCGGCACCTCGCGGCCAGCGGCGCTCGCGATCGGCTGCAACGCGATCGCCAGCATCGCCTGTGCGAGCCAGGCGCCACAAGGATCGACATCGAAGCCGCGTACCCTCGCGGCGACGTTCTGCAAGATGATGGCCGGCTCAGCGTCCTGAAGCGCACTCGCCATGCGGGCGGCCACGCCGATGAGAAAGGCTCCGCCTCCGCATGCCGGATCGAGGATCCGCGCGGTCTTCCAATCGATGCCGGCCTCCTCGGCCATGTCCAGCAGACGTTCCACCAAGCCGGGCGGCGTGTAGAAGATCCCGAGACGCGCGCGAAACGCTTCCGGCAAAAGCGCGGTGTAAAGGCTTCCGATGGCGTAGGCTGCCTCCGCCAGCGGAACCCCCTTCACTCCCGCTCCAATTCGACGCGCGGCGTGGTACGCTTCCCGCGGGAGTGGCGACACGCCAGCACAGGACTCCGCCGGGATCGAGGTAGGCTCGCCGACACCGAGAGCCTCGCAGTAGGAAAGGACGGCCGTCAGCGAGAAACTCCTCGCGAATGTGAGCCGATTGTCTTCAACGAGCGTCGCCGCCAGCTCAAGCGCCGCCCAGCCGTCGCTGTTCGGCATGCCCGCCACGGCGATATCGCCCGGCTCTGGCTTCGGTTTCCCCACAGCCCCTCCTCTTCCAATGATAGATCGAATAGGGTCGCTCGCGAAACCTTCGAGAGTTAGAACATATCAGGAACTATCGGGGTTGCAACCGCTCTTTACCGCCTCGCCGGCGGTCACCCGCAGGTCGGCGAGTTCCAGCCCGTGGGCGGGCGCTCCTCGCCGGCCCAAATAGTGTCGTCTTTCGCTCAACCGGTCGCCGCCGGCTCGGCCGTCACGCGAGAGCGGCGAGGGCGGCCGGAAGCGGGGAGCGCAGAAGCGCCTTTTTCGCCTCCCACTCGCTCCTCTCTTCGAGCCTCGCCAGGAATTGCACTGCGCCCCCCGAAAGGGTCGCGATCGGCAGGCCGTCGCGGTAAAGAAGGCGGTTGCCTTCGAGCGCGGGAAGCCGCGGGCCCGGGAAAAGAATGCCCAAAAGGTTCAAGGGATCGGCGCCCGAAAGCGAGAGGAAGGCGCCGTCCGCCGGCCTTTTTCTGACCTCGCGCAAAAGGCCGACCGCTTCCGGCAGCGCAAAATGCTCGCCCGCGAAGCCCGCGACAAAGCGGCCGCCGCGGATCTCGCCTCGGGCTTCGAGCCGACGGTAGACGCGCAGAAGCTCGCGCCAGGGCGGCAAGAAAGGCGCTTCGCGGGCGATGAGCGAAAAGAAGACGACGCCGTAGCGGCGCAGAAGCGCTCGCGCGAGGTGGAGGGTCGCCTCTGTTGCCGGGCTCGTGGCCTCGTTGCGCCGGGTGAGAGCCCAGCGCCCGGCGTCCTCGATGCCGAAAGCGCAGAGGCGCTCGCGGCGCCGGCCCCCCCGCCTTTTTTTGCCCGAACGCAGGATGAGCGCGCGCAAGCCCCCAAAACTGTCGCAGGTGAGGAGACCTTCGCCGACGAGTTCGCCGAGCGCCTCTTCGACCTCGGGGCGCAAAAGCCCCGCGCCCTCCGCGATCTCGTCGAAAAAGGAAGCGCCCTTCTCGCCGATAAAGGCGGCGATCTTTTGCGCCCTCGCACTCAAAGGCGGCCCGTTCCCTGATGGCGACACCGCCATCCAGATCGCCGCGTGGCGCCGCGCAAAGAAGGTGATCGGCGTCGTCCGCACCGGCGAGGTTCCCCGCGAAGGAATGCTCCCCTCCGCGCCGGCGGCGCCTTCCGCGGGCCGCATTCTCGCGCGCGCCCAGGCGAGCCTTCCGGAAAGACAGCGATCGTCGAGAGAGTGGGGATCGTAGCCCTGGAGACGCGCCGGCAGAATCTCGCTTTCCCAGGCTCCGGCCGGCGCCGCAAAGCCTTCAAGCTGGCCGATCACCGCATCGAGAGCATCCGGTCCTTCGAGCGGCTCCCCCTCGGCGACCCGTTGCCAATGGCAGAGGAAGCGCAGGAAATCGCGCGCCGCAACCGGCTCGATTTCGGCGCGCAGGCGCTTTACCGTGTAACCGTGAATGCGGGCGAGAAGCCTCCTCTCGCACCATTCCTCCGATTCCGCCCCCGGCGTGAAACGGCCGCGCAGAACAAAGCCTTCGCGTTCGAGACGCGCGAGCGCCGCGAGAGCCCTCTCGCGCGGAAGGCCGAGCGGCGCCGCGAGCGCATCGGGAGAGATCGGTCCGAGACCCTCGAGGCGCGCGCGCAGGATTTCGGTCAGCGCTTCTTCGGGCGAGGGCGGCGCGCCCGCTGCGGGAGCGGCGACCCCCGCCTTCGCGGGGCCCGGATCGAGCGCGGCCTCAGGAAAGATCGCGCGAAACTCGGGCAGCCGCTCCGCCGCGACCCAGAGGCTCGTCTCGGGGGTTCGAAGCCGAGAGGCGCGACCCTCGCGCGCGAGCGCCTGAAGCCACTCGGCCCAGTCCGTCGTGGTCGCTTCCTGCGCCGAGAGAAAGCCGATCGTCGCAAGGGCGTCGTAAAGCTCATCGGCGTCCCGCGCCTGCGGCCAAGCCTCGGAGCGAACCCGCGCGATCGCCTCCGGATCGAGCCGTCCGAGATCGGCGGCGTTTTCGGGAGAGAACGAGCGGCGGCTCATCACCGCCTGGGTTCGCCGCTCTTCGAGCGGGGCGCCGTCGAGATAGGCGTAAGGCCGCGCCGCGAGAGCTTCGAGAGCTAGCGGCGAAGGCTCCCTCAAATCGCGCGCGACCACTTCGATCTCGCCAGCCTCGAGGCGGGCGAGCAGGCGTTCGAGCCCCTCGATGTCCATCGCCTCGCAGAGGCAGTCGGCGATCGTCTGGCGGACCAAGGGGTGATCGGGGATCTCGCGCGCGCCCGAAAGGTTTTCGGCG
>JAKAOO010000266.1 GCA_021812165.1 Pseudomonadota bacterium | reverse complement strand
ATCTATGGAGAGCGGTGCGCCGCGACCCTTGCCGATGCCTGCGATGAGAACCGCGAGATCGGCTTTGGGCATGTCGGCGGGAACATCGAAGAGGAGCAAAGAGTGCGGGAAGACCGCCCTGACCGAGACCTGCGCCTGTTCGCTCTCTTGCATTTTCCCCTCATTCGTTCAGAGCGAGACCCGAAAGCCGTCGCCATTGCCGGTGGTGACGCCCGAAGCCGGCCGACGATCAGGGCCGAGCCGCCGGAATCATCGCGAATAGGCCGGAATAAAACGCCCACAGCTTCAGAGCGGCAAAGCAGGTGGCGTCGAGCGTTGCCAGTCCGATCGCAAGCACGATCAGAAAAGCGTTCAGCTCTTTCACCCGTTGATCGAGCCGCTCAAAGATCGTCTTGGGGGAATTCCGGTTTTGAGAAGACGGCTGCATCTTGTCCTTCCCTTTCCAGGGAGAGCCAGCGTCAAGAAATATACTGCGGGTTCAGAACTTGCCCTTGATCCAGCGCAATCAGGCGGGATTTTTTGCGCCATGGCGAGTTTCGGCGCCGCCGATGCCGCGATCGAGGGTCGGCTGGTCTTTTGCCTGGCCGGCAGCGAGCCTTTGGCGCAGCGCCTTCATCTCCTCGAAGCGCTTCGTCACGTCGCGCAGGATCGCAGCGATGCCGGTCATGCGCCCAGAGGCGTCGCGAAAAGGCAGGACCGTGAATTCGATCGAAACCCGACTCCCGTCCTTGCGGAGCGCGGGAACCGCGAGTAGGTCGCCCGCGCCGTAGCGGGTCTTGCCGGTGCGCATCGTTACCTCGAAACCGGCCCAGTGCCGCGCCCGGAGGTTTTCGGGGATGATGATATCGAGCGACTTTCCGATGGCCTCTCCCTCGGCGAAACCAAAGATGCGTTCGGCACCGCCGTTCCAGAAACGGATCAGCCCTTCCCCGTCGGCGTAGATGACCGCATCGGGGGCGTCGCGGACGAGGGTCCGATAGAACTCTTCAAGATCGCATTCCGTCTTCATCGCTTCCTCTCCCGAGGCGAGGAGCCTAACCGCCGAGACGCGCAAAGATTGCCCGCAACACGTCGGATCCGGCGTGCGAGGATGCCAGCGGCCAAGCATCCCCTGCGGCGAGTTGACGCGGAAAATTAAAAACATAAATCATATATATGTTCAAAGCGCTTTCCTCAGGGGTGCGTTGGGCGCCAAAGGGCGGAAAATTTCGATGTTCGGTTCGACTCTCTCGCGCTGGACGATGGCGCATTTCGCGGCAGCCATAGCGGCGTTCCTCCTTGCGCAATCGCTGATGGCGCTCGGCCTCACCTTTCCCGCGGTTCCCCTCTTTGCGCCCTCGACGCTGATGGCGGTCCATCTCGTCACCATCGGCTGGCTGACGATCCTGATGTTTGGGGCGCTCCATCAGTTTGTGCCCGTCATCACCGGGCGAGGCACGGCCGCCGACAAACCGGCGCTCGTCTCGCTCGTCGCCCTTCTCGCCGGCCTTCTCGGGATGGAGGCGGGCTTTGCGGCGTTGTGCGGTGCGCTGCCGCCAATCGCGGCTCTCTCCCTGCCTGTGGGTGGAAGCCTGGTGCTGGCGGGCGCGGCAGTCGGCGCCGCCGCAATCTTGCGCATTCTGTGGCGGGCGCGGCCCTTGCCGTTTTCCGCTCGCTTTGTGGCGGTTGCGCTTCTTTTCCTCTTTGCCGCTCTGCCAATGGGGATCTTTCTCGGTCTTGCTTTCGCAGATCCGCGGCTTTTGGTCTCTCCAGCGGCATTTTGGGGTGCGTTGCGGCTTCATCTTCTCGCCGGCCTCCTTGGCTGGTTCACGCTGACGGCGATGGGGGTGAGCTATCGCCTTCTCAGCATGTTTACGCTCGCACCCGAAGCGCGGGGTCCGCTCGGCAGCGCCGTTCTCGCTTCGAGCGCAGGCGGCCTGGCGGCGATGTGGCTCCTCGGGCTCGCGGCGGCGCTCGGCGCCGCGGTGCCGAACGCGGCGATCGCGGCTGCCGCAGCCGTCACCGGTCTCGGCATCGCGCTCTACCTCTTCGACATGGCGCGGCTTTATCGGGCGAGACAGCGACAAAAGCTCGAGCTCAACGCGTTGATGGCGATCCCGGCATTGGCCGCTTTGGGGGTCGCGCTCCTCATCGCTCTCGCGCTTGGCGCCCTCGGCTATAGCGAGCGGCTTCTCGGCGCTCTCGGCTACCTTCTCCTCTTCGGCTGGTTGTCGGGGCTGGCCCTCAGCCAGCTCTACAAGATCGTGCCCTTTCTCACCTGGCTCGAACGCTATGGCAGCGTTCTCGGCAAGCGCCCGGTGCCTCGCGTCCAGGATCTCGTCGATGAGGGGCGCGACCGGCCCTGGTTCATTCTCTACTTCATCGCCGTCGCCGCCGCCACGCTCTCCATCGCGCTCGGGTCGCCAGCCGCCTGGCGTGTTGCGGCGTTGGTGCAGCTTTCGGCGACGATCATGATCGTGCGCGCGCTTTGGCTCGTGCGCCACGGCATGCCCCGGCAGGAAGCGAGGGCCGCTCTGCCCGGAAGCGCACCAGAAGCGCCGCGTTTCGCGCCCGTAACCCGCAACCAAATCCCGAAAGGAAGACTCATGACCGCACCGGCCCCCTCGACGCTCGACGTTCGCGACATCTTGAAAGCGGGCGGCGAGCCGTTTTCCAAGATCATGGCCGCCGTCGAGGCTCTTTCTCCCGGCCAAGACCTCAAGCTCCTCGCGACCTTCAAGCCCGTCCCGCTATTCGCGGTGATGGCTGGCCGCGGTTACGCCCATAGCGAACGCGAGATCGGCGGCGGCGACTGGGAGGTGCTCTTTACTCCCGCGGCAGGGAGCAACGGGGAGGCTGCCGGGGCAGGAGCGAGGTGATGACCGGTCTCGGTGGAGCGCGCGCAGATGAGCGCCTCGACCTGCGCGGTCTCGAACCGCCCGAACCCATGCGCCGGGCGCTCGAAGCGATCGAAGGAACGAGGCCGGGCGGAGTGGTCGAAGTCGTCACCGACCGCGAGCCGACTCTCCTTCACCGTGAGCTCGATCGCCGCGGCCATCGCTATCTTCATGAAGTGCGCCCGGATGGTTTTCACACGATCGTCGAGCGCGGCGGCGCTCCCTTAACGAGCAAGGCCGGTGTCGAGAACCTTGAGGAAGCGCTCAAGGAGGTGATCGATCCCGAACTCGGCTACAACATCGTCGATCTCGGCTTCGTTTATGAGCTCGCGGTCGAGGAGGACCGCGCGCGCATCTTGCTCACGACGACGACGCCCGGCTGTCCCGCAACCGACTTTATCCGCCAAGCCGTCGAAAGCCGCGCCGCTCTCGTCCCCGGCATCGGCAGGGTGGAAGTGGTGATGACCTGGCTTCCTCCCTGGTCTCCCGAGCGCATGAGCGATGAAGCGAAAGCCCATTTCGGGGTCTCGCTTTAGCTTGCGACCCCAAGCCCCTTTACTACCAGTTCGAGGCGGAGCTGCCGGGCCAGTTCGCTTGGGAATATCTCGAAAGAGGACCCGAGGCATGGCGTGTTCGGATCACGCGGCAAAAGGCTCTATGACCGCGCAATGCGTCTGACGCTTCGTACCGATTACGCGCTTCGCGTCTTGATCCATGTCTGCGTCAAGGAGGGCGCGCGTTCCACGATCGGCGAGATTGTCGCGCATTTCGATATCTCCAAAGGCCACATCATGAAAGTGGTTCATCGGCTTGGCCAAAAGGGGTATCTCGAAACGACCCGCGGCAAGAATGGCGGCATCCGCCTCGCGAGAAAGCCTGCCGAAATCAATATCGGCGCCGTCGTGCGCGATATGGAGGAGGAGCTGGAAGTTGTCGGCTGTCTGCACGAGGGTAGAGGCTATTGCCGAATCGAAGACGGCTGCGTTCTTCGGGCCACGTTGCGCGATGCAACCGGTGCGTTTCTTGCGACGCTCGACCGCTACGCGCTCGAAGATCTGGTGCGGCCGCAGCGCACGCTGGCACGGCTGCTGCAGATAGACGGGGACGATCCCGCATAAGACGCGCCGAATTGAGTTTTCTGGGAGGCTGCGGAACAACTCTGTTGTCGTTCCGGGACGGCCCGTGAGGGCCGGGCCCGGAACCCATGAACACCGGACAAGCCATTGATTT
>JAKAOO010000058.1 GCA_021812165.1 Pseudomonadota bacterium | reverse complement strand
TGCGCCTCTTCCCTCGCGCGGAAGCTCTGATCGAGGAGCCGCTGCTGGCGCTTCATCATCTCGCGCATGTCGCGCATCATCGCTTCCCCCCTCGCGAGAGCCTTCTCTTGGGCCGCCGTCAGCGTGCGCAGGTTTTCGAGCATGGTTTCGAGCTGGGAGAGCAGCTGGAGCGCCGCTTGGCGATCGCCGTTCGCCGCCAGTTCGCGCGCGCGCTCGATGAGACGCTCGAGGTCGCGGCTCGAAATGACGTTCGAGCCGTTGAAGGGCGCGGTTTGCGGCTGTTTCCGGCGCGCCTGGTTTTGGGCCATCGCCGCAAAGTAGTGGCGAAGCGCCTTTTCGAGCTGCCGCATCAGACGATCGATCTGTTGGGTGCGGGCATGTCCGGCGAGCGCTTCGTGCAATTTCTGCTCGATTTTGCGCAGGCGGCTTTCGGCGAGCGGAACGCCACCCTCTTCGATGCGCAACGCGACCTGCCACAAAAGCCCGACCACTTCCGGAACCGCTCTCGCACTGAGGCGCAGTTCGTCGGCCGCAAAGCCGAGAGAAAGAAAAACGAGCGCGTCGTTCCGATATCGCTGCGGCTCATTCTTGAGGGCGTCGAGCGCGCTCGCCACGCTCTTGCGCGATCCCGGATCGGCGACGAGCTTTTTGCGCAAGGCAATGATGGCCCGCGCTACGGGGTTTCTGAACACCCGCTCCGGCAGGATCATGCGGACGCTGCGGCTTTCGCCCGTCTGGCCGAGAGCGTCCTTGGCAAGAAGGCGGATTTCGACCCAGAGACCCGCCCACGGACTTGCCGTCAGATCGACATAGCTCGTCGCCGTCACCGACTTCTTATCGGCGCCGTAAAGCGGCAGCGCCAACCGGATCGGCGGCTCGCTTAGGGAGCGGCGGATCACCGCCTCTACGCCCGCGACCCCGTAATCGTCGCTCGCGCGATAACTGAGCCGGAGCGCCCCGCCGCCGGCGGCTTTCGGGGGCTGTGCAAACGCGATTTTCGGCGGCAGGTCGGGGACGATGCGGATCCGCCAGCGTCCGAGCGAGCGGCCGTTGTCGCTGACCGCGATCGTCTCTCTTTTGACGAGCGTCTCCTGCGCCTCGAAGTTCGTCTTGTCGATGACGGCAAAGGCGCGGCGTTTGCCGTCGATCGCGAGATGGGGAAGGGAGGTGCCGCCATGGAGCTCGGCAAGAAGCTTGCTGCCGACGGGTACGGGAATGACGCCTTTTTCGCCCGGCCGCAAAAACCGCGGCGGCAGGCCGGTATAAGCGGGAGGCGTGACCCAGATGTCGAGCGCCGGCGGTGGCGGCGGCGGAAGGGTCGCAAAATCCGGCTGCAGCGCCCGCAAAACCCGCCCCTGCCAAGAGCCTCCCGCAACGACCGCGCCGGTCAGAAGCAACAGGGCAAGGAGCGCGCGCAAAGCCCAGGGGTCGATCCGCGCGAGAGAGGCTTCGGGCCAGCCGACCCTGAGACGGCCGACGGCTGCGGCCATGCGCCGCCGATGCGCCTCCCACAGCTCTCGCGAAGCCCCATCGAGAGGCTCCATCGGGCGGTCGGCGAGGGCTTCGAGCGGGCGGTGGAGGAGGCCGCTCTTCGCTTCGATGCGCCGGCGGGCGGCGTTCACTCCGGGAATGGAGAGCCGGCGCGCCGCGCGGAAAAGGGCGAGAGCGAAACTCGCGCCCAGGACCAAAAGCGAAAACGCGTGCAAAGGTGCGGGCAAGAGAGGCAACAGATCGAATAGGGCGAGGACGAGAAAGACGCCGATGACGCCGAGCGCCGGCGCGAATGCGGGCCAGGCGCTCTCCCAGACAAGCGCCCAACGGGCGAAACGAAGTCGCCTCAAGATGGGCGGCGCGAAGGGGGTGCTGCTCATGAGGCTGTCGCCGCTTGCCGAGCCGCTTCGGAAAGCCAAGAGGGAACGGCATCGAGACGAAGCAGCTCTTCATAGGTCCTTCGCGCGCGAATCACGGCAAAGCGCTCGCCCGAAACCAGGACCTCCGGAACGAGGAGACGGCTGTTGTAGGTCGAGCTCATGACGGCGCCGTAGGCTCCCGCCGCGGTAAAGGCGACGAGATCGCCGGCGGCGAGCGGCGGCAGCCGACGGCCTTCGGCAAAGGTGTCGCCCGTCTCGCATACGGGCCCGACGACGTCGGCGGGAGGGGGCGGAGCATCGAGAGAAGAAAGGCGGATCGGCAGCATCTCGTGCCACGCGCCGTAAAGCGCCGGGCGCATCAAGTCGTTCATTGCCGCATCGAGAATGATGATCCGCCTCTCCCCGCTTTCCTTGACATAGACGACCCGGGCGACGAGGAGGCCCGCAGGGCCGCAAAGAAAGCGTCCCGGCTCGAAGGCGAAATCGAGGCGCTCTCTCAGAAAGATCTCGCGCACGAGCGCGGCGTAGGCTTCGAGATCGAGCGGCCTCTCGTCCTTGTAGCGGATGCCGATGCCGCCTCCGAGATCGACCCTTTCGATCGGCAGTCGGTCTTGCCGAAGCGCCTTGACCAGCTCGGCCATCCGCTCGAAAGCGCGGCGGAAGGGGTCGATTTCGACGACCTGCGAGCCGATGTGGACGGCAAGGCCGACCGGCCTGATTCCGGGAAGTTCCACCGCACGCCGGTAAAGGGAGATCGCTTCGCGCCAGGGAATCCCGAATTTGTGCTCTCTCCCGCCGGTGGCGATCTTCGCGTGCGTGCGGGGATCGATGTCGGGGTTGACGCGCAGCGCCACGGGCGCGGCCTCGCCCCTTTCTTCGGCGATGGCTGAGAGGGCTTCGAGCTCGGGCGCCGATTCGACATTGATCTGGAGGATCCCGGCGTCGAGAGCCGCCGCAAGCTCGCGTTTCGTCTTGCCGACGCCCGAAAAGAGGATGCGGTCGGGGGGCATCCCCGCGGCGAGGGCGCGGGCGAGCTCGCCCTCGGAGGTGACGTCGGCGCCCGCGCCGAGCTCGGCGAAAAGGGAGAGCACGGCGAGGTTGGAATTGGCCTTGACGGCAAACGCGACAAGCGGCCGCTCCGCCGCGAAAGCCTCGCAAAATCGCCGGTAGCGGGCGCCGAGCGCGGCTGCCGAATAGAGATAAAAGGGCGTTCCGACGGTGCGGGCGATACGGGCGATCGCCAGCTTCTCGGCAAAAAGCTCGCCCTCTTCATAGGTGAAGAATTCAGACACTCGGATAAGGCCGCGGATAGGTGTTGGGCACGCCTTTGGGCGGCAACGGCTCGTTCTTTTTGCCGCAGCCCGCGAGCGAGAGCGCAAGGAGAGCGAAAGCGAGAAGGAGAGTCGGGAGAACGCGCGCTCCCGGCGAGCGGAGCTTCGAGATCATTCGAGGAACCTCCGGCGTGCCTCGGCCGCGGCCTCGCGCACGCGCACGGGCGCCGTGCCTCCGAAACTCGTTCGGCTCGCGACCGAGCGGGTGACATCGAGGAGTTCGGCGACCTCGGAGGTGATGGCGGGCTCGATCGCCTGCAACTCCGGGAGCGGAAGCTCGGCGAGGGAGAGGCCCAGCTCTTCGGCGCGACGAACGATCTCCGCCGTCACCCGATGGGCGCGGCGAAACGGCAGATCCAAAACGCGGACGAGCCAATCGGCGACATCGGTCGCGCCCGCATAACCCCGCTCCGCCGCCTGCCGCAGGCGCTCGCGATCGGGGCGCAGGTCGCGCACCATCCCGCTCGCCGCTTCGAGAGCGAGGAGGAGCGAATCCGCCGCCGCAAAGACCGGCAGCTTATCCTCCTGCATGTCCTTGGCGTAGGCGAGAGGGAGGCCTTTCATCACCGTCAGAAGGGCGACGAGGGAGCCGTTGAGCCGCCCGGTCTGGGCGCGAACCAGCTCGGCGGCGTCCGGGTTTCGCTTTTGCGGCATGATCGAGCTGCCGGTCGTAAAGGCCGCGGAAAGCGCGATAAACCCGAAGGGTTCGCTCGCCCAAATCACGATTTCCTCGGCGAGCCGCGAGAGATGCATTCCGGCGATCGCCGCCGCCGCCAGGAACTCGATCGCGAAATCGCGGTCGGAGACGGCGTCGATCGAGTTTGCGGCCGGGCGGTCGAAGCCGAGCGCGCAGGCGGTCGCCTCGCGATCGATCGGAAAGGAGGTGCCGGCGAGCGCCGCGGCGCCGAGAGGCGACTCGTTGAGGCGCCGCCGGCAATCGGCAAGCCGCGAGCGATCGCGCCCGACCATCTCGACATAGGCGAGGAAATGGTGGCCGAGAGTGACGGGCTGCGCCGTCTGCAGATGGGTAAAGCCCGGCATGAGGGTCTCGGCCTCGGCTTCGGCGCGTTCGATCAAGGCCTGTTGCAACGCCTTCATGGCGAGATCGAGGCGGTCGATCGCGGCGCGCACCCACAGCCGGAAATCGGTCGCCACCTGGTCGTTGCGCGAGCGCGCCGTGTGGAGGCGCCCGGCCGCAGGGCCGATCAGCTCCGAAAGCCGCGCCTCGACGTTCATATGAATGTCTTCCAGCTCCTCGCGAAACGGGAAGCTGCCGCTTCGGATCTCCGCGGCGATGCGCTCGAGCCCATCGAGGATCGCCGCCCCGTCTTCGGGCGAGAGGATCTTTTGCGCGACGAGCATCGCGCAATGCGCCTTGGAGCCCGCGATGTCCTCTTCCCAGAGCCGCTTGTCGAAATCGATCGAGGCGTTGATGCGGCGCATCGCTTCCGCGGGCTCGCGCCCGCAGCGGCCGGAGAGAAGCGGATTTGCGCGGCGCTCCGGGTTCTGCCGGCGGCTCATTCGCGTCTGCCCCGAAATAAGAAGCCCATCCGCTCCAAATCGCGCTTGCGAAAGACGATTCCAAGTTTAACCGGAGCGGAGTTTCTTTCCAACGACAGCGCTTTGCGCAACGGTAGGCTGCAATTCGTCGGTATTCGTGCGCGATTTGCGCCAGAATCGGAAGTCGCACACTCTTAAAAAGGCGCCGTGGCGTTCCCTCCCCTAAGGATAGCGCGGGATTCCACCCAATCATGGCGAGACGAATCCCAAAGATGATTCGGTGGATGCCGATCCACGCGAGCGCGCAATTGGGAACGATGCCGCCGGATCGATTGTTGGCGGTACAGATGTATCGGACAGAACGGAGGTTTATTATGTCCGCTAACACTCGCACGAGGCGGTTCGGGAAATTGATCGCGGCGGCGGTTGCCGTGGCAGGACTCGGCGCCGTGGCGGTCCCGGCGGCCATCGCGCAGCCCTATCTGGGGTGGGATTTCGGCAACGGCTTCGGCATCGGCATCGGCACGCCGCCCTCGGCCTATGAGCGCTGCCCGAACTACGGTTGGCCGTTTTATCATGCGGGAGCCGCTTGCGGTCGGGCCTATCGGTATCGAGCGCGCGCTTACGCGGCTCCGCCGCCCCGGCCTTATGCTCCCCCGCCCCCGGCCTACGGTCCTCCGCCTCCGCGTTGAGCGCGCGCAGGCGCAGCGGGCGTCCCGAACCGAGCCCCCGGCGAACCAAAACCGCGCCGGGGCAAGCGAGGGTTTCCGGCGGCCGCGGCTTTAGGGACCCTCTTTGCGGCTCAGCGCGGCTTTGAGGAAGGCGCCGCCGCGCAAGAGCCCGTCCTCGTCGATCGCATGGCCGAGGCCGCGGCAGACGAGGCTTTCGACCGGAACCTCGAAAGATTTGAGCGCCGCCTCCGCCGCGGCGAGCGATTCGAAGGGAAGAAGCGGGTCTTCCGTGCCATGCGCGAGGAAGACCCGCGGCCGCGAGCGCAGTTCCTCCGAAAGGAGTTCCGGCGCGAAAAGGACGCCGGAATAGCCGAGGATCCCGGCAACAGGCGATTGCCGGCGCAGCCCGACATGAAGCGCCATCATCGTCCCTTGCGAGAAGCCGACGAGGGCGAGATCAGAGGCTTCGAGCCCGTTCTGCGCGAGCGCGTCGTCGATAAAGGCGTCGAGGATCGGCGCCGCCGCCCGCACCCCGGCAAGCCTCGCCTCAGGGCTTCGGTCCTGGGAACTGAACCACTGAAAGCCGTATGGGGCGAGATCGCATGGAAACGGCGCGTTCGGCGCGAGAAAAAGGGTGTCCTGGAGAGAAGGCGCCCAAAAGCGGCCAAGGCCGATCAGATCGTTGCCGTCGGCGCCGAGGCCATGCAGAAGGATGACGAGACGGCGCGGCTTGCCGCCGGCGAGAGGCGGGCGCTCCGGCCCCGAAAGCGCAAGTCTCATCCTCGGGCTTTTCCTCAGTCGAGTCCGCAGTGAAGTCCGGTCGCGACCGCCAGATATTCGGGCTCGCTCGGGCGCAATACGCCGTGCCTCACCGCAAAATCGAGGATGACGAGATTGACGTTGAACTTGAAGTCGCTCGTCGTGCGAATGCGCTCAAGAACCGCTTCGACCGGCATCAGCGTGAACTCGACAAGCTCTCCGTCGCGGTTTTGGGGAACGAAATCCATCGGCAGTTGAAGGTCATAGGTGAAAAGAACATCGTCGCGGATCCCCTCGCGCGTCTCCATGCGATAAGAGAGCGCGCCCACGGGAACCGCGCCGGCGATCAGCTCGGAAGGGATCGCCGCCTCTTCCAAAGCCTCTTTTTCCAGAGTCTTTTCGACGCCGTAGCCGCTTGCGATTCCGCCCGCGACGAGGTTGTCGAGCTTATTGGGGGCGACGCGTTTCGTCGCGGAGCGGCGCCCGATCCACAAATAAAGCGCGCCTCTTTTGCGGCTGAAGCCGTTCAAATGGACCCCATAGGCGCGGGAGCCGAAAAACGGCACGGCCCCGCGGTCGAGGCGAAAGACCGGCGGATCGCCCCAGTGCGCCGCCACGTCGAAGGTCTCGTTGCGCCATTTGGGGATGCGGCCTTCGCTGACGAGCCCATCGACGACCCGATCGACGGCAGCGCTGACGGCCGCCGCGTCGCCCGTTGCGACGAGGCGCAGGAGGTTCTTCTCGGCGGCAAAGACGCCGTCGAAACGCGAGAGGATGGCCGCGTTGTCGCGGCGCACGCGGCCGATGCGCGCCTCTCCGGCGACGAGCGGCATCGCGCGGGTCGGCTCATAGCTGTTGCAAAAGGCGATCCGCTCGCTGAACGACATCAAAGAGAGCCTCGTCAGGAGGTGCCGAGATTACGCCGCTCGCAGGCCAGCACCACCGCCACCGAGGCGATTTGCCGCATCGAGGCGGCGAGATAATCCATCGTGTCCCGCGGCAGCCCGGGCATCTCGGCCTCGATCGTCAGCTCGTTTTCGCGCGCGACCCGCGCGAGCCACAGCGAGGGCACGAGACCGCGTTTCGCAAAGAGTTCGAGAACGCGGGGCATGACCCCGGGTTCGGCATGCGCCCGGACGAGAAAATAGGCGACGGGAGAGTGCTGGTCAGAAAGACTGGCGGCGACAGGCGACATGGAAGGGATCCTCGGCAGCAAGAATGGAAACGGCAAAAGCCCGAGCCCGCAAAAGGCTCGGGATCGTAATTCGCCGCTGGTGCCGATTGTCCCTCGTCATCGTTCTTTATCTTGTAGGGGAAAGGAGTGCCGCGGTCAAGAAGCGCCGCAGGAGCGCAAAGGTTTCGCTGGCGCAGGCATCCTCGCCCATGGTTTTATCGAGCTCTCGAGGCCGCCCCCCTCGAACAGCGGAGGAAGTGATGAGCGCCGCCCGCTTTGCCGCCCGAGTCTCAGCCGTTGCCTGCCTCTCGCTTGTCGTCGCCGCGTGCACTCCCGGAGCGCCGAGGCGACCCACCGCCCTCAACCCCAACGGCATCTCCGACGATATTTCGGCGGTCACGATGACGCAATCGGGCGCATTGAAGCCGCATGATCCCAATCTCTTCTCGACCTATCCCAGAGGTTTTGAGACGCAGGGCGAGCCCCATTGACGCCGTGCGGAGGGCGCGAAAAACGGCCCCCGCGCGCAGATTAATTGAGGATTCGGCAGGAATGGCGCATTCTCCAAAAGGGGAGGCCGAAGCCCTCCTTCGCCTCTGCGGCGGCCCCTTTTGGATGGGATCACGGCGATGAAGCTCATCTTGACCATTTTGCTCGGCGCGGCGCTCCTCGGCGTCCTCGTCGTTCTCGGCTTGGGGGTGGGCACGCTGATGAAGGGCGGCGACCCGCGGCGTTCGAACAAGCTGATGCAGGCGCGCGTCATTTTGCAGGGGTTGGCGCTTCTGCTTCTCGCCGCGTTGATGTTCATCGGCACCCGCTGACGGTGGTTCGCCTCACTCGGATCTACACGCGCGGCGGCGACCGCGGAGAAACCTCGCTCGCCGACGGTACGCGCGTCAAAAAAAGCGCGGCGCGGGTTGCCGCCTACGGCACGGTCGAGGAGGCGAATGCCGCGATCGGCCTCGCGCGGCTTCATGTCGAGGGCGAGGAGGACGCGATGCTCGCCCGCATCCAGAACGACCTTTTCGACCTTGGCGCCGATCTCGCCACACCCGAAGGCGGCAGAAAATCCGAAGGCGCGCTGCGCATCGTCGCCCTGCAGGTCGCGCGGCTCGAGCGCGAGATCGACGCGATGAACGCGCGGCTCGCGCCGCTCGGTTCGTTCATTCTGCCCGGCGGCACCGCGGCCGCGGCCGCTCTCCATCTCGCGCGAACCGTGACGCGGCGGGCCGAAAGGCTCCTCTGCGAGCTTGCCGAAAAGGAGAAGGTCAACCCCGAAGCCGTCAAATATCTCAACCGGCTTTCCGACCACCTCTTCGTGCTTGCCCGGCGCGTCAACGACAACGGCGTGCGCGACGTTTTGTGGGTAGCGGGCGCGAACCGACCCCGCGGCGAATGACGCTCTTGCCTTCGCCCTTCGCGCGTGCACAATCCCCGCGGTCGCCGACCGGCGGCGACCAGGACTTGGGGGAGACATGAAAGCGCTGGTCGCGGTAAAAAGAGTCGTCGATTTCAACGTCAAGGTCCGGGTCAAGGCCGACAAGAGCGGCGTCGAGACGGCGGGCGTCAAGATGTCGATGAACCCTTTCGACGAGATCGGGGTCGAGGAGGCGCTGCGCCTCAAGGAAAAAGGCGCCGTCGAGGAGGTGGTCGCAGTCTCCTTGGGCGTCGCGCAATGCCAGGAGACGATCCGCACCGCGCTCGCCATGGGCGCCGATCGCGGCATCCTCGTCGAAACCGACGCCGAACTGCAGCCTCTCGCCGTGGCAAAGCTGCTGAAAGCGGTCGTCCTCGAAGAAAAGCCCGGACTCGTCATTCTGGGAAAGCAGGCGATCGATGACGACTGCAATCAGACGGGGCAGATGCTGGCCGCGCTTTTGGGCTGGCCGCAAGCGACCTTTGCCTCGAAGCTCGTTATCGCCGACGGCCATGCCGAAGTGACGCGCGAAGTCGATGGCGGTCTCGAAACGATCCGCATCGTCCTCCCGGCGATCCTCACCACCGATCTGCGGCTCAACGAGCCGCGTTACGCCTCCCTTCCCAACATCATGAAGGCGAAGCGAAAGCCGATCGCGACCGTGACGCCGGAAAGCCTCGGCGTCGATGTCGCGCCGCGGCTCAAGACCTTGAAGGTCGAGGAGCCGCCGAAACGCCAAGGCGGCAAAAAGGTCGGCTCGGTCGCCGAGCTCGTCGATAAACTCAAAAACGAGGCGAGGGTGATCTGATGGCCGTTCTCGTCATTGCCGAACACGACAATCGGGCATTGAAGTCGGCGACCTTGAACGCGCTTGCCGCCGCGAGCGAACTCAAAGAGAAAGGCGGCGGCGAAATCGATTGTCTCGTCGCCGGGAAAGACTGCCGCGGGGTCGCCGAAAGCGCGGCGAAGGTCGCCGGCCTGAAGCGGGTGCTGCTGGCCGAAGACGCGGCCTACGAACACATTCTCGCCGAGGATCTGGCGCCTCTCGTCGTCAGACTTGCGCCTTCTTACGGGTACCTCCTCGCGCCGACGACGACCGCCGGAAAGAACCTGATGCCGCGGGTGGCGGCGCTTCTCGATGTGATGCAGATTTCCGATGTGAGCGCCATCCTCTCTCTCGACACCTTCGTGCGCCCCATCTATGCCGGAAACGCGCTCGCGACCGTGCAGTCGAGCGATCCCACGAAGGTGTTGACGGTGCGCGGAACCGCATTCCCGGCGGTCGAAGCGTCAGGCGGCGCGGCGGCCGTCGAGGAGATCTCTGCGACCGGATCGGCGGGCGTCTCGGAATTCCTGCGCGCCGAACTCTCGAAATCGGAGCGCCCGGAACTGACGAGCGCGCGCGTCGTCATCTCCGGCGGGCGCGGCATGCAATCGGGCGAGAATTTCCAGCTTCTCGAAAAGGTCGCGGACCGTCTCGGGGCGGCGATCGGCGCCTCGCGCGCCGCCGTCGATGCGGGCTTCGTTCCGAACGAATATCAGGTCGGGCAGACGGGCAAGATCGTCGCGCCCGAGCTCTATATCGCGGTCGGCATTTCGGGAGCGATCCAGCACTTGGCCGGAATGAAGGATTCGAAGGTGATCGTCGCCATCAACAAGGACGAAGAAGCGCCGATCTTCAGCGTCGCCGATTACGGCATTGTCGGCGATCTCTTCAAGATCATGCCCGAGCTCGACGCCGAGCTCGCGCGCCGCGGGTAAAGGGTGATGCAGCTTTCCGACCTTCGCGTGATCGGGATCGTCGGCGCGGGGCAGATGGGAAGCGGGATTGCCCATGTCTGCTCACTCGCCGGGTTCGAGGTTCTCCTCAACGATGTGAGCGCCGAGAGGCTCGAGGGGGCGCGCCGAACAGTCGACAAGAACCTGTCGCGGCAGGTCGCTCGCGGCACGATCCGCGAGGCGGAGAAAGAAGCGGCGCTGGGGCGGATCCGTATCGAGACCGATCTTTCCGCATTTTCGAGGTGCGATCTCCTCGTCGAGGCCGCGACCGAGAAGGAGGAAATAAAGCGCGAGATCTTCAAAAAGCTCCTGCCGATTTTGAAGCCGGAAGCGCTCATCGCCACCAACACGTCATCGATCTCGATCACCCGGCTCGCTTCCGCCACCGATCGGCCCGGCAAATTCATCGGCATGCACTTCATGAACCCGGTGCCGATGATGAGCCTCGTCGAGCTGATCCGCGGCATCGCCACGGACGAGCCGACTTTCGCCCTCGCCCGCGACCTCGCCTTGAAGCTCGGCAAGACTCCGGTTGCGGCCGAAGATTTCCCGGCCTTTATCGTCAACCGCATCCTGTTGCCGATGGTCAACGAGGCGGTCTATACGCTTTATGAAGGCGTCGGCACCGTCGAGGCGATCGATACGGCGATGAAGCTTGGCGCCAATCACCCGATGGGGCCATTGGAACTCGCCGATTTCATCGGCCTCGATACCTGCCTTGCGGTGATGCAGGTGCTCTATGAGGGGCTTGCCGACAGCAAATACCGGCCGTGTCCGCTTCTCGTCAAATATGTCGAAGCCGGCTGGCTCGGGCGCAAAACCGGACGCGGATTTTACGATTATCACGGTGAGGCGCCGGTTCCGACGCGGTGACCCATGCCGCAGCCGGCGGAAAGTCGGCTTCTCCGGCTTGTATCGCCCGCGCCGATCCGTTATCAAGCGGCGGCCCTCTCGCGATGAGAAGGCGGTGACGCGAAGATGAGCGGAAAGGGATGAGTGGGACGGCAGGACTCGACGGTTGGCCGGCTTTGGTTCTGAACGCGGATTTCCGCCCGCTCAGCTACTTCCCTCTGTCGCTCTGGTCCTGGCAAGAGACGGTGAAGGCGGTCTTTTTGGATCGCGTCAACATCGTCGACCATTATGACGTGCGCGTGCGCAGCCCCTCCGTCGAGATGCGCCTGCCGAGCGTCGTCTCTCTCAAGGAATATGTTCCGGCTGCCCGCTACCCGGCCTTCACTCGCTTCAACGTGTTCCTGCGCGACCGCTTTTGCTGCCAGTATTGCGGCGACCACTACCCGACGCACGAACTCTCTTTCGATCATCTCGTGCCGAAATCGCGCGGCGGGCGCACGATCTGGACCAATGTCGTGACCGCCTGCACCGGCTGCAATCTCAGGAAAGGCAGCCGTCTGCCGCAGGAAAGCGGCATGTTTCCGCGCCATCGCCCGCTGCAGCCGACGACCCACCAGCTGCAGCGGAACGGCCGCGGCTTTCCCCCGGGCTATCTGCACGAAAGCTGGCGCGACTATCTCTACTGGGACAGCGAGCTCGATCCTTAGAGTCTCGCCGGAAACCGCGTCTTCAATATCAGAGCGTTACCCATTGCCGTCCCGGCCGCCCGCGGGCTATCGGTCGCTGGAGCGGCGCCTGGCTCAACTGCCGCCGCTGCCGCGGGATGATGCCCGCCGACACCCTCACTCTTTTCTTCAGATCTTCAGAAATCCGATTTCTCCTTTGCGCCGCGCGCGATAAGCTCGGCGAAATCCGAAGGCGGTTTTCGCAGAGGCGGAGAGATGGAAATCGAGGCGGCGGTCTTCCGCAAGGTGTTGGAGCCCCTATCGATCGAGCGGGTCGAGATCGACGCGCCCTCTGAGCGCGAGGTTCTGGTGCGCACCGTCGCGACGGGCGTGTGCCACAGCGATCTTCACTTCGTCGACGGGCTCGGGCGGTTTCCGCTCGACCGGCCCTATGTCCTCGGGCACGAAGGCGCGGGGGTCGTCGAGGCCGTCGGTTCCGCGGTCACTTCGGTCAAGGCCGGAGACCATGTCGTCGCCTGCCTCTCCGGCTTTTGCGGAAACTGCGAAGAGTGCCTTTCGGGGCACCCTAATCTCTGCACCGGCGGCATCGTCACCCGGCCCGAGAGCGCGAAGCCCCGCCTTTCGCAAAAGGGCGAGCCCTTTCGCCAATTCATCGGCATTTCGAGCTATGCCGAAAAGATGCTTCTTCACGAGAATTCGCTCGTCCGCATCGATCCCGAGATCCCGCTCGACCGCGCCGCTCTCGTCGGCTGCGGCGTCTTGACCGGGGTTGGTGCGGCGCTTCGAAGCTCGGGGCTCAAGCCCGGTGAGACCGTCGCCGTTTTCGGTTGCGGCGGGGTCGGTCTTTCGATCGTTCAAGGCGCGCGGATCGGCGGCGCACGAGCGATCATCGGCGTCGACAAGTTCGAGAGCAAACGCGAGATGGCGCTTCGCCTCGGCGCCACGCATTTCGTCAACAGCAGCGAGGAAGAGCCCGTCAAAGCGGTGCGCGCCCTGACAGGCGGCAAGGGCGTCGATCACGCCTTCGAAGCGATCGGCGACGCCAAAGTCTGCCGCCAGGCGATCGAAAGCCTCGCGATCCGCGGCACGGCGACGATCGTCGGGGTTCTCCCGCCAGACGCGACGATCGAATTCCCGTGGATGGCGATAAGGCCCGAATGCCGGGTTCACGATGCGCGCATGGGAGGGAACCGCTTTCGCACCGATATCCCCCTTTATCTCGACTTCTACCGCCAGGGCCGCCTCGATCTCGATGCCATGGTGACGAAACGCGGCCGCCTTTCCGACATCAACGAAGCCTTCCGCGCGATGAAGGCGGGCGAGGTCGCACGAACGGTGCTGACGTTCGAGTGAGCGGCGTCGCCGCAGGTATCGCTGCTCCGAAATCGCGGCGCCGGCTCGTTGACGGGCGCTTGTGGCCGGCTATATACCCGGCCATCGCGGGAGCCGACCATGAGAGCCTCTCAGAAACGCGCCGTACCAAACCACCGCCGCCACCTCGCCGAACGCGGAATCAGCCGTTACGAAGTGCGCGGCTCGGAGAAGGATAAGGATCTGGTCCGCAGGTTCGCCAGGCGCCTCGCCATTGACGACGCGGTCGCCTCGAGGCTGCGGGCCGACGTGATGCGGCAGATCGGGGAGGAGCCCCCGCGCCGCGGAGGGATCTATGCGGCACTGCGCGGCTCGCCCCTCGTTGGCGCCGAGTTGAACTTCGCTCGCGAGGTCACCCCTGGGCGCGAAATTGATTTGTGACGCGCTACCTTCTCGATACCAACATCCTCAGCGAAGCGGTCAAAGCCCGGCCCTCGCCGTCGCTCACCCGATGGCTCGAGAGCCAGGCCGACCGAGACCTTTTCGTCACCACTCTGACGATCGCGGAGATCTGGCGAGGCATTCTCGAAAGTCCGAGAGGGAAGAGACGCCGCGATCTGGAGGCGTGGTTTGCCGGCCCGACGGGGCCGCAGGCGCTCTTCCAAGGCCGGATCCTTTCGTTTTCGGAAGAAGCCGCTATCGAGTGGGGGCGCATGATGGCCGAGGGAACCGCATCAGGACGCCCGCGCAGCGCGCTCGACACGATGATCGCGGCAACCGCCGCGGCGAATGGGTGCATCGTCGCAACCGCCAACGAACGCCATTTCGAAGGCGTCGTCGAATTCTTCAATCCGCTGCGCGGCGGGAGCTGACCGGAGGACCCCCGCGATGGTCGGACACGGTTCCGACTTTCGGCCGAGCGGCCTATACGCCTGCGACTGCTCGCTCAACGGATCAGGATCACATCGGCGCCGACATCGAGGTTCGCCCACGCCCGATCGGCCGTGACGACCGGCCTGCCGAGAACGAGGCCGAGAGCGAGACAGGCGCGGTCGCCCAGCGACAGGCCGGCATGACGGGTGCGGGGCCGCAAATGCGCCGCAATGCGGGCCGGTGTCCGGCCGAAATCGGCCACCTGCAGGTCGAGCTCCGCCACCGTTCCGTCGGCCTCCGCTTCGGTGAGGCCACCGGAACAAAGCCGCTCTATGACCTCTGAGAAATTGACGGCGCTGATGATCGCCCGGAAGAGACGCCGAGGTTCGAAGCCGCGAAATGGCTCCTTTTTCAGCAATGCGAGAATGGCCGACGCATCCGCGACGATCAGATCGTCATTCACGTTGCGCTTCGGCCCGACGCTCAGCGATCAGTTCGGCGACGAGATCGCGTTCGCTTGGAACCCGGCGCGCGACAATGGCCTGTGCCGCTTTGATGGCCTGTGCCGGTGTCCGCAGGTGCAATTCGCCTTCGCCGACCGCCTCGACGATCAGTTCGTCGCCGGGCTTCAGCCCCGCCGCGGCTCGGCATTCCGCCGGGATGACGATGCGGCCTTGCCGGTTTATCCGTGCTCGAGCAGACATGACACGACCTCATCACCATGTCACTTCGATCGAGATATGGCCGAAAGAGCGGCACAGTCAACGATGTCGGGCCCGTTTTCGCGGCGCGGTCTGACTGCTATCCTCGCGCCGCACGTTCCACGAAGGGCTGACCCATGCTGAACACGACCCGCGACATAAAGCTCGCGACCGCGATCACCGGCTCCTACCCGCGCCCCTTGTGGTTCGATCGAAGCCTCGAACGACGATCCTTCAAGGCGGCAATGGGGGATTCGCTGTTCCGCGAGCAGTATCAGGACGCCGTCGCCGCCATCATCAATGCGCAGGAGGCGGCGGGGCTCGACATCCTCTCCGACGGCGACAGCCGGTTCGACCTCGCGGTCGGCGGCAAATCCTGGTTCTTTTATCCGATCGAAAGGCTCGGCGGGATTAGGGGCCACAGGAGCACCTCGCAGGGCTGGATGGGGCGCCTCGGTTTGAAGCCCGGCCACATCCTTTACGAGGTTCAGGAGGCCTATCAGCCGGCGATCGTCAAGGAGAAGCTGACGCGCGGGCCCCTCGAATACGCGGCGCTTTGGCAAGTCGCGCAGAGGCTGTCCGACCGCCCCGTCAAATTCGGCGCGATCTGCGCGCCCGCTCTCGCGAGCATGCTGTGGAACGAGCATTACGCCGACGACAAGGCGCTTATTCTCGACCTTTGCGACATCATGAACGCCGAGTTCCGGGAGCTCGCCGCCGCCGGCTGCCCGGTGATCCAGGTCGAGGAGCCGCGCCAGCACGGCATGACCCGGCAGGGCGACTGCGGCGAGGCCGACCTCGAATTCCAGACGGAAGCCTTCAACCGCCAGCTCAAAGGCGTCGATGCCGAGATCTGGGTGCACACCTGCTGGGGAAACCCCAACCAGCAGCGCGTCTACCCCGAGGTCCCGAGCTACGAGCGGGCGCTTCCCTATCTCTTAGAGCTCGACGCCGACGTCGTCACCTTCGAATGCGCCTCGAGCGGCGGCCGCGACCTGCCGCTCTTCGCGAAATACAAGACCGAGAAGAAGATCGGGATCGGCGTCGTCAGCCATACGAACACGCTCGTCGAGCAACCCGAACACGTCGCCGCCCTCATCCGGCGCGCGCTCGAATTCATTCCCCCCGAAAGGCTCCTCGTCACCACCGATTGCGGGTTCGGGCGCGAGGGGCTCTCGCGCCGCATCGCGTACTACAAATGCGTCTCTCTCGTTCAGGGTACCAACATCGTCCGCCGCGAACTCGGCTTGCCGCAAGCGCGCGTGCGCGCCGCCGACCCGAAACTTTATTTCGCCAGCCTCGAAGAGGGCTGAGCGCGCGGCGGCGCCACTGACCTCCGGCTCTCGTTCGCAACCGCCTCCGTTCGGTTTCGATCCCTGTTGGCGGCGCGGGGTCAGGCGAGCACGATGACGGCGAGGAGAAGGACGAACGCGGCGATGGCAAAAAGCGCGTGCGCGCCGACGATCGTTTCGGCCGGCCTTTTGCCGCTGAGAGACCCCCACAGAAAGATGAGGCCGAGAAGGAGGGTGAAAGCGAGAAGCCCCGCCGCGACCCTTCCGAAATTCTCGGTGCCCATGCCGCGGGGCAGGGGCACGAGCTTGAGAGCGGCAAGCAGGACGGCGAGGCTCGAAGCGCCGAGCGCGCCGTGGGCGAGCGCCAAAGCCTGCGGCGGCGGGTTTTGGGGCGGCGCGCGCAAAAAGCGGATCGCGAGCGAGCCGCCGAGGAGAACCGCGGCGCACAGGAGGCCGAACGAAATCGCAATCACGGGGTTCCCCGAATTTCGGCGGCCATCTTGCCATCTTCGCCCGCGCCTTGCCTGTTGCTTTTGGGAGCCGGATAAGATGACCCCACAGCCCTTCCCCATGCGGCGCGCGCGATGAATTGGCTCACCAATTTCGTTCTTCCCAAGATCCGGGCGGTCGTCGCCAAAAAGGAGGTGCGGGACAATCTCTGGCAGAAATGTCCCGGCTGCGAGCAGATGCTCTATTATCGCGAGCTTGAAACCAATCTCCACGTTTGCCGCAATTGCGGCCATCATCTGCGGATCGGCGCTCTCGAACGCCTCAAGATCCTCTTCGACGAGGGCGCGTTCGAGCGCAGCGCGCTCCCCGAAGTGCTCGCCGATCCTTTGCGCTTTCGCGACCGGCGGCGCTATCTCGATCGCCTGCGGGAAGCGCAAGCGAATTTCGGCGCAAGCGACGCGATCGCCGTCGCCTCGGGGCGAATCGGCGGCGTCCCGGCGGTCGTCGCGGCGTTCGAGTTCGGCTTCCTGGGGGGATCGATGGGACTTGCCGTCGGCGAAGCGATGCTCGCCGCCGCCGATCTCGCGGTCAAAAACGAGTGCGCCTTGATCGTCGTTCCGGCCTCGGGCGGCGCGCGCATGCAGGAAGGCGTCCTCTCTCTGATGCAGATGCCGCGGACGATCCTCGCCGCCGACCGGGTCAAAGAGAAGGGGCTTCCTTATATCGTCGTTCTGACCGACCCGACGACGGGTGGCGTCTCGGCCTCGCTGGCGATGGTCGGCGACCTCATTTTGGCCGAGCCCGGCGCCCAAATCGGTTTTGCCGGCGCGCGCGTCATCGAGGAGACGATCCGCGAAAAGCTCCCCGACGGGTTCCAGCGCGCCGAATACCTCTACGAGCACGGAATGGTCGATCTCGTCGTGCCGCGGCATGAGCTTGCGGCGGTTTTGGGGCGCCTTCTCGGGCATTTGCACAAGGGCCGGCCGCAGGCGGCGGCGCCGGCCTCATGAGCGCCGCGCCTTTCTTCGCCAGCGACCGCGTTCTCGAACGCCTCTACCGGCTTCATCCCAAAAAGATCGATCTCTCTCTCAGCCGGGTCGAGCGGCTCCTCGAGCGGCTCGGGAACCCGCATCTCTTCCTTCCTCCCGTCATCCACGTCGCCGGAACGAACGGCAAGGGGTCGACGATCGCCATCATGCGCGCGGCTCTGGAGAGGGCGGGATACCGCGTTCACGCCTTTACAAAGCCGCATCTCGTGCGCTTTCACGAGCGCATCCGCGTTGCCGGGCGCCTCATCGAGGAGGAGGCGCTGCTCGCGCTTCTCGAAGAATGCGAGAGGGCGAATGCTGGCGAGCCCATCACCTATTTCGAGATCACGACGGCCGCAGCGCTTCTCGCGTTCAGCCGCGCAGAGGCCGACATCGTCCTTCTCGAAACCGGGCTCGGCGGGCGTCTCGACGCGACGAACGTCATTCCCGCCCCGGCGGTCGTGGCGCTGACGCCCATCTCCCTCGACCACCAGGAGTTTCTGGGCTCGACGCTGTCGGCGATCGCCGCCGAGAAGGCGGGGATTCTGAAAAAGGGGCGCCCGGCGGTCGTGGCGCCGCAACCGCTTGCGGCGCAGAGCGTCATCGCGGCGCGCGCCCGCGCCGTCGGCGCCCCGCTGTTCCGTTTCGGCCGCGAGTGGGTCGCGCAAGAGGCGGGAGCGGGAATGCGTTACAAAGGAGAGAGGTGGCAACTCGATCTGCCGCGTCCCTCGCTTTTGGGTCCCCATCAGATCGTCAATGCCGGGACCGCGATCGCCGCGCTCGAGCGTCTCGAAGGGTTTGCCGTCTCCCCGGAAGCGATCGGAGACGGGCTCCTCCACATCGAATGGCCGGCGCGTCTGGAGCGCCTCGCGCGCGGGCCCCTCCTCGCGGCGCTTCCCGAAGGATGGGAAGTGTGGCTCGACGGCGGCCACAACCCGGGAGCCGGCAAGGTCCTCGCCGAGGCCGCACGCCTCTGGCGCGACCGCCCGCTCCACCTCGTTGTCGGCATGCTCAAAAGCAAGGACGTCGAGGGCTTTCTCGCCCCGCTCGCAAGCCGGACCCAAAGCCTCATGGCCGTCGGCATTCCCGGCGAAGAGAACGCCTTTCCCCCCGAGGAGATCCTCGCGGCCGCGCGCGCGCTCGGGATCGACGCCGAGCGCGCCGAAAGCGTCGCCGCGGCCGTCGCGCGGATCGCGGCGCGAGGGGAGGGCGGCCGCGGGGTCGCCGCGAAGTATTATTTCGCCGGGTGCCCTCGCATCCTCATCTGCGGCTCCCTCCACCTCGCCGGTAGAATCCTCGCCGAAAACGGGTGAGAGGCGTCTCCCTCGCCCCGCGTGCTGTATGGACCGGGGAGATAGTGAACGGCTGTTCGGGGACATGGTGAACACATTCCACGATTATGGACGGCCTCGGGAAGGGGGTTGTCGATGCCGTGGGGGGAAGTGTCGATCATGTCGTTGCGCCG
>JAKAOO010000057.1 GCA_021812165.1 Pseudomonadota bacterium | reverse complement strand
AATCGTGGAATGTGTTCACCATGTCCCCGAACATCCGTTCACTATCTCCCCGGTCCATACACCTCGGGGGCGGAGAGGGTGGGGTGAGGGGCGGCGGGCCTGCGGCTGAGTTGCGCGCTCTCTGCAAAGCAGTTTTGCCGTCAGAGGAAGCGTCGCCGCGATTTGGCGATTTCCGCCCCGCGGCTTGCTGCGGTATCCTGCGGCAAAGCGAGCGGTAAATAAGGATAGCGAGCGATGGAACACGTTGCGGCGCCCCTCAACTGTCTTGCGGGAGTGCGCGTTCTCGATCTGACGCAATTCGAGGCCGGCCCTTCCTGCACCGAGGCGCTGGCCTGGCTTGGCGCGGAAGTCGTCAAGGTCGAAAACCCGAAAAGCGGCGAGCCCGGACGAAACGCCTTTGCCAAGGGCCCCGGGCGCCCCGACTCGTTCTACTTTTTCGAGTTCGACGCCAACAAGAAATCGGTGACGATCGATTTGAAAAGCGAGCGCGGCCTCTCGCTCGTCAAGGAGATGGCGAAAAAGGCCGACGTCATGATCGAAAACATGGCGCCGGGGACGATCGAACGCATCGGCCTTGGCTATGACGTGATCCGCGCCCTCAACCCGGGCATCATCTACGCTCAGGTCAAAGGCTTCGGCGAGGGGAGCCCGTATGAGAAAAACCTCGCCTTCGACATGATCGCGCAAGCCTGCGGCGGCACCATGAGCATCACCGGCGAGCCCGATCGCCCTCCGGTAAAGCCCGGTCCCTCTTTGGCCGACACCGGAACCGGAATGCTGATGGCGATCAGCATCTTGGGCGCGCTTTACGAGCGGCAGGCGAGCGGCCGCGGCCGGCGCCTCGAAGTGGCGATGCAGGATGCGATGCTCCACTACATCCGCATCGGCTTTCAGCATCAGGCGGTGACCGGCAAGGCGGCCAACCGCAACGGCGCGGGGACGGCCGCCGACAGCGCGCCGCCCTGCGGGATTTTTCCTTGCGCGCCCGGAGGTTCCAACGATTACGTTTACATCTTCGCGCGCCAGGCCGAACATTGGCATCGCCTTTTGAAGACGATCGGGCGCGAGGATCTGATCGGCGACTCGCGTTTCGAGACGGTCGAGGCGAGGAGGGAGCACCGCGCGCAACTCGACTCGATGATCGCCGAGTGGACGCGCCGTTACGACAAATACGAGGCGATGCGCACGCTCGGCGCCGCCGGTATCCCCGTCGGCGCCGTCCTCGACACGATGGAACTCATGAACGAACCGAGCTTCGAGCGGCGCGGCATTTTGCAGGTCGTCCAGCATCCCTCGGGACCCTACAAGATGACGGCTTGGCCTGTACGCTTCGACGGCCTGCCGCCAAAGATCGCGCCGGCGCCTCTGCTCGGACAGCATAACGGCGAGGTATTTTCCGAGTGGCTCGGGATGAGCGCCACCGATGTCGAAGTACTGTGCCGGGAGGGAATCGTCTGATCGCCGGCGACCGGGCGGTGAAACGACCTAGAAGGAGTGAGCCAAGATGGCGGAATTGACCGGCTATCAAATTCTCGCGCGATGCCTCAAAGCCGAAGGCGTCAAGGACATCTTCTATCTGATGGGCGGGCCGATGCTCGACGCGGAGACCTCGTGCATCAGGCAAGGGATCCGCATGATCGACACCCGCCACGAGCAGGGCGCGGCCTATATGGCGCAAGCCTATTCGCGCGTGACGCAAGGGCCGGGGGTGTGCATGGCGGCGAGCGGCCCCGGCACCCTCAATCTTTCGACCGGGCTCGCCAACGCCCTCATCGACTGCTGCCCGGTCGTCGCAATCGGCGGTTCGAGCCCGATCGGCCAGTTCGGGCGCCAGGTCTTCCAGGAGATCGACCAGGTAAAGGCGCTCGGCGGCTGGGTCAAGCACGCCGACCGCATCCATAATTTGAAGCGCGTTCCGCAACAGGTGAACTTCGCCTTCCAGACGGCGATCAATGGCAAGCCCGGCCCGGTTTACCTCGATTGGCCGGGCGACATGCTTTACGCCAAGATTGACGAGAGCCAGGTCGATTGGGGCTATGCCGGGCGGCCGCATCTGCGGGCCCGGCCCTATGCGGAACCCAAGGCGATCGCCGCGCTCGTCGATGCCGTCAGAGGCGCGAAGCAGCCCATCATCTGCTCGGGGAGCGGCGTTCTCTGGTCGCAAGCGTGGGACGCGATGCGGGCCTTTGTCGAAAAGGCCGGCATTCCCTTTTACACGACGCCGCAAGGGCGCGGCGTCCTCCCGGACGACCACCCCTATTCCTATCTTTCGATGCGTTCGAGCGCCTTCCGCGAGGCCGATCTCATCATCATCCTCGGGACCCGCACGAACTACGTTATCGGCCACGCCTTGCCGCCGCGCTTCAACGAGAGGGCGAGGATCGCGCGCATCGACATCGATCCCGTCGAGCTCGGGTGTTCGGCCCGCCCCGTCGATATCCCGATCGTCGGCGATTGCCGGTCGGTTCTGGAGCAATTGAACGAAGCGATCGACGGCAAGGCGAGCGAGCGCTTCGCCCCTTGGCGGCAGAAGCTTGCCGAAGGCGAGGCGGCAAAGCGCACGCGCCCGGGCGCCAATTATCCGACGGACGGCGACATCCATCCGCTTCGCCTTTGCGAAGAGGTGAAAAACCTGATGCGGCGCGACGCGATCTTGAGCGTCGATGGGCAGGAGATCCTCAATTACGGGCGGCAATCGATCCCGACCTACACGCCCGGCCATCGCCTCAATTCGGGACCGTTCGGGACGATGGGCGTCGGGCTCCCCTTTGCCGTCGGCGCCAAGGCGGCAAAGCCCGGAACCCAGGTCATCTGCCTTCACGGCGACGGCTCCTTCGGCCAGAACGCGATGGAGCTCGACACCGCCGTCCGCCACAAGCTGCCGCTTCTCTGCATCGTCAGCTGCAATGGCGGCTGGACCGCCGATCCCGAGCGCGACAAGCCCGGGCGCGAGCTTGGCTACACCCGCTACGACAAGATGGCGGAGGGCCTCGGCTGTTACGGCGAATACGTCGAAAACGCCGAAGAGATCCGCCCGGCTCTCTTGCGCGCGCAAAAGAAGGTGGACGAGGGCCGGGTCGCCCTCGTCAACGTCAAGACCGACTATCGCGCCCGCGCCCAGACCGTGCGCTTCTCCAGCTACGAGACCTGAGCAGCAAGGGCCCCTCACCTCAACCCTCTCCCCGCAGGCAAGCGGGGAGAGGGAGACGCACCAAGAGGGGGGCGCCCGCGGCCGCCCCTCCTTGCTGTCGCCGGTCCCACTAATTCCTACGGGATGATCCGCTTCACGAAACACGCGCGACAAGCAATCCAAACGCGGGGCATCGCCGTCGCTTGGATCGAACGGACGCTCAGCGCACCGGATCGGGTCGAGGCGGACCCGAGACATCCGGCGCGCACGCGCTGCTACAAGGCGATCGCCGAACGTGGCGGCCGGGTTTTACGGGTTGTGCATCGGGCGTGCGGCGACGATATCCTGGTGATCACCACCCATTTCGACAGAGGAGCCAAGCGATGATCAGGACTTCCTACGACCCGGAGGCCGATGCGATCTTCGTTTGGTTCGGTCCAGAAGATGTCAAATCGACCGAGACCGAGGAAGTTGCGCCGGGGATCATGCTCGATTTCGATGCCGACGGCCGGGTCATCGGCATCGAAATCCTGGATGTGAGCGAACGCATGAAGGATCGGCAAGCGGCGGCTTGACGGAAGAAGGCGCTACTTCGGCGGGATCACCGGCAGGAGCAGATAAGCCTGGCGTTCGGGGCCGACATGGAGGGTGACTTCGCCGCCGAACACGGAAGCGGGACGGTCGGCGGGATCGTTGTGGCGGAACGGGCCGACGCCGGTCCAGGCCTTGCCGAGCGTCGCCAAGCCTTTCCCCGCCCCGCCCGGCCATTCGTAATCCTTGCCGCGCACGCTGAGCGCGACGCGATAGCCTTTGGGGACGACGATCGAGGTCGGCCAGATCTCGACATCGGCCTCATAGACCGCGCCCGGCGTCAGCTTCTGCACTTCGTCGTGCGTGTGGTAGGGGCGATAAGGCAAGCTGAGCCGAGAGTCGAGCTTTCGATGCGAGAGCCTGAGCCACCCCTGCGCCACCGGGGTGTGCGCGTCGAGTGCGCCCTGGAACGTCACCTCCTTGAGGTCGGGCGCGAACACCCGCACCACCAGGAAGAGATCGGCGTCCTCGGTCGCGGAGGAGACGAAAAGCTTGGCGGCGAGCGGGCCGGTGATCTCGGTCTCGCGTTCGAGCGGCGGGGTCAAAAAGCTGACGCCGTCGCCGAAACCGCTATAGCTCGCCGTCGCCGCCGCCTCCTGCGGCGCCCCGGAGAGGCTGCCGTCGCCCGGCCGCAGGTAGAGCTTCGTCCACTCCGTGCGCGCCAGGGGCCACTCCCTCTCGTGGCGCGCGAGGAAGCGTTCCCCGGGATGGCGGACTTGCAGCATGACCTTCGGCTGTCTCTTCCAGCCGGTATCCTCGCCTTTCAAAAAATGGCCGAAGAACTTCTTCTGCAGGCCGAGGCCGTAATCGGTATAGAAGTGGGTCCAGTGCTCGATCCCGTGCACTTCGAGCCATTTCTCTGCCGATGCCGCGCGCATGAAGCCTTCGAAATTGCCGCGCGGATGGAGCCCCTGTCCGCCCCAATTCGCCGCCGAGAAGAGCGGCACGCGGACCTTCGACCAATCCGGCATGCGCGAGACCCAATATTCATCGCTCGCGAGCGTGTGGCCGCGCACATCGGTAAAGAAGTCGTGGCGATTGGCGGCGAGTTCCTCCTCGCCGAGCGTCGGCGGGCCCGCAACCCAGTCGCCCGTCATGCGGCTCCTAAAACCGTTCCGGCCCTTGCCGTGCTGCACCGTCCAGATCTGCGCCGGCGGCCAGTCCCCCGCGAAGCCGTTGCAGAAAATGCCGCCGTGATGGCCCATGTCGCGGTAGAAATCGGCCGCACCCTCCCAGATGCAGATCGCCGCGAGGTGCCGGGGCGAGAGGCAGGCGACCTGCCACGCATTCATCGCGTAATAAGAGATGCCGTTCGTTCCGACCTTGCCGTTCGACCATGGCTGCTCGCCGGCCCAGTCGATGCACCGGGCGAAGTCTTGGGCCTCGCGCGCCGACCAGATGTCGATGACGCCCGGCGAGCGGCCCGCGCCGCGGCTGTCGACGCGGATCACGACATAGCCCTCCGGCACCCATTTTTCGGGATCGGCGACCTCCCAGCACTGGTATTTGTTGCTCGAGCCGGAGGGAACGTCGGGGTGCAGCTCGCACATGCGCTGCCATTGATCCCGATAATTGTCTTCGAAATGCAGCCACTTGCCGTAAGGGCCGTAGCTCATGATCGCCGGGTAGCGGCCCTCGGCGATCGGCCGGTACACATCGGCGCGCAAGACGATGCCGTCGTCCATCGTGATCGGGACGTCCCAATCGATGCGCATGCCATCGCGAATTTCGCTCGACGCCTCGATCATCGATCCCTCCCTCAGATGAATTCGTCAGCCGGCGGGTGCCGGCAGGCCGCCGCGGAGAGGCGATCTTAGCACCTCGCCCGCGAGCGGCAAACTTGCGGCAGGGTTCCTGATGAGCGAAGAGGAATGCAGATGCGAACCGAACTCGTCACCATTCTGACCGACACTCTGCCGCTCGACGGCGCATACTACGAGCCCGAAGAGGGCGCCACGGCGGGCGGCGCGGTGCTCTTTCATGGCAACACCATGAACTTTTATGTCGGCGCTCCGCGTTTTCTGCCGCCGGCGCTCACAAAGCTCGGTTTCGCCTGCCTCGCGTTCAACCGCCGCGGCCATGACATCCTCTCGGTCCGCGACAGCCGCTTGGCCGAAGGCGCCGCCTTTCAAACGACGGCCGAGGGGATTGCCGACAACCGGTATGCCGCGGCCTGGATGGCGGAGCGGGGCTTTCCAAACCCGGTCGTGATCGGGCACAGCAATGGCGGGATGCTCGCGGTGCAGCATGCTGCCGATCACCCGGAGACGCCGGCGCTCGTGCTCCTTTCCGCCCATGCCGGCGGCAGCGAGGGTGTTGCGAGCGCCAGCCGAAGAGGACTGATGGCCGGCGACCGGCTCGAGGAGATCACCGCCGCGGCGCGCGCGATGGTTGCGGAGGGCCGCGGCCGCGATCTCCTTCTCATGCCCGGATGGTGGTATGTGACGAGCGCCGAGAGCTTTCTCGATCGCATGGTCTCGATGCCGGCGATCCTCGATCTCGCGCCCCGGGTCTCCTGTCCCGTGCTCTTCATCCGCGGCGACCGGGAGCCGCCCGACCAGTACCCCGCGGAAAAGTTCGCGGCTCGCGCCGGAGGCGCTTGCGACGTCGCAATCGTGCCGGATTGCGACCACTTCTATGTCGGCCGCGAGGAAACGATCGTCGAGATCGTCACATCGTGGCTGGCGCGGACCTTGGCGCTTCCGGCGACCTAGCATTCCTTGGCCGAATCACATCGACCGCGGTCGGCGACGCCAACCAAATGGCCGCAGCGGGGTTGACGGCTCGCGCCGGCTTGCCATATAGGCCGGTATAGCGGACTGATTTGGTACGAATTGGAAACAGGGCCGATCGCCGAGCGCTCCCCGGAATTGCGATGATCATCCTCAGCCGACTTGCGGATTACGGCGTCATCGTCGCCACCTTCCTCGCCGCCGACGGCGAGCGGCAGGTGACGGCCTCGGCGGCCGCCGCCGCGACGCAGCTGCCGCAGGCGACGGTCGCGAAGCTCTTGAAAGCGCTCGCGCGCGCGGGGCTCGTGACGGCGACGCGCGGCGCCTCGGGGGGGTATCGCCTGGCGCGAGAGGCGGTGGCGATTTCTCTCGCCGAGGTCGTCGCGGCGATCGACGGCGATATCGGCCTCACCCAATGCTCGGTCCATGTCGAGGATTGCGCGCGCACCAACTATTGCCCCACGCGCCCGCATTGGGCCGCGATCAACCGGGCCGTCGGAACGGCTCTGGCGGCGATCACGCTCGAGGAGATGGTGACGCCTTACATTTTTGCGTTGTCTTCAGAGATCGGCGCCTCGTTGCCGGAACGGCATGAACCCGAAGGACCTCGAACCTCGCCATGACCCCGCTCGACAGCCGCGAAACCGTCCGTTCGCTCTCCGAAGAGGGCTACAAATACGGCTTTGTCACCGAGATCGAGGCGGAGAGCGCGCCTCCCGGCCTCGATGAAGGGACGATCCGGTTCATTTCGGAGAAGAAGCGCGAGCCCTCATGGCTCCTCGAATGGCGCCTTTCGGCGCTGCGGCACTGGCTCGAAATGACGCCGCCCAACTGGGCGAAGCTTCATCTCGCGCCGATCGATTATCAGGCGATCACGTATTATTCGGCGCCGAAGCAAAAGGCCGCCCTGCAATCCTTGGACGAGGTCGATCCCGAGCTTTTGCGCACTTACGAAAAGCTCGGCATCCCTTTGAAAGAGCGCGAGGCCTTGGCCGGGGTCGCGGTCGATGCCGTCTTCGACAGCGTCTCGGTGGCGACGACCTTCAAGGAGAAGCTTGCCGAACTCGGCATCATCTTCTGCTCGATCGGCGAAGCCGCGCGCGAACACGAGGATCTGGTGCGCCGCTATCTGGGCTCGGTCGTGCCGCCGAACGACAATTTCTTTGCTGCGCTCAATTCGGCCGTCTACAGCGACGGCACCTTTGCCTATATCCCGCCGGGCGTGCGCTGCCCTCTGGAGCTTTCCACCTATTTCCGCATCAATGCCGCGAAATCGGGACAGTTCGAGCGCACCCTCATCATCGCCGACCGCGAGAGCTATGTCAGCTATCTCGAAGGCTGCACCGCGCCGCAGCGCGACGAGAACCAGCTTCATGCGGCCGTCGTCGAGCTCGTCGCGCATGAGGACGCGCAGATCAAATATTCGACGGTGCAGAACTGGTATCCGGGCGACGCCGAAGGCAAGGGCGGCATCTACAACTTCGTGACGAAGCGCGGCCACTGCCGCGGCGCGCGTTCCAAGATTTCCTGGACCCAGGTCGAAACCGGCTCGGCGATCACCTGGAAGTATCCGAGCTGCATTCTGGAAGGCGACCATTCGATCGGCGAATTTTATTCGGTCGCGATCACCAACAATCGCCAGCAGGCCGATACCGGAACGAAGATGATCCATATCGGCAAAGACACGCGCTCGACGATCCTGGCGAAAGGCATCTCGGCCGGGCGCGGCCAGAACACCTATCGGGGGCTCGTCAAGGTTCTGCCGAAAGCAGAACGCGCGCGCAACTACACGCGCTGCGACTCGCTCCTCCTCGGCGACCGCTGCGGCGCCCACACCGTGCCCTATGTCGAGATGCGCAATCCGACCGCGCGCGTCGAGCACGAGGCGACAACGGGCAAGATCAGCGAAGACCAGCTTTTCTACTGCCGCCAAAGGGGTCTTGGCGAAGAGGACGCGCTTTCTCTCATCGTCAACGGCTTCTGCAAGGAAGTCTTGAAGGAGCTGCCGATGGAGTTCGCGGTCGAGGCGCAAAGGCTCCTCGCCGTCAGCCTCGAAGGCAGTGTGGGATGATGCGAGGAACGGAACGACACGCCCCTCGTCATTCCGGCCGCAGCGAAGCGGAGAGCCGGAATCTATGAACGTCGGCTTTTCCCGCGATCTCGGAAGCGAGCGCTCCTGGATTCCGGGCTCGCGGGCGGCGCCCGCGCCCCGGAATGACTGCCTTCGGGCGTTCCTACACAGGCTCTGAGGCATTCATGGGCGATCCCTTGCTTGAAATCTCCAATCTGCGCGTTTCTCTCGCCGACGGGCGCGAGATCCTGCACGGCATCGACCTTTCGCTCTCTGAAGGCGCGGTGCACGCGATCATGGGGCCGAACGGTTCGGGGAAATCGACGCTGGCCGCGGTGCTCGCCGGGCGCGAGGGCTATCGCGTCGAGGGCCGTGTTTCTTACCGCGGCCGCGATCTCCTCTCGATGCCTGCCGAGGAGCGGGCGTGCGAAGGCCTCTTCCTCGCCTTCCAGTACCCGGTCGAGATTCCGGGCGTCAACAACATGTACTTTCTGCGCGCCGCCTTGAATGCGCAGCGCCGCCACCGGGGCGAGAAGGAATTCGACGCCGGAGAATTCCTGCGGGCCGTCAGGAAGAAGCTGAAACTCCTCGAAATGGATGAAGAACTCTTGCAGCGCGGGGTCAATGTCGGCTTTTCGGGCGGCGAGAAAAAGCGCAACGAGGTCTTGCAGATGGCGATGCTCGAACCGCGCCTCGCCATTCTCGACGAAACGGACAGCGGCCTCGACATCGACGCCTTGAAGGCGGTCGCGCGCGGAGTGAACGCCATGCGCGCGCCCGATCGCGCGATCCTCCTCATCACCCATTACGAGCGCCTCTTGGGCTATGTCGAGCCCGACCGGGTGCATGTGCTCAATTTGGGCCGCATTGTCGAAAGCGGCGGCAAGGAGCTGGCGGCGGAGCTCGAACGGCGCGGTTACGCGCAGGAGGGCGAGGCCCTATGAGCGAGCCTCTCGCGGCGCGCGTCATCGACTTCCCCGCGAAGGGGTCCCCGCGAAATGCCATTTCGCGGGGCGTCCCGCCCGCGGCGCGGCCTTACCTCGAAGCCTTCGCCCGCCCGTCGGGCGAGCCTCTTTGGCTTCTTCGCGGGCGCGAGCAAAATCTCGCGCGCTTCGGCGAAATGGGGTTCCCGAGCCGGAAGAGCGAATCCTGGCGCTATATCAATCTCGACTCCCTTCTGAAGAGCCCGATCCTGCCGCGCGACGAGGCCGTGAGCCGGCCCAGCGCCGCCCTCGTCTCGCGTCTCTCGGAAGCGGGAATCGCCGGCCCCGGCCTTCGCTTCGTTCTTCTCGACGGCGTCTTTGCTCCCGAGCTTTCCTCGCTCAGAGAACTGCCGGCGGGCGTCACTCTCATTTCGACCAAGGTGGCGATAAAGCGTTCGCCCGCGCGTTTTCGTGCCGCTCTCGCGCCGCAGCCGGAGCCCTTCGGCGGCGCTCAGGACAGGCCGTTTTCCGCCCTCAACGCCGCCTTTTTCCGCGACGGTTTTGTTCTCGACCTCGCGCCCGGGGTTGCGCTCGAACGCCCGATCGAGATCCTTCATCTCTTTGCGGCCGAGGCGCCCGCTTCTCTCCATACGCGAAGCTTTGTGACGCTCGGCGAGAAGAGCCGCGCGACGCTTTTCGAGAGCTTTTTGGGCGAAGGGCGCTATTGGCGCAACGACGTTCTGAGGGTCGCGCTCGGCGAAGGCGCCGCGCTTTCCCGCGTCGTGCTCGTCGAAGAAGGGCGCGATGCGGTGCATATGGGCGATGGGACGGTGACGCTCGGCGAGGGCGCGCATCTCTTTTCCTCCTTCTTCCTTTTCGGCGGCCGCACCGTCAGGGAGGAAGCGACGGTGAAGAGCGAGGGCGTCGGAACGCGCTCCATTCTCAACGCGGCCGCGCTTCTTTCGGGCCGCGAGGAAGCAAACATCGTGACGGCGATCGAACACGACGCGCCAGAAGGGGAGACCCGAGAGCTCGTCAAGATGGTCGCGGCGGGCCGCGCGCATGGCGCCTTTCAAGGGCGCATCACCGTCAGCCCCGGCGCGCAAAAGGTGGACGCGCACCAGCTCTCGCAAAACCTCATCCTCTCCCCGCGCGCCGCCATCGACACCAAACCCGAACTCGAGATTTTCGCCGACGACGTGAAGTGCAGCCACGGCGCCGCGATCGGCGACATCGACGAAGGGGCGCTCTTTTACCTGCGCAGTCGCGGCATCCCGCTTCCGCAGGCGCGGCGCCTCATGATCGAGGCTTTTCTGCGCGAGGTTCTGGGAGACGCCGAAAAGGGGCCGCTCGGCGCGCATCTTTTGTCGCGCCTCGCCCGGCGCCTCGAAGCATTGGAGATTGAGGCATGACGGCGGCAAATGCTCCCTCCCTTTCGCCGCGGGCCAACAGGTTCGAGCCCGCCCGGTTGCGCCGCGAATTTCCGATCTTCGCGAACAACCCGGGGCTCGTTTTTCTTGATTCCGGCGCAAGCGCGCAAAAACCGAGAAGCGTCATCGACGGCGTCGCCGAATTCTACCGGCGCGAATACGCGAACGTGCATCGCGGCGTCTATCGCCTCTCGGAGCGCGCGACGGAGCGCTACGAGGAGGCGCGGGAGACGGTACAGGCCTTCCTCAATGCGGCCGACGCGCGCGAGATCGTCTTTGTCCGCAACGCGACGGAGGCCATCAACCTCGTCGCGGGGAGCTGGGGCGCGGCAACGTTGCGGCCGGGCGACGAGGTCCTCATTTCGGAGCTCGAACACCATTCGAACATCGTCCCCTGGCAGATTCTGCGCGATCGCATCGGCATTCGCCTCGTGGTCGCGCCGATCGATGCGGAGGGCGGGCTCGATCTCGCCGCCTTCGAGGGGCTCTTTTCGGAGAGAACCCGCCTCGTCGCGTTGACCCATGTCGCCAACGCGACGGGAGCGATGGTGCCCGTCGAAAGGGTCGTGAGGCTCGCGCATCGGCACGGAGCGAAGGTTTTGATCGACGGCAGCCAGGCGGCGCCGCGCCTTCCCGTCGATGTGCGCGCGCTCGACTGCGACTTTTACGCGATGACGGGGCACAAGCTCTATGGCCCGACCGGGATCGGCGTTCTTTACGGCCGTTACGAGCTTCTCGAAACGATGCCGCCTTGGCAGGGCGGGGGCGACATGGTCCTCCATGTCAGTTTCGAGAAGACCCTGTATCAGGACCCGCCCCACCGTTTCGAGGCCGGAACTCCGAACATCGCGGGCGCGGTCGGGCTTGCCCTCGCGCTCGATTTCATCGAGGAACTGGGGCGCGAGGCGATCCGCGAGCACGAGGAGGCGCTGACGGCCTACGGCGCCGACCAGCTCTCCCGCATCCCCGACTTGTGTCTCTTCGGCGCCGGCGAGCGGCGCCTCGGCATTCTCTCCTTCGATCTCGACGGCGTTCACCCGCACGACGTTGCAAGCGTCCTCGATCAGCATCATGTGGCCGTCAGGGCCGGGCATCATTGCGCGCAGCCTTTGATGGAGCGGCTCGGCGTCGCGGGAACGACGCGCGCCTCACTCGGCGTCTACAACGACGAGCGCGACATCGATGCTCTCGCCGCCGCGATCGAAGCCGCAAGGGAGATCTTTCTTCGATGATGGATCTGCGCGAACTTTATCAGGAGATCATCCTCGATCACGGCCGCCACCCGCGCAATTTGCGGGCGATCCCCGAGGCGACGCACAAGGCGCAAGGACATAACCCGCTCTGCGGCGACCGCGTGACGGTCTATATTGCGGTCGAAGGCGAGCGCATCGCCGATGTGAGCTTCGAGGGGCGCGGCTGCGCGATTTCGACTGCGGCGGCGTCTCTCATGACCGAGGTGTTGAAGGGGAAGACGGTTGCCGAAGCGCGCGCCCTTTTTGCCGCGTTTCACAGCCGCGTGACGGGGGCGGCCTGCGAGGCACTCTTTCGCGAGGTCCCGGGCGGCGCGGATGGGGCGCTCTGCGAGGATCTCGAGGAGGCGCTCGAACGGCTGGAGCCCTTGTTCGGGGTCAAGGCCTATCCGGCGCGGGTCAAATGCGCGACCCTGTCCTGGCATGCTCTCGAAGCCGCGCTCAAAAACGGCGCGGCGAAGGTGACGACGGAGTAGCACCGGCTTATGGAAATTCGCGAACGTGCCGGTGGCGCCGGTTGCGGAGGGTTCTTGGGCCGGCCCCCTCACCCTGCCCTTTCCCCCGGCCGGCGAGGGAGAGGAAACTAATTTGTGGTGGTGCCTTCCTTTTTCTCCCCCTCGCCCCCTCCCCGGACTTGATCCGGGGATCACGGAGGGAGAGGGTGGGGCGAGGGGGGTGTCCCCGCAAACGCTGAGCTGCGCGACGAGGTAATAGGCCGATGGCAGACCGCGGAGAAGAGTCCGATTATTTCGATTTCCTGCCCGAGGGCGAGGGCGAAGCGGAGCGCCCGCCAGAGGGCGAGGGCGAAGCGGAGCGCCCGCCAGAGGGCGAAGACGACGCGGTGCTCATAGGGCCCGTTCTCGAAGCCTTGAAAACCGTGCGCGACCCCGAGATCCCGTGCAACCTCGTCGATCTCGGCCTCATCTACGATCTCGTCGTCAAGAAGGGCGGCCTCGTCTATGTCGAGATGACGCTGACGACCCCCAATTGCCCGGTCGCGGCCAACATGCCGAGCGAAGTGGGCGAAGCGATCCGCGACGTCCCCGGCGTCAGCGACGTGCGCGTCAATCTCGTCTGGAGCCCGCCCTGGACCCCCGAACGCATGACCGAGGAAGCCAGGCTCGAACTCGGGATGCTGTGAGCGCTGGAGCGAGACAGCATAGACGGCGGGATGCAAGGCGTGCCGCCTATGCGCTGAACAGGTCATGAGCTGACGACGAGTTCCCCAGAGTCGGCCCCGGCGGCATAAGGGTGCACGCGGATTTCCACGGTGCGGCCGAGTGCGGTCAGCCAGAGCGTAAGGCGATCGATGGTTACGCTTTCCATACGACCTCGCAGGACCTTCGAGAGCGTCGGCTGGTCGGTGCCGCATAGCCGCGCCGCTTCGAGCTGCGTCAGCTTGCGCGCTTTGATCGTCTCGCCGATGGCGTCGATGAGCGCGCTCTTCGCCGTGAGCTCTGCCGCCTCGGCCCGCGTGAAGCCCATGTCGGCGAAAACATTGCCGCTGCTTCGATGAAACGGGATCTCCGTCATGCTCGCTCCTCAGCATCCAGTGCACGCGCCCGCCGAAGGCGGGCCTCTATCAGCTCAATATCTCGTCTCGGCATTCCAATCCCGGACTTCGACCTCTTCATGAAGGCGTGTAGCACATAGATCGCCGTCCTGAGGTTCGAGACAAAGACCAAGCGGTAACTGTTGCGATCGAAAACCTCCCGAAGTTCGAAAACACCGGCGCCAAACTGCGCCAGAGCCTTCGTATCGAGCGGGATCTCGCCCCGCTGCGCCTGATGCAGCCGGTAACCGAACGAAGCCCTCACCGGCGCCGGCAACGCGGAGATGTCGTCCTTGCTGCTGGCGATCCAGAGGACCGGCTTCATTCGCACCAATATGGTAAATTTACCATGCGATCGTCAAGCCCGGTCGCGGCCAACATGCCGAGCGAAGTGGGCGAAGCGATCCGCGACGACCCCGGCGTCAGCGACGTGCGCGTCAATCTCGTCTGGAGCCCGCCCTGGACCCCCGAACGCATGACCGAGGAAGCCAGGCTCGAACTCGGGATGCTGTGAGCTCTTCGCGACTCTCTCCTCGCCTGCGGCCAAACTGTAACTTCGCTCACGGCGCCCGAAAGGGGGAGCGGTTATAATCCTCCGCGCTGGCCGACGGGGCCAGGTTGGGAGGAGGGCGTCACATGCCAGGATATCGATTCGGAAAGCACCCGCCGAAACTCGACTACCGCACGCTGCGCTTCAAAAACTATCTGACGCCGGCGATCAGCCCGCCGCCGCCGAACTGGAATGTCCTGGACCAGGTCTACACGAAGCTGGGGACGAGCGATCCGACCCGGCTCTTCCCGATGGACGGCAACGACACGCTCGGAGACTGCACGATCGCCGCGCTGGCGCACGCCACCACGACCTATCGCGGGCTCATCGGCAGGCGGGACATCATGGCGAAGCCGGCCGTGGTCAAGCTCTATTTCCATTTGACGGGCGGTCAGGACACCGGGCTCAACGAGCTCGACGTGCTCAATTACTGGCGCCAGCACAAAGTTTCCGGCGACAAAGTCCTCAACTACGCCAGCATCGATCCGAAAAATCACCCCCATGTCGAGCAGGCGATCCGGCTCTTCGGTGGCGTTTATCTCGGGTTCCAGGTGCAGCAGAACTGCGTCGAGGAATTCGATCAACATCAGCCATGGACGCCGGGACCTCTGACAAACGATGGGCACGCGGTCTTTGCCGTTGCCTATGACGCGAACGTCGTCACCGTGCTGACCTGGGGGAACACGCAGAGGGGCACCTGGGCGTGGTGGGACGAGTGCGTCGACGAAGCCTACGCGATTCTGCCGCAGGATGCGGAGGAGAACGGCTTTGCGCCCGGCTTCAACTTCGCGCAACTGAACGCCGACCTCGGCGCCGTGGCGAGCTGAGCAGACGCGGGCGACGGCATCGATACGGCCGGGCCGCGGCTACCCTTGCGCCGGCTTTTGCCAGCGCACCGGCTGCGGCGCGATCCGCCCCTCCTTCGCCCAAAGGGCGAGCTCGCGCTTCAGGATCTTGCCGCTCGCCGTCAGTGGGAACTCGGCCATCGCCAGAAAATATTCCGGCATGTCGTAGATCGAGAGCCCCTCGGCGTGGAGATGGCGCAGGATCTCCTCGGCTCGCGCGCTCTCCCCTTCATGGAAGACGAGCGCGAGGCAGACTTTCTCGCCAAGGCGCGCGTCGGCGATCGGAAAGGCGGCGGCGCGCACCACCCTTTTGTGGCGCATCGCCAGATCCTCGATCCGCGCCGGATGGATGTTGTGCCCGCCGCGGATGATGAGGTCCTTCTTGCGTCCGACGAATTCGAGACAGCCATTCTCGTCGAGCCGCCCCAAATCGCCGCTCATAAACCACCCCGCCCGATTGAAGGAATCCTCGGTCGCCTTCTGGTCGTCGAAATAGCCGAGCGTCAGGCACGCCCCTCTGCCGCCGATCTCGCCGACCGCGCCCGGCGCCGCCTCGCGGTCGGGGTTTTCCTGGTCGAAGATCCCGATCTCATAGGCGCGGCAGGCGCGCCCGCAGGTTTCGACGATCGTCTTCGGCGGATCGGTCGGCAGCGTGTACTGGTGCGAGCCGTTTTCCGTCATCCCGTAAACGTTTTGCGGCAGGACGCCGAGATCGAGAAAGGCCGCCGCGACCTCGCGCGGGATCGGCGAACCCGCCATGTAGAAGACCTTGACCCTGCCGAGGCGATCGAGCCTGCGGCCTCGCAGCTCCGTCAACACGTCGATCGCGTGCGTCGGCACCCCCATGACGTAGCTTGCGCCCGATTCGAGGATCCAATCGAGCGGCGAAAGCCCTCGCGGCGGCGCGTTGACGACGAGTTCGAAGCCCGCCGCCAGCATCTGCTCGATGCCGACGGTGGCGATGTGATGGGAGAGCGGGGAGAGCGAGAGGAGGATCGTCTTCTCGTCGTGGTTCCAGTCGGCGACCATCGCCCGCCCGTTGGCGAGAAGGGTGTTGTCGGAATGCATGACGCCTTTGGGGGCTCCGGTCGTCCCCGAGGTGAAGGCGAGATAGACGATCTTGTCGGGGTCTTTGTCGGCGGGAGGCAGCGCCGAGGCGCGAGTGGGAAAAGGCGCGGCGCCCTCGGCCGAACCGGCGAGCGCATAGGCCCGTCTGAGCGAAGGAAGCGCGCGGACGGCCGCGAAAATATCTTCGGCTCGGCCGTCGGTGCCGTAGCCGGGAAGGGCGAAAAAGGCGGCGGCGCGGATCCGCGTGAGGAGCGCGACGATTTCCGCGACCCGGTAATTCTGGTGGAGAGAGGGGTTGCAAAGAAAGCCCTGGCGCGAACAGGCGAGAAGGACGACAACCGCCTCGGCGCAATTTGGAAGCCAGACGCTCACCCTCTCGCCGCGTTTGAGCCCCGCCGCCAAAAGATCGGCCGCGACGGCGTCGACCGCTTCCAAAAGTTCGCGCCAGGTGAGCCGGCGCTCGGCGTCGCGCAAGGCAAAGGCGTCGGGCCGCCGCGCAGCATGGTGGGCGAGCAGCGTATAGAGCGTATCCTTCCGCCACAGCCCCTCCGCGTAATACCGCCGCGCCGCAGCCGGGTCGTGAAGGGTGAGAAGCGTGTTGGTCATAAGCGCTCGACATCCAGGGAACGAGGTTTTGGAGCCCTCAGAAGGCGCCGCCTCTGAGAAAAGCGCGCGGCGCGAAATGCCGCAAGAGGCGAACCCAGCCTGCGCCGCGAAATCCCCGCAAAACAGCTCGCAAACCGCGCCCTCTTGCCAAGTGCGCCGCGGTGCGGAGAATGCCGGGCCGATCCCGCGCGGGATGGAGGGAGGGCGATGATCACGGAACTCTTGGCCTCTGCACAACGCATCGCGGCGCTCTTGAAGGCGCGCGGCGAGACCATCGCGGTCGCTGAATCCTCGACCGCAGGGCTCGTCTGCGCGGCGCTTCTCGCCGTTCCCGGCGCGTCTGCTTATTTCGAGGGCGGCGCCGTCGTCTATACGCGGGGTTCCCGCCGCGCCTTTCTCGCCATTCCCGAGGAGGCGCTCGCGGGGATCCGTCCGGCCACCGAAGCCTATGCGCTCCTTTTCGCCCGCGCCGCGCGAACGCAGCTCGGAACCGTCTGGGGGCTCGGCGAGACCGGCGCCGCCGGACCGACCGGAAACCGCTACGGCGACCCCGCTGGCCACAGCGCCATCGCCGTCTCGGGGCCGGTGGAAAAGTCGCTGACGATCGAGACCGGCAAGAGCGATCGGCTCGAAAACATGCGCGCTTTCGCCGCGGCCCTCCTCGACCTCCTCGAACAAAGCCTCGGCGCCCGTTAGCCAGCCTTTGCCGGAGCCGCCTCCGGTATCGGCGCGTCCTCACCCCCTTGATGGGGGAGAGCCCGGGTGGGGTCGCTCGCGGAGAGCCGTTTCAGCCGGGCATCTGCCCCATGAAATCGCGCTTGCCGATCTCGATGCCGAGATGGCGCAGGATGTTGTAGGCGGTCGTGATGTGGAAATAAAAATTCGGCATCGCGAAATGATAGAGATAGGCCTGGGCGCGGAAGGTGCGCGGCTGGCCTCCCACCGTCACCGTCACTTCCGCGTTTTCGCGCCCGTCGAGCTGCTCGGGCCGCAACGACTTCAGGAAATCGATGGTCTTGTCGATCCGCGCGTGCATTTCGGCGAGCGAGGTATCGAGGTCGGGAAGCTTCGGCACTTCGACGCCGGCGGCGCGACCGGCGGCCAAGGCATGCTCGCTTGCCTGGCGGATCTGCCGGGCGAAAGGGAACATGTCGGGATAAAGCCGCCAATTGAGAAAAACGCTCTCATCCCATTTTCTCGCCTTCGCCTGCGCCTCGGCCTTTTCCAAGGTTCCCTTGACCCCGCCCAGCAACTGCAAGAAGACGGGGACGCAAGCGTGGTACATGGTGATAGCCATCGATAGCTCCTCCTCTCTGTTTGCGCCCCTTTCGCGCAAGCGATCCTAGCGGGCCGGCGGCGAAGCGGGAAGTCCGCATGGCTGACCCTCTTTGTCGCGATCGCAAAGCCGGCAGGCGGCCCTTCCTCAGCCCCGCTTCACGAGCTTTTTGAGGCTTTTGAGTCCCGGTGGGAAAGGTTTTCCCTTGTAGCGGTTGCCCCAATTCGTGAATGAAACCTCGCCCACATAGATGTCGCCGCGGCTGTCGACGGCGAGGCCGTGAGGCGAGATGAACTGGCCCGGTTCGAGGCCCGCCGGACGCTCTCCGAGACGCGCCAGAAGCACGCCCTTCTCGGTATAGATGCTGACTCGGGGGCCGATGTTCGGCACCTCGTAATTGACTGCCATGCCGCCGCCGATCTCGCCGACGTAAAATCGCGGATGGCGGCCATTTTCCATAAAGAGCCCGGAGGGGCGATGCATGTTCCCCCATTGCCCCTCGTATCGGCCATTGCCGTCGAAGACTTGAATGCGATGGTTCTCGCGATCGGCGACATAGACCCAGCCTTCTGCGTCGCAGCAGATATTGTGGGGGATGTTGAACTGGCCGGGATCGGTTCCAGGCTCGCCCCAGGCGAAGAGACGGCGCCCGTCAGGCGAGAACTTATGGACGCGTGCGTTGCCGTAGCCGTCGGAGACGTAAATCTCCTCTTTGGGTGAGAGCGCGGTGTGGGTGCAGCGGTGAAAGGGCTCGCCGCTCATGTACGGGGCGGGCTTCCCGGGAATGCCGAGCGTCAGGAGAACCCGGCCGTCGAGCGTGCATCGGCGCACCGTGTGGTCGCCGTCGTCGGTCAAAAACAGCGTCTCGTCGGGCGCCATATGGAGCCCGTGCGGGCGGCGGAAGACACCTTCGCCCCAGGAGCGCAGGAAATTGCCTTCACGATCGAAGACGAGCATCGGGTGCTCGCCCCGATTGAACACGTAGACCGTGTCGTTCCCGTCAACGCCGACGGCGGCGACATCCGCGTCGAGGAGAAAGCCCGGCGGCAGTTTCGCCCAATCTTCGACAACCTCATAGCGAAAGCCTTGCGTACCGAGCATGACCGACATTGCGATCCCTCTCCTTTTCGCGCGGCGATTATAGGAGTCGGCCGCGAGGGGAGGCAATCGCCGCCCTCCCCGCCCTTTGCTGCGGCGGCGGAAAACCCCAAATAATGAAGTCGCCAGACGGTCGGATGGCCGCCCTTCGCTTCCGCGCGGAGGGAGGAAAGTCCGGGCTCCACGGAGGCACGGTGCCGGGTAACGCCCGGCGGGGGC
>JAKAOO010000056.1 GCA_021812165.1 Pseudomonadota bacterium | reverse complement strand
TTACGACCCTTATCGCCACGAATGCGGGACTCGTGTTCGTCAATCGTTCGGCGCGGTTCTCTCTCTTCGCCGCACCCAATCGGGCCTTGTGGTGGGTTCTCGGATCGACGGCGGCAATTCTTGCCGTGGTCCTCTCGATCGCACCCGCGCGCGATCTCTTCGCTTTTGGACCGCTCCACGGCGACGATCTCGCTATTGTCGCGGCGTGCGGTCTCGGTGTGCTCGCGCTTCTCGAATTCAGCAAACGACACTTTCACGGCATCGGCCGGCAGAGCGCCGGATAGCCGCCCCCGAACCTCCTCATCAAGGAAGGCTTCATCAATGCCCCGTTCTCTTCCTCCGCGCCACCGCCAGCGCCCCCTCCCGCAACACCGGCCGAAGCCGGAAAGCGAAGATCCGGCCGCGCCGCAATTGGTCAATCGGATCCTCGCCAGCCCGAGCTACCGCGAAGCGGACGAGGATACGGATTTTCTGCGCCGCGGCGACGTGCGCGGGATCCGGCTCATGCTCGATTACTTGAAAACGCAGTCGCTTTTGGAGGAGCGTCATGTCGCCCACACCATCGTGGTCTTTGGCGGCACGCGGCTTCTCGAACCGGCGGCGGCGCGGCGGCGGCGCGACGCGCGCGCCCTCGTCCTCAAGGCGGACCCGGAGAACCGGGAACGCAAACGCGATTTCGAGGTTGCCGCGCGGATCCTCGCCAACTCTCGGTACTACGAGGTCGCCCGCGAACTGGGCCGCCTCGTCGGCGCCGTCGGAGCAAAGGCTCGCGGCGGCCGCATCATGGTGATGACGGGAGGCGGGCCCGGCATCATGGAGGCGGCAAACCGCGGCGCGGCGGATGCGGGCGCGCACTCGATCGGCCTCAACATCATGCTTCCGCACGAGCAGTACCCCAATCCCTACGTCACGCCGGAGCTGTGCTTCCGCTTTCATTATTTTGCGATGCGGAAGCTGCATTTTCTGTTGCGGGCGCGCGCCCTCGTCGCCTTCCCCGGAGGCTACGGAACGCTGGACGAGCTGTTCGAAGTCTTGACCCTCGCCCAGACCCGAAAGATCGATCCCGTGCCGGTCATTCTCGTCGGCGAATCCTATTGGCGGCAGGTCTTTGACGCCGATTTTCTCGTCGCCGAAGGCACCATCGAGCCCGAGGACCGCGAGCTTTTCTGGTACGCCGAAACCGCCGAAGACATCTGGCGCGACATCCTCCTCTGGTACGAATTCAAGGGGGAGCCGCTGTTGCCGCCCGGCTCCTAAAGCGCCCGGTAAAGCGCGCGTTCGAATTCGCGATAAAGGCGGAGGACGAGGGGATCGGCAAAGGGCAGGATTTGCGTCAGGATGACGCCGGCAACGCCGCGGCTGCGGTCGATCCAGTAATAGCTGTTGTAAAGTCCGGCCCAGGAAAGGCTTCCGGCGCTGCGCCCGCCGCGAACCGGCTCGGCGTTGATGAGCGTCGCGAGGCCCCATTTGCACGCTATGCCGGGGAGGAGATCGACATCGTTCGAAAGCTGCGGCATCTCGCTTTTCATGATCCCGGCTTCAAGCTCGCCGATCTGGTTTTCCGCGAGCAGCGCCACGGTTTCCGGGCGCAAGAGCCGAACCCCCTCGCGTTTGCCGCCGCCGAGGAGCATTTCGAGAAAGACGAGGTAATCGCGCCCGCTCCCGTAAAGGCCGCCGCCGCCGCGGAAAAACTCCGGCGCTGCGGCGGCTTCGCGAGCGGCCGGTTCGAGCGTCCCCTCGCCGCGGCGGCGGTGCACGCGGGCGAGGCGCGCCTCCTCTGCGGCCGACAGAAGAAAGCCGGTGTCGTTCATGCCGAGCGGGCCCGTGATGCGCTCGCGAAAATAGGCGTCGAGAGTTTTTCCGCTTGCGCCCTCGACGCCGAGGCCGACGAGATCGGTATTGATGCCGTATTCCCAGCGCTCGCCGGGATCGAAGAGGAGAGGCTGCGAAAGCGCCGCAAGCTTGGCGCTGAGGATCGACGGCGCGCCGCTCTCCCGCAGATAACGCCCGAGCGCCGGGTCCCAGACTTCGTAGGCGAAGCCGGCGGTGTGGGTCAAAAGATGGCGCAGCGTGATGGCGCGCCGCGCCGCTCTGAGCCGCGGCCGGCCCTTGTCATCGAAACCGTCGAGAACCCGGGGCGAAGCGAGTTCGGGAAGAACCCTCCCGATCGGCTCGTCGAGAGCGAGCTTTCCCTCTTCGACGAGCTGGAGCGCCGCGACGGAGGTGAGAGCCTTCGTCATCGAGGCGAGGCGAAAGAGGGTATCCGGCGCCATCGCAGCGCCCGTTTCGAGATCGCGCTTGCCGAAAGCCCCCTCGTAAATGAGGCCGCTCTTGCTCGCCGCGAGCGCCACCACCCCCGGCACCTCTCGCGCGGAAGAGGCGCGTGAGAGAATCGCGTCGATTTCCGGGATGCGCATCGCCGTCGTCTCCCTTGCCAGGGGTCAGCGCCGCCGCGGCGAAGCTTCCTTGGCGAGAGGCGAGGTGATGTCGGCGAATGTCGTTTCGAGGGAGGTCACCACGTCGATCACGGTCGGCGTCGCCGCGATGACGGCCTCCTTGATCGCCGGCAAGAGGTCGGCCGGATCTTCGATCCGCACGCCGCGGCAGCCCATCGCCCGGCCGATCGCCGCGTGATCGAAATCGCCGAACTCGGCGGCAAAGGGGCCGGAGCCGTGCAGCACCCAGCCGAGCGCCCGGTTGTTGAAGATGACGACGGTGATCGGAATGTCGTGCTCGATGGCCGTCATCAGTCCGTTCATGGTCATGGCAAAGCCGCCGTCGCCGCATACCGCGACGACCGGCCGCTCCGGATAAACGAGCTTTGCGGCGAGCGCCGCCGGGATCGCAAATCCCATGGGTCCGACGCCGGACGCCTGGAGAAAGCCTTCTTCGCGCTTCGTCCGGTAGAAGTGCGTCATCAGGATGCGGTTTTCGCCGGCGTCGCAGGTGACGACCGCTTCCGGCGGCAGCGCCCGCTCGAGGTCGCCGATGAGACGTTGCGGCAGGATCGGCCTTTTGTCGGAGCGGCTCGCGGGGTCGTCGAAATAGCCGTGGCGGCGGCGATATTCGGCGACGCGCGATTCCGCCTCGCGACGGCCGCCGCTCCTGAGCTTCTCGGAGGGCGCTTCGCCGGCGAGCGCTTCAAGAGCAAGCCCGGCATCGGCGATCAGAACCTCTTCGGCAGGAAAGTTCCAAGAGGCGTTTCTCGGCTCGAGGTCGATCTGGATAAAGCTCTGGCGCGCCGGATCGAGAAGGCGGCGGTTCTCCCAGGCCGTATCGGTGGGGGAAAGCTTCGAGCCGACGACGAGAACGAGATCGGCGTCGCCGATATAGGCATTGGCCGCGGCCGTGCCGAAGGTTCCGAAAACCCCGAGCGCGAGCGGGTGGGTTTCGGCAAAAGAGCCCTTGCCTCCGGCCGTGGTCGCGACGGGAAGTCCGAGCTTCTCGGCACATTCGCGCAAAGGGCGATAGGCCTTGGCGATGCGCACGCCATTGCCGGCGATGATAACCGGCTGGCGCGCCGCGGCGAGGGTTTTGGCGGCGGCGGTAAGGGCGGAGGGCTCGGGAGGCGGCGGCGGAGGCGGCAGATAGTGGCGCGTCGGATAAAGCGCGGGCGCAGAATCGGGCTTTACCGAACCGGCGAGCGAATCGTGGGCGTAAAGGACAGCCACCGGCCCGCGCTCGCCGGAAAGCGCATGCTTCAATGCGAGCTGCGTCGCCTGGACCGCGGCGATCGGATCGTGCGCTTCGAAGACTGCCTTGGTGAGGCCGCCAAAGCTGCGCCGCGCGTCCCAGCTGCCCCAGCCGCCGGTGCCTTGCTGGTAGGGCGCGTGGAGTTGGAAGCCCGGCGCATCGCTGAAATCGGAGAGAAGCAGCATCGGCGAACTCGAAAGATGCGCCTCGATGGTGCCGATGAGCCCGTTTCCGAGGACCCACGGTCCTTGACCGATCATCACGCCGGGGCGCCCGGTCAGCCTCCCGTAAACCTCGGCCATGACGCCGGAGAGCGACTCTTCGCGCACGAGGAGGGTGCGGATCGCGTTCTGGTAATTGCCGAGCGCGGCGACGATGCGCCCGGTGTGGCCGCCCGAGATGCCAAAGACGAATTCGATCCCCGCCTCGGCGAGAACGCGGCCGACAAGGGCGGCCGCCGGCATCTCCTCGCTCAGCATCCGCGGAATCGCCATCGGAAAGGCTCCTCAACTGGGAAAAAGGGGAAGGCAAGGGAGAGCTTGCTCCCAACCGCATCACCGGACAAGGCCCGGCGCGCGAAGCCGGCGCGCGAGGCTCAAACCGTCGGCGCCCAGACCCCGGCGACCGGATCGGCCTCGCCGTCACCCGGCCAGGGCGGCATCGTCGCCGCGATTGCGATGAGCGGCTCGGCGCTCTCCGAGCGCAATTGGAAATGCGTTCCGGCCGGGATGACGATCGCGACGCCGGGACCGACTTCGGTTACCTCCTCCATTTCCGCGCGCTTGCGCCAAAGCCGGCCTTTGCCCGAAGTGAAAACCCAGATCTCCTCGATTGTGCGATGGGCAACCGCGCGCCCGGTCGCAAACGGCGCGAGACGGAATTCCGCGAGGGCGCCCCGCGCGAGGGAACCGAGAACGCGCACCTCGAGACCGTCGGGCGCGATGGCGTCGGGGGCTTCCGTTATCCGTCGCGTTTCAAGCGGAATCGCGATTGTGCTCCGGCCGTGATGGTGAGGGATCTTTCGCCCGCTCAAGCTTCTCGAAAATGGCGGATGATCTCGCTTTCGTAGAGATCGAGCTGTTCGAGATCGTAATCGAGCGGCGAGAGAACGAGATATTCGAGACCCGCCGCGGCGAGTGCGCGGATGCGTTCGCGAACCCGCCGCGGGCTGCCGAGAAAGTACGAGCTTTCGAGATGCTCGAACGAGCGGTGGGCGCCCATGACCCGCTCGAAAAGCGGCTTCTGCTCCTTGAGAGCGAGCCGGTCGTCGTCGGTCGGCACGATATGAGCAAAGTTGAGATGGCCGAAGATGAGGCTCGATCGCGCCCGGCCGATCGCCTCGAGCCGGCCTGTGATCGCCTCCCAGTCGCGAATGACGCTCTCCGTCGAGCCGGCGGCTCGCGCGAGCCAGCCGTCGGCGCGCCGGCAGATGCGATCGAGCACGGTTGGGGCCATCGCCTCCGGGTCCGGCGACAAGGCGCTCGGAGCCCTCGCCCCGCCGGCGACCCAAAGCCGCGGGCGCTCTTTCAAAGGCGGTTCGATGGCGACGTCTTCGAAAGCGTAATCGCGGCCGCGATGGGTGAGGGGCTCGCCGGTCCAAAGACGCTCGAGGATGTCGAGGATCTCGTCGGTGCGCCGGCCGCGCTCCTTGTGAGGAACCCCCGAGACCGCGAATTCGCGCGGGTCCCAACCGGTGCCGATGCCGAGCTCGAAACGCCCGCCGCAAAGGAATTGCAGGCTCGCGATCTCTTTTGCGACGAAGACGGGGTTGCGAAGCGCCACGATGAGGATGCCGGTGGCGAGCGTGATCCTCTCGGTTGCGCCGGCGGCGAAAGAGAGGGTTTCGAGAGGCGAGAGCCAAGCGGTTCCATAAAGCCCGGGGGCGGTCAAAAGATGATCGACCACCCACAAGGACTCGTAGCCCTTTTCTTCGGCGCGCCGCGCGAATTCCTTGAGGCGCCCCGCCGTCGGGTAATCGAGGGAACGGAACGAGTAGCTGGGCAGCATCAAGCCGAAGCGCATTTCCCTCGCCTCCTAAAGGATGCGGAAAAACCCCCCGTCATTCCGGGACGGCCCGTGAGGGCCGGGACCGGAAACCATGAACACAGGCCAAGCCATTGATTTCTCGGGTCTGTGTTTATGGATTCCGGGCTCGCGGCCTGCGACCACGCCCCGGAATGACGACGTTCGAGCATTTTTCCGCATCCTGCTAAAGGACGGCCGCACCGCCCGACAGGGCGCCTTGGCCGGAATACTCAGCGCGGCGGTCCATAAGGCGGCGGCCCATAAGGCGGAGGTCCGTAGGGGGGAGGCGGCGGACGATAGCCCGGCACCCGATTGCCGTGCGCCGCCATGCATTGCGCATAGGCGATGTCATATTGCCGCTGCAGAGTGGCCTGTCTGTAACCAGCGCCGGCGGCGCCGTAGGTGGTGCCGGCAAGGGCGCCGCCGGCGGCGCCGATCGCCGCACCGCGGCCGCCGCCGATCGCCGCGCCGAGCCCTGCGCCGAGCGCGCTGCCGAGGAGCGTGCCGCCGACCGCCTGCTGGTTGGCGGCCGCAGCGCCGGGAGCGGTCTGCGAGCTTGCGAACTGCTCGCACCCGGCCTGTTCGGCGCCGAATTCCTGGGGAGATTTCCCTCGTCCGGGATAGACCATCACGGTCGGCGCCATCGGCGGGGAAACGCAAGCGGCGAGAGAGAGAAGAAGCACAGATACCCCCGCCAGCTTGGCGATCTTCGTTTTCAAGGGACCCTCTTTTCGTTGCCGGAAAGTAGATGCTACGCTTCCTTATCCGACCCGAGCAAGGTCGCCGCTTTGACCGAAGTCAAATCTTGCCGGCGCCGGCCGGGCCGATGACAGGCGAGCACGCGTGGCGAGAACACATTCGGGGAGGGTTTCCATGACCGCAAAAAGCGATGCGGCAATCGTCACCGGGGCGGGAAGCGGACTCGGGCGGGCGATGACGCTCGGGCTTCTCGATGCCGGCTACACCCTTCTCGGCGTCGACAAGGAAGAGCCCTTTCTCGAAGAACTTTCGGCGGCGGCGAAGGGGAAGGCAGGGACCCTCTTCACGCTCCATGCCGATCTCGCCGATCCCTCGGCCTTCGCAAAAGTCGTCGGCTCGGCTCTCGCCCGCTTCGGGCGGATCGACGTTCTCGTCAACAACGCCGGGGTCGGGCAGGGCTCGGTCCGCGCCGATCAGAGGCGCAATCCGATCCGCTTCTGGGAGGTGAGCGCCGACGACTGGGCGCGCTTTCTTGCCGTCAATGCGACGGCGCCGCTCATGATGGCGCGCGCAGTCGTCCCGCACATGCTGGCGCGCAAGAAAGGGCGAATCGTCACCGTGACGACGAGCCTCGGGACGATGCTGCGTAGAGGCTACATCCTTTACGGCGCGAGCAAGGCCGCGGCCGAGGCGGCGACGGCCGTCATGTCCGCGGATCTCGAAGGGAGCGGGGTGACGGCGAACGTTCTCGTTCCCGGCGGAATGGCCGACACCCGCATCATCCCCGACGGCGCGGTCGCCGACAGAAGCCGGCTTCTGCGGCCCGAGATCATGGTGGCGCCGCTTCTCTGGCTCCTCTCCGAAGCAGCCGCCACTGTGAACGGCCGGCGCTTTATCGCCGCCCATTGGGACCGGAACCTGCCTCCCGCCGAAGCAGCCGAAAAATCGGGCGCGCCCATCGCCTGGAAAGCGATCGCGACGATGCCGATCGAGCCCGATTGAGGGGCGCCGGCGACTGGCGGAACGGTCTCGGGCGAATTTCAGCCGCTTTCCGAACCCGGTTCGAGCCGCATCCAGGAAGGACGCATGACGCGGAGGGCCGCCTCTCCCGCGGCGAGAGGCTTTTCGGCGAGGATGGCGTCGATGCGCAAGAACGCGATTCCCCGGTCGAGCCGGCTTGAACGCATCTCGCCCACCTCGCGACCGCCGAGCGTGACGATCGCTCCGACGGGCGGCGCGGGCCCCGCGATCGCAACCGGCACCAGACGGCGCTTCAAAAGCCCGCGATATTTGGTTCGCGCGGTCAGCTCCTGGCCGAGGTAGCAGCCTTTTTGCCAGTCGATCCCGTTGAGTTCGTCAAAGCCCGCTTCGAGAAGGATCGATTTTTCCGTCACCAGATCGCGGCTGCCGTCCGGCACGCCGAGAAGGAGCCGATGCCGATCGTAGAGGGCGGGATCGGCCTCGGCGAGCCCCAGTTCGAGGAGCGCCGGCCGCAGAACCGGGCGCGGCAGAATGAGCCGCACGCCGAGCGCAGAGAGGCGCGGATCGACAAAGGCCGTTCCCCCGGCGAACGCGCGAGCGGCGCCGGGCTCGGCCTCAAGTCCGAAGGCGTCCGGTGCGTCTTCGCCGAAAACTGCGGCGACGGCGAGATCGGGACGCTCCTCGATCGCCGCCTTCGCGCGCAAGCGGTAGAGGAGGAGGCGACGCCTGAGATCGGAGAGCCGCTCGGCCGCGCTGTCGAGCCCGATCGCTTCGCCCTCTTCGACCATGAAAAAATCGTGCAGATATTTCCCTTGCGGCGTCAGAAGGGCCGCATGAAGCGCGCGCGCCGGCCCCACTTTCAGGACGTCGTTCGAGACGAGTCCCTGCAGGAACGCGCGGCGGTCGGCTCCGGAGACCGCGAGGACGGCACGGTCCTCGAGAAGGACGAAGCTCTGAGCCGCCATCTGTTCGCTCTGGGGACCACCCGCTCTTTTGCGGTAGAGTTAGGCAGAGCCCGCCGCTTTGGCAACCGCAAGGACGGCTTCGAGAAAAGACGCGCCGATGAGAGAGAAGCGCATCCTCTTTGTAACCGCGACGCGGATCGGCGATGCCGTGCTTTCGACCGGGCTCTTGTCCTATCTGGCCGAGCGCCATCGCGGAGCGCGCCTTACCGTTGCCGCGGGCCCGCTTGCGGCGCCGCTCTTCGCAGCGGTGCCGGGGCTCGAACGGCTGATCGCCGTCGAAAAGAGGCGCCGCTCTCTGCATTGGCTGCCGCTTTATTGGCAGCTCGTGCGGCGCCGCTGGGATCTCGTCGTCGATTTGCGCGGCTCCGCCCTCGCGTTTCTTCTTTGGGCGCGCGAGCGCAAGGTGATGGCAAAGGGCGATCCGAAGGAGCACCGCGTCCGGCAGCTCGCGCGGCTCTTCAGCCTCGATCCGCCGCCCAGTCCAACTCTTTGGTGGTCGCCCCGTCACGAAGAGGCCGCCCTTGCCCTCGTTCCCGCGGGCGCTCCCTTTCTCGCCGTCGGACCCGCCGCGAACTGGCGCGGCAAAGAGTGGCGGGCCGAACGCTTTGCCGAGCTGGTAGAGCGCCTCACCGCGGCTTCGGGCCCGCTCGGAGGCGCGCGGGTCGCGGTCATCGCCGCCGGGCATGAGCGCGCTCAGGCCCTCCCGACTCTCGCCGCGATCCCGGAAGGTCGCCGCATCGATCTCGTCGGCAAGCTCGATCTCCTGACGGCGGCGGCGGCGCTCTCCCGCGCTTTCCTCTTTGTCGGCAACGATACGGGGCTCATGCACATGGCGGCGGCCGCGGGCGCGCCGACCCTCGGCCTTTTCGGCCCGAGTCCGGTCGAGCAATATGCCCCATGGGGGCCGCGCGCCGATTTCGTCCTGAGCTCAGAGCCGCGCGAAAGCATGTTCCCCCCGGGCTTCGACCACCGCACGACGGATACTTTGATGGACGGTCTTTCGGTCGACGCGGCCGAGAAGGCGGCATGCGCACTCATCGAGAGGACCCGGAGCAGGGCGGCGTGAGCGAGGGGATTGCGCTTTCCGCCCTCGTCGTCGCCCGCGACGAAGAGCGCCAGCTCGGCGCTTGCCTCGGTGCACTCGCCTTTGCGGACGAGATCGTCGTCGTCCTCGACCGCTGCCGCGACCGCTCGCGCGAGATCGCCCTCGGCTTTACCGATCGCATCCTCGAAGGCGCCTGGGAGCGCGAAGGCGAGCGGCGCAATGCCGGCATCGATCTCTGCCGGGGCGAGTGGATCCTCGAAGTCGACGCCGATGAGCGGGTCGGCCCCGATCTCGCTGCGGAAATCCGCCACACGATCGCGACGTCTTCGGCCGACTGGCATCTTGTTCCGATCGACAACTTTATCGGCGCAAGGCGGGTGCGCTGGGGCTGGGGCGCGTCTTTCGGCCGCTCGGCCCATGCGGCGCTCTTTAGAAAAGGAGCCAAACGCTGGGGCGAAGGGCGCGTTCATCCCGCGATCACGCTCTGCGGGCGGCAGGGACAGAGGCTCGAGGCGCGGCTTCTTCATTACGTCGATCGCGACATCTCGGGGATGCTGCAGCGTCTCGACCGCTATACGAGCGCGCGGGCGCAGGATCTGCGCGAGAGCGGCGAGATCGGCAGTTTTGGGCACAATCTGCGGCGAATCTTCTCGCGTTTCTGGAAATGCTACATCGCCCGCAAAGGCTATCGCGAAGGCCTTTGGGGCTTTCTCGTCGCCCTTTGCGCCGCGCTTTACCCGATCCTCTCCTATCTGAAGGCGCGGCTGGAGCCCGAATGATGGCGCGGATCGTGATGGCCGATGACGGTCCCGCCTTCGATGGGGCAACAGCCGAGCGGGGACCCTTGGGCGGTGCCGAGTCGGCTTTGGTTGCGCTCGCCGAAAGCCTTGCGGCGCGCGGTCACCGGGTCGAGGTCTATAATCACTGCGAAAAGCCGCTCGCCTATAAGGGCGTGGAGTGGGCGCCGCTCGCGCGGGGACACTCGGGCGAGTGCGAACTTTTTGTCGGCAATCGCGGGAGCCGCGTGTTGGGGCTGGGACGGCGGGCCGGGCGGCGCCTCTTCTGGCTGCACAATCCGGCAACCTATCTCAAAAAGCCGCGAAACCTTGCCGCGCTCTTGCGCTATCGCCCGACCCTCGTCGTCACCGGCGCCCATCACGCTTTGAGCGTGCCGCGCTGGCTGCCGCGAGGGGGGCTCGCCGTCATTCCTTACGGCGTGCGCGAGCGCTTTCGCGCGTCGATGCCGCGCCCAGCGCCGCCGCCGCGGGCAATCTTCACCTCGAACCCGTTGCGCGGCCTCGATTGGCTCCTCGATCTTTGGGTCAAGCGCATCAGGCCGGCAGTGCCGCAGGCGGAACTCCACATTTATGCCGGAGCCGCGGTTTACGGAGGGGCCACGCGCAAGGCGCGGGAGATGGAGGCGGTTCTCAGGCGCGCCGAGGCGCTCGCTTCGGCCGGGGTTCGCCGCCACGCTCCGGTCGGTTCCGAAACGCTCGCGAAGGCGCTTTCCGAAGCCCGGGCGATGCTCTATCGGGGCGACCCGGGCGAGACGTTTTGCCTGGCGCTCGCCGAGGCGCAAGCGATAGGCGTTCCCGCGGTGGTGACGCCGTTGGGCGCGGTCTTCGAGCGGGTGATCGACGGCGAGACCGGCCGGGTTGCGGCAAATGAGGAGGAGTTCGTCGCCGCGGCCATTCGTCTCCTTTCCGATGACGGCTTGTGGCAGCGCTGGCACAGGGCCGCTCTCGAAAAGCAAGGTGCACTTTCGTGGGATGAGGTCGCCGAACGCTTCGAGGCGCTGATGCGATGAGCCGCGCACCTTCGGAAGCGTCCGCGGACGGCGATGCGCGGGAGAGAATTCTCGTTTATCGCCACCGCCTCGCGCCCTTGTCGGAAGTCGGCTTCCTCCGCCGTTTTTACGTCGGCTTCGAGCGTCTCCAGCCGGTCTGGGCGGGCTGCCGCCTCGAGCCGGGCGCTGCCATGCTCACCACCGAGCCGTTGCGCATCGGCCGCGCCGGTCCTTTGGGGACGCTCGACCGCGCTCTTTTCAAAGAGTTCGGCGTGCTGCCGCCGCGGCCGGATCTGCGGGCAGTGGCGCCGCGCCTCGTTCACGCCCATTTCGGCCGCGGCGGCGCGCTCGCCTTGCCGATTGCGCGCGCCCTCGGGATCCCGCTCGTGGTGACCTTCTTGGGGGGCGACGCCACCAAGGAAACGCATTATCGCCGCCATCTCCTGCCGCACGTTTTCGAGCGCCGCCTTCCGGCATTGCAGCGCGAAGCGGCGCTTTTCGTCTGCGTCTCGGAGTTCATCCGCGAGACGCTCGCCGCGCGCGGTTTTCCGCCGGAAAAGCTCGAAGTCATCCATCAGGGCGTGGAGATCGAGGACGAGGAGCCTGCGCGGCCGGCCGCAGAAAGCCCTTACTTCCTTTTCGCCGGGCGGTTTGTCGAAAAAAAGGGCGCGATCCACCTCTTGGGGGCGATGCGCATCCTGGAGGGCCGCGGCGTCGAGGCCGGCCTCGTCCTGATCGGCGACGGTCCCCTCGCGCCCGCGCTCAAGGAAGAGGCAAAGGGGCTGAAACGCGTATCGTTTCCGGGATGGGTTGCGCCGGCGGCCTTGCGCGGCTGGATGAGAGGGGCGCTTGCGGTTTGCGTGCCGAGCGTCACCGCGCGTTCGGGCGATTCCGAGGGACTCCCCAATGTCCTCGTCGAAGCGATGGCGGAAGGGGCGGCGGTGGTGGGATCGCGAGAGGCCGGCATCCCCGAGGCCATCGAGCACGAAAAAACCGGACTCCTCGTTCCGCCCGGCGATCCCGGCGCGCTCGCCGACGCTCTCCAAAGCGTGATCGAAGCGCCCGCGCGTCGCCGGCAGCTGGGCGTTGCGGCGCGCGCGGCCGCGCTCGCGCGTTTCGAAGCGAAAAGCCAATCCCGACGGCTCGAACGGGCGCTCTTGCGCGTCATCGAAGAGGCCTCGCGATGAGGCTTGGCGCTTGGCTCAAAGGGAGGGGGCTTCGCGCTGCCGACTTCCCGCCGGGCACCCCGCTCAACGCCTTTTTCCTGTGGAACGAAGCGAGAGGGCGCCGCGACCGCCGCTACCTCATCGCCCGCGACATTTATCGTTTGCTGACCGCGCTCGGCGAGAGCGAGCGCGCGCGCGAAATCTGTGCCAGCCATCTCGCGGTGCGACCCGTCATCCTGCGGCGCTTCGGCAATCGCCTATTGGTGTCGCGCGAAGGGATCGAGGCTGCCGGCAGGCCTCTCGAGCGCGGCGACCGCATCGCGACGAGCCGGCGGCTCGTCGATCGCCTCCTCGCCGGCATCGGCGCTCGCGATCGGGCGCTTCACGCCGCCCTCTTCGCCGCCTTCGAGGAGCTGGCCCTTGAGGTCGACCTCGCGGCCTTGGCCCGCCCTCGCCCTCGCCTCATTGACGCCGCGCCAAGTCCGCGACCGCGCCGCATCCTCGTCATTCGACTCTCCGCGTTCGGCGATTTCGTCCAGTCTCTGGGGCCGTTCGAGGCCATTCGCCGCCACCACGCCGCGGATTCCGTCACCCTTTTGACGACGGCGCCGTTCGCGGATTTCGCCCGCGAACTCGGGCTCTTCGACGAAGTGCTGATCGACCGCAGGCCGAAAGCTTTCGATCTCAAGGGTCTCCTCGTCTTGCGCCGGACGCTCAAAGGCGGCCGTTTCGACCGCGTCTACGATCTCCAGACCTCGCAGCGTTCGAGCGCCTACCGCCGGCTTTGGGGTGTGAGAGACCAGCCGCAATGGTCGGGCATTGCATGGGGCTCTTCGCATCCTCACGCCAATCTCGAACGCGACGGCCAGCACACACTCGAGAAGCAGGCCGAGCAGCTCTTGATGGCGGGGATCTATCCGACCCCGCTTCCGCGCCTGCCGGCTTTGGCGCGCGCCTTGCCGCCCGCGCTTCAAGGGCGCGACTTTGTCCTTCTCGTTCCGGGATCATCGCCGCACCGCCCGGCGAAACGGTGGCCGGCGGAGCGCTTCGGCAAAGTCGCGCAAGCGTTGTTCGCGGCCGGCTATCTGCCCGTCGTCGTCGGGGCCGCGGGCGAAGAGCCGCTGGCGGCGGCGATCCGGCCCTTTTGCCCGCAGGCTCTCGATCTCGTCGGCCGTACCGATCTTCCTCTTCTTGGAACCTTGGCGCGATGCGCGCGATTGACGATCGCGAACGACACGGGAGCGGCGCATCTCGCCGCCGCGGCCGGCGGCCCATTGGTGGTGCTTTTCTCCGCGGATTCCGATCCGGCCCGCTGCGCGCCGCGCGGATCGGCGGTGCGGATCCTCGCGGTTCCCGATCTGACCGATCTCGATGCGGATCGCGTCCTCGGCGAGGCGATGGCGATGCTCGCGCCTTCCGCGATGTCCGCCACGAACAGCGCGGCGGAAGGCGTGACTGCGCGCGGGTTGGAGGCTTGAGACCGCCGCGCTTTTGAGCTATTTGTGCGCAAGACAACGTGTGCACAGACCCTTCGATGGGCGATCACGCTTTCCTTTCCGCGCGGGTCCCGATTGAGATCCGCAATCGCTTGAAATCCCTTGCTGCTCGGCGAGGGATGACGGTGCAGGAGCTTTTGCGCCAGCTTATTGAGGACTATCTGCGCCGAGAGGAGGAAGAAAAACCGGCTCTCGCCGAGGTGATCGCGAAGCTTCGCCGCCGCCGTGATCTCTTCCGCGCAAAGGGCATGCGCCGGCTCTCCGTCTTCGGCTCGGTCGCGCGCGGCGCGGCGACGCCGGAGAGCGACATCGATATCGCGGTCGAGTATGAGCCGGACCGCGAGCCGTCGCTTTCGGGATTTGCCGGGTTGCGCGAGGATCTCTCTGACCTCCTCGGCCGTGACGTCGATCTCGCGGAATGGAAGACTTTGCGGCCCGATGTCAGGGCCGCAGCCGATCGCGAAGCAATCGACGTGCTCTGATGGCAGGCGCCGGGCGTCGTCTTAGCGCATCCCTTCGCGATATCCTTGTGGCGATAGACGATATCCGCTCCTTCACCGCCGGTCTTAGCGAAGAGCGTTTCCTCGACCTGGAGGAAACCGACCGCAAGACATTTCGCGCGGTCAAGGACGGGATCGGGGAGATCGGCGAGGCGGTCAAGAGGGTCCCGGAAGATGTTCGGGCGCGACACCCCGAGATCGACTGGCGCGGGATGGCCGGCATGCGCGACCTGCTTATCCACCGCTATTTCGATGTGAACCTTGCGCTCGTCTGGAAGACCGTCACGACGGAACTCGATGCACTTTATGAGGCGGTCTCCGGCGAGCTTGGCGAGGCGGGGTCCTGAGCGGTGCGAAAATCGAGCCGCCAGCGCAGGCTCTCGCCGGCGCGGAAAGGAATGACGGCGTTCTCGCCTTCGCCGACCCGCTGCGGCACGAGGAAGGGTTCGCGCACGAGCGTCAGCCGCGTCTCGTTCACGGGAAGCCCATAAAAGCGCGGTCCCGAGAGCGAGGCGAAGGCTTCGAGGCGATCGAGCGCTCCCTCCTCTTCGAAGACCTCGGCATAGATTTCGAGCGCCGCGGGCGCGGTAAAGATGCCGGCCGCGCCGCGTGCCGCTTCCTTCTGCGCCAGAGGGTGCGGCGCGCTGTCGGTGCCGAGAAAGAAATGCGGGTCGCCCGATGTGGCCGCACGCCGCAGCGCCAAGCGATCCTTCTCCCGCTTGGCGATCGGCAGGCAATAAAGATGCGGGCGCATCCCGCCCGCAAAGAGGGCGTTGCGGTTGATCGCGAGATGGTGCGCGGTGATCGTCGCCGCGATCCTCTCACCGCCTTCGGCCACATAGCGGACGGCCATTTCGGTCGTGATGTGTTCGAGCACGATTCTGAGCTGAGGCAGACGCCGGCGCAGAGGATCGAGCACCCGGTCGATAAAGACGGCCTCGCGATCGAAGATGTCGATTTCGGGGTCGGCGACCTCGCCGTGGACGAGAAGCGGCATGCCGATTGCCGCCATGCGTTCGAGCACCGGCATGATCCGCTCGAAATCGCTCACCCCGAGATCGGAATGCGTGGTCGCGCCCGCGGGATAGAGCTTCGCCGCAACGAAAACGCCTTCGGTGTGGCCGCGCGCCAGTTCCGCAGCGTCTGTCGTATTCGTCAGGTAACAGGTGAGGAGAGGCGTGAAACGAGCGCCCTCAGGCAAAGCGGCAAGGATGCGGCGGCGGTAGGCGAGCGCCGCGTCGACTGTCGTCACCGGCGGCACAAGATTGGGCATGACGATGGCGCGCGCGAACCGTCTTGCGGTGAAAGGCAGGACGAGGGCCAGCATCGTCCTATCGCGCAGATGGACATGCCAGTCATCGGGGCGCCTCAAGCTGATAACATTTGGCACTTTCGGTTGAACGTTAGGCATATCCTATACACCATCCTTGAGATTTATTAATAAAGATAATGCTGAAGGACTATGAGATGCATTGAAATCATTTGTTTCGCCAATTCGACTCGTTGCAATCTCGAAACGTCTTCGTAACTTGTGTCTGCCGCCGAGCTCCGGCGGTCCATCTATGGGGAGTATCATGGCTAGTGAGCGAAATGTGTCCGTATTACCCGAAACACGCAGCGCTCTGATGGAGGTCACCTGGGAAGACATCAACGAACCCGGCGCCTATGTCGAGAAGGGCACGGGCGATCTCTTCCGCATCCCGCAAGAGGCGCTCGTGCGTGGCGGCAGCCCGCTCATCATGAAGGAAAGCCGCGGCGCATCGCGTCTGGTGCAGATCTCCAAAAATCCTTTCGTCACCGATCTTGAAGCGCGCCACCGCTGCGCGCAATACAACGTCGATCCCAACTTCTAGAGCAGGCTGAGGAAAAATGCGGGAATGTCGTCATTCCGGGGCGCGCTCGCAGGAAGCGAGCCCGGAATCCATAAACACAGACCCGAGAAATCAATGGCTTGGCCTGTGTTCATGGTTTCCGGGCCCGGCCCTCACGGGCCGTCCCGGAATGACGGCGGGGGGTTCCGCATCCTTCTAAAGGCGCTCTGCCGGCCGGCGTGGCCGATGCGTCTCTTTTGAAGAATTCCGGACCTTGGGCCCCGCCGGCCCCTTTTTTGCCGGCTTCTCTGAAGTCACTGGCCGAACCTATTCTCGAATGCCGCGGGCCTTCTCTGCCGCAAAGGGGCGCCCACTCCCATATCAGGATGGCGCGCAGCCTGTTATGCTGGCTGCGGCAGAGTCGGAGGACGCTCATGAGCGGGTGCATCGTTGGTTGGGCGCACGGGAAATTCGCGAAGCATGAAGGCCGCGACCTCGAATCCTTGATCGTCGAGGTGAGCGGGGCCGCTCTCGCCGACGCCGGGGTTGGCGCCCTCGACATCGACGCCGTCTTTCTCGGCACCATGAACGGCGGCTTCGTGCGCCAGGAATTCCCGGCATCGCTCGTCTTTCAGGCCGATCCCGCCTTTCGCTTCAAGCCGGCGACGCGCGTCGAGAACGCCTGCGCCACGGGTTCGGCGGCGGTCCATCAAGGCCTCAACGCCATCGCCGCGGGCCGGGCGCGCCTCGTTCTCGTGGTCGGGGTTGAAAAGATGACCGAGGCGGCGCCGGAAACGGTGGGCGACATCCTTTTGGGCGCGAGTTATCGCAAAGAGGAGGGCGACACCCCGGGCGGCTTTGCCGGCATTTTCGGCCGCATCGCCGAAAGCTATTTCCAGCGTTATGGCGACCAGTCCGACGCCCTCGCGCGGATCGCCGCGAAGAATCACAAGAACGGGGTCCAAAACCCCTATGCGCAAATGAGACGAGATCTCGGTTACGAATTCTGCCGCGCCGTCTCCGACAAGAACCCGATCGTCGCGGGACCTTTGAAGCGCACCGACTGCTCGCTCGTCTCGGATGGCGCGGCGGCGGTCGTGCTGGCCGATATGGAAACCGCTCTCGCCATGAGAAAAGCGGTCGTCTTCCGCGCGAGGGAACAGGTCAACGACTTCCTGCCGATGAGCCGGCGCGACATCGTCGCCTTCGAAGGGCCTGAACTCGCTTGGCGGCGGGCGCTTGCCGGCGCGCGCCTTGCGCTCGACGACCTCGATCTCGTCGAGACGCATGACTGCTTTACGATCGCCGAACTCATCGAATACGAAGCGATGGGCCTCGCCCAAAAAGGCGAGGGAGCGCGCGCCATCCTCGAAGGGTGGACGGAAAAGGATGGCAGGCTGCCGGTCAACCCCTCGGGCGGATTGAAATCGAAGGGGCATCCGATCGGCGCCACCGGCGTCTCGATGCACGTCCTCGCGGCGATGCAGGTGACCGGCAAGGCGGGCGGCATGCAGATCCAAGGTGCGAGGCTCGCCGGGGTCTTCAACATGGGGGGCGCGGCGGTCGCCAATTTCGTCAGCGTCCTCGAACCCCTGCGCGCCTGATGACCCGCCTTCGCGCGCTCGTTCTCCAGGAGGTGGGCGGGAAGCCCCAACCGCGGATCGAAGAGATCGACGAAGAAAGCCTGCCGGCGGGCGAGGTCACCGTCGGGATCGAATATTCGACCCTCAACTACAAGGACGCGATGATTGTCGAGGGGGTCGGCCGTCTCGTCCGCCAGTACCCGCATGTGCCTGGGATCGACTTTGCCGGCACCGTCGAGCGCTCCGATTCCCCGGAGTTTGCTCCCGGAGATCCCGTCATCCTGACGGGCTGGAGGGTCGGCGAGACGCATTGGGGCGGCTACGCGGAAAAGGCGCGGGTCAAGGCCGACTGGCTCGTTCGCCGTCCGCCCGCGCTTTCGGCGCGCCAGGCGATGGCGATCGGCACGGCCGGCTTTACCGCGATGCTGGCGGTGATGGCGCTCGAAAAGCATGGGCTCGCGCCCGGCGCGGGCGATGTTCTCGTCACCGGCGCAGCGGGCGGTCTCGGCAGCGTCGCGGTCGCGCTTCTCTCGAAGCTCGGCCATCGCGTGGTGGCGTCGACGGGGCGCATGCAGGAAAGGCCCTATCTCGCGGAGCTTGGCGCCGCCGAACTCGTCGAGCGGGCAACTCTCGCGGCAAAGCCTTCGCGTCCTCTCGACAGGGAGCGTTGGGCGGGGGCGATCGACGCCGTCGGCGGCACCACGCTGGCGACGATTCTGACCCAGCTCACCTACCGCGCGAGCGTCGCCTCCTGCGGTCTTGCCGGAGGAAGCGATCTGCCGACGAGCGTCATCCCGTTTCTTTTGCGCGGCGTCAACCTCTTGGGGATCGATTCCGTGATGTGCCCGAGAAGCGAGCGGACCCTGGCTTGGAGCCGTCTCGCGCGCGATCTTCCGCTCGAACGCCTCGAACGGATGGGGGCCCTGGTGCCGCTTTCGGAGATTCCGGCCCTCGCGCCGCAGCTCCTCAGAGGCGATATACGCGGCCGCATCGTCGTCGCTGTAAGACGCTAAAGCGGGCCGGAATTCTTCGGCTTTGCCGGCCGTTAACAGCAGGGGGGCGGATTGCGGGAGGCGCGGCATGCGCGGGCGACGGAGATTGCGGCAAAGAGAGCGTCCTCTCGGCGCTGCGGAACGCGGTCGGATCGTTCAAAAGGTGATGGTCGAGCACTGGACGCCCGCGGAAGCGGCCGCAACGTTCGACCTCGACGAGCGGCTCGTCGCCCTTTGGGTCGCGGAGTATCGCCGGCGCGGCATGGCGAGCCTGCGCCGAGGCCGCGAAAAAAGCACGCCTCTGCGGACCTTCGCCGCGCGCGCCTTCGGCTTTTTGGCGCGCCTGCGGGGAGGGCTCGAAAAGGCGCCGGTGGCGCCCTTCGAAGCCTCGCGTTCGCGGTTCGGCTGGCCCTCTGGCGGGCGCGAAATTTGAAGAGTTGTGGAAAGCGATCGGCCTTTACGCGATAGTAAGGGCTGAGACCCGTTCCTGGACCCGCCAGGGACGGGCCGTGGGGGAAGGGGAATGCGGGAAATCGTTTTCGGCCGGCGGCGCCTTATCCAGGCGGCGGCCCTCGGGCTGGGTGCGTTTGCCACGGGCGCCCTCAGCGCGCGGGCGTCGGCGCGCCTTC
>JAKAOO010000265.1 GCA_021812165.1 Pseudomonadota bacterium | reverse complement strand
GGCGCCCGAAGTTTTGCGCCCACTCAGGCGCTTGAAAAGCGAGAGCAGGCCATTCGTCTCGCCGCTCATCGAGAGAGCGCCGAGCTTGGTGAGGCGCACCACTTCGGCGGCGGATAGACAGGCAACAAGCGCGAAACAGCCTTCGCGCCGCGCGGCAAGCGCGGGCAAGACCGCGCGAATGTGATCCTCGAGAAACAACATGGTGACGACCAGGATGTCGGCCTGCGCGATGTCGGCGAGGCAGGCTGTGAGCGCCTCTTCCGAGCTGCCCCATTCATCGGCCGCATGGAGCGTCAGCGTGACGGCGGCCAAATCGTCGCGCAACAAAGCCTCTGCGCGCGCGAGCGCACCGGCGAGATGGGTGTCCATGGTCACCACGACGACGCGAAGCGGGCTTCGATCAATGGCTGAAATGGGCTTTGGCATCGTAGAGCGTCTCGAGTGTGATCGGGGAGATTCCGCGTTCGGCGGCAAATTTTTCGGTATTGCGGCGGGCCTTGCCGCGGACGAAGAAGGGGATTTTGGCGAGTTCGCGCAGGGCTTCATCGACCCAGCGCGTGGGGTCAGTGTTGGCGGCAGGTGGGCTTGCTTGGGGCACGTGTCTTCCGAGATGCGAAGGCGGCGCGGCGGTGTGGAATTCGAAATCTTCGCGGAACATCGTCAAGAGATGCTCCTCGAGGCCCATCATCAGGGGCTGTATCCAGGCGTCGAAAATCGCGTTGGCGCCTTCGAATCCCATGTAGGGTGCGTGGTGAGCGGGGAAGTCTTGGACATGAATGGGGGCGGAGATGACGGCGCACGGGATGCCAAGGCGCTTGGCGATGTGGCGCTCCATTTGTGTGCCAAGAACGAGAGCGGGCTCGGCGGCGGCAATTTCGCGCTCGACCTCAAGGTAATCATCGGTGATCAGCGGCTTGACGCCATAGGTCTCGGCGGCGGCGCGGAAATCGCGGGCAAATTCGCGGCTGTAGGTGCCAAGCCCAACCACGGCGAGGCCGAGCTCGTCGCGGGCGATGCGTGCGGCAGCAAGAGCGTGGGTCGCATCGCCGAAGATGAACACGCGTTTGTCGGTGAGATAGGTCGAGTCGACGGAGCGCGAATACCAAGGAAGGCGGAGCGTGCTTCCCGCCAGCGCCGCGGTAACCGAAGGCGCGTCTGGCGCGAGGCCACTGAGGGCTGCCACCTCGGCGATGAAGCGCCGCGTTGCGCCAACGCCGATCGGCACGGTCATTGTCGCGGGCTGGCCGAATTGGCGCTGCAGCCACTGCGCCGTGAGATGAGCGATTTCGGGATAGAGGACGACATTGAAATCGGCCTCGCCAAGCCGGGCGAGATCGGCAGGCGCGGCACCGAGTGGCGCCACCACCCCGATCGCAATCCCGAGCGTGCCGAGGAGGGCCTTGATTTCACGAAGATCGTCGCGATGGCGAAAGCCGAGTGCGGTCGGGCCGAGAATATTGCATAGGGGGCGCCGGCCCTCGGTGCTGGCGGGCGGGCGAGCTGGACGCGCCGCTGCGGCGGGACGCGCGCAGGCGCGCACGATCTGATAAAAACTTTCGCTTGCGCCCCAATTTTCTTTCTTCTGATAGGCCGGCAATTCGAGCGGCACGACCGGTATCGGCAAAGCAAGTGCGTGCGCGAGGCCGCCTGGGTCGTCTTGAATGAGTTCCGCCGTGCAGGAAGCGCCTACGACCATCAAATCCGGCTTGAAGCGCGCATAAGCGTCCCGCACCGAGTTTTTGAACAGCGCCGCGGTATCGGCGCCGAGGTCACGCGCCTGAAAGGTCGTGTAGGTGATAGGGGGGCGGGCCTCGCGCCGCTCGATCATGGTGAAGAGAAGGTCGGCGTAGGTGTCTCCCTGGGGTGAATGCAGGACGTAGTGAACATTTTGGAGCGACGTTGCGATCCGCATCGCGCCGATATGGGGTGGTCCTTCATAGGTCCAGAGGGTGAGTTGCATCGCTCAGATCCTGAGCCGCGCGCGGCGACGGAGCGGGCGCGCGAAAAGTTCCGCAAGGTCACCCGCTTGGTCATAGCCCTGGATCGGGGTGAAGAGGAGTTCGATCGACCATTTCGTCGTGAGCTGCTCGGCTTCGAGCGGGTTGGCAAGACCAAGCCCGCAAACCACGAGATCGGGTTTGGCGGCCCGGCAGCGATCGAGCTGGCGTTCGACATCTTGGCCTTCGACGAGCATGACGTCGGGGGGCAGAAGTGCGAGCTCGGCGGCGAGATGTTGGCGATGGAGATAGGGGGTCGCGACCTCGATCAGTTCCATGCCGAGCTCACGCGCAAGAAATCTCGCGAGCGGCACCTCAAGTTGCGAGTCGGGAAAGAAGAAGACATGTTTGCCGGCGAGAATGGCGCGATGCGGTGCCATCGCCGCGCGGGCGCGCGCCTCACTCGCGCCAAGGCGTGCGCTGAGGGCAGCGGGGGCGATGCCGAACGCCGCCGCAGCAGCGCCGAGCCAGAGTGACGTGCCCTCGGCGCCAAGCGGAAATGGCGCCGCGATCGGCTGCGCGCCCCGGGCCATGAGGCCGCGTGCGGTCTCGGCGAGGAAGGGCTGGGCAAGGATAAAACGCGTCTTTGACCCAAGCGGCGGCATTTCGCGCGCACGGCGGGCGGGCATGAAATGGACCGGCGCGATCCCGATCTCGGCGAAGAGACGTGCGAGCTGGTCCTCGACGATTTCGGAGAGGGCGCCCACGACCATGAGCGAGGGGGCGGCATCGTCGGCTTCTCTCGGTAAAACTGGCACCAATGCCGCCAAGGCCGCGTCCTCGCCCTCGGTGAACGTGGTTTCGATGCCGCTTCCCGAATAATGGAGCACCGATACTTCGGGCGCGAAGCGTGCCGAAAGCCGCGCCGCGGCACGCCCGAGATCGAGCTTGATCACTTCCGAGGGGCACGAGCCGACAAGGAACAACAGCCGGATGTCCCGCCGGCGCTCGAGCAGGCGGGTGACGATACGGTCGAGCTCGTCATTCGCGTCGGCGAGGCCAGCGAGATCGCGCTCCTCGATGATCGCGGTCGCGAAACGCGGCTCGGCGAATATCATGACGCCGGCTGCGGATTGCAGAAGATGGGCGCAGGTGCGTGAGCCGACGACGAGGAAAAACGCGTCCTGAATTTTGCGGTGCAACCAAACGATACTCGTGAGACCGCAGAATACCTCCCGCTGGCCACGCTCACGGAGCACCGGCAGCGCGTCAGGCGCCAGGCCGATGGGGGGGGGAGCGGGAGAGTGGTTCATCCCCGCGGCTCCGCGGCGCAATCGGCGTGGCTGGGCCATGCCGCTAATCTCGCCGCGCGGAACTTGCGCAGAAATTGCGCGGCGTTGACGGCATAGGCGGCATAAGCGGCGAGCGCGATCAGCATTTGCTCGCCCCGATCGGCAGCGCCGGTCAGGAGGACTGCGAGGTAGGCAGTATGAAGCGCGATCACCAGGAGGCTGAACACGTCCTCCCAGAAAAAGGCGGGTGCGAAAAGATAGCGCCCGAAGACCTCGCGCTCCCAGATCGCGCCGGTGATCATGATGCTATAGAGCACACCGGTTTTGACGATGATCGAGAATGTCGCCATGCCGAAACCGGAGCCGGTCGCGAGATAGCGCAAGACCAGCGTGAGGCTCAGCAGAAAGACCGCGAACTGCACCGGCGCGAGAACGCCTTGCACCAGCGTCCAGGGTGACGCGTCACGGCGGCGGCGCTCTTCGGCGGTATAGAGCGGGGCGGGTCTGCGGACGGGCGCCGCGTCATGGGATACTGGAAAAACATGGCGGCCGGTAGTCGCGCCCCAGGGACAGCAATCAACCGCTTCCAGCCAGCGGCCAATGATGCTCGATGTAAACATCACTTGACAATACCTCCGGCGAGTTGTCGACTGATCCACACGGCTCGCGCCGCTTTTCCGCTCGCTTCGCGCGAACCCACGGAAACTCTTGCGAGGACAGCTATGTCAGTGAATTTTTTCATTCCGCCCTCCCGTCTTGGTCCGTAGGTGAGCCTAGGCATGGACGGTAAGGAGTGTCAAGCAAAAAAGACGTAAATAAAACTTGACACATACAGACGCGAAAGGTCAATGTCTCGGGAGGAAACGAAGCCATGGATCAGCTCTCAGAAGTCCAAACGGAAGCTTTATGGTCGCGCGGGCGGGTCTCGTCCGGC
>JAKAOO010000264.1 GCA_021812165.1 Pseudomonadota bacterium | reverse complement strand
GCGGCGCGCCTTGAGGACGGCATCATCGCCGTCGAAGAACGAGAGTTCGATGCGAAGAGAGCCGTCCTCCATCAGTTTGGCCGATCCCGTGCCGCTTACCCTGTCCCCCTCGTCGAAGCCCTCCCATTTGAAGGAGATCATGGTGCGCGCATATTCGAGGTCCATCGTGGCCTCGATGGCCCCGAATGCGAACTCGCCCCGGAAATCACGGTCGAAGATGACGTGGGCCGGCCCGACGAGATCAAGGTAATCCTCGTCCCAGAGGTCGGCTCGGACGATCCGCCATCGGCCGATGAGCCCACAATCGGCGGGCCTAGTCATGGCGACGCCGCCAAGAGCTTCGCCGCCAAGCCAAGGTTTTCGGCCGCGACCGTGGCCATAAAGGGCGAGCCCGTCTTGCGCCAAGCGCCCGGCAGAGACTTTCTTTGCTGTCGCCGGCTCTTTTCGGAGTGTTTTATTCTCGATGGCGGCCACTGCGGCGGATAGCCGAACTCCTTTCTTGCGTGCCGCCGTGCCCCGCTTGGCGGTTTTCGCTGGCAAGGGTGGCGGGAGGGAACTCTTTGCGCCTGCCATATCGAGACCGAACAAGGCGGCGAGGTCGTCGGCATCGAGAAGCTTTCCGGCGTCCGGAGCGGTTTTCGACAAGGGCAAGGCGGCGTCGAGATTGCTGACGAGATCGTGCTCGTCAGCGCCGCGCAGGCGGAAGAGGAGATCGGGGCTGTTGTCGAGCCGCGATCCGATGCCGTAGAGCACCGCCGCGACGTGCTTGCACATCGAGGCCGCATCCGGGCAACTGCACGAGAAGCGGATTTCCGACGGTCTCGGGAAAAGGCCCTCCTCCTGGCGGCAAAGGCGCTCCATCACCGCTTTGGAAAGCCGGCCTTCCAGAAGTTCGATCAGGGATCCGATGGCGCCCGCGCAATCTCGGCAGAGGGCGCGCCACCGAGCCTTCTCGATCGGTTTGACCCTGACGGCAACCTCGTAGATCGAGGAACCCTGAACGAGCGCCTTCACTTCGAGCGGCGCCACTTGGAGATCGAGCACCGAGCCGTTGCGGACATAGCTGCGCCCTCGCGGCAGGCGGTTTTCGTAGTCGCGGTAGCTTTCGAGGTTGTCGCACCATGCCTTGCCCCAAAACGTGCCGGCGATGGCGCGCCCCGCGATCTCGACCGGCGCCACCGGGTGGCCTCCTTTGCGCAGCCTTGCTATCTCCCGTGCGGCTTTGCGCCTGCGGTTTGCTACGGGAACGTAAGGCGCCCAACCGCCATATCCACGGGCCATCGGCTTTAGTCCTTCATCGCGGCGTTGAGATCGAGGGCAATGAGGCGCAACAGCTCCTCGTCTTTCATCTCCGTCAGGGTGATTTCGCCCGAGCCGGCGAGCACATCCTCGGAAAGCCTCCTCTTCGATTCCATGAGAGCGTCGATCTTTTCTTCGACCGTGCCGCGGCACACGAATTTGTGGATGAGAACATTCTTCTTTTGACCGATACGATAGGCGCGGTCGGTTGCCTGATCTTCCACCGCCGGGTTCCACCAGCGGTCAAAATGCACGACATGGGAGGCCGCGGTCAGCGTCAGCCCCGAGCCTCCCGCCTTGAGCGAGAGGACGAAAAATGGAACGCTCTCGTCCTCCTGGAACCTCTTCACCAGTGCCGTACGGTTTTTGACCGCGGTGTTGCCGTGGAGGACGAGCCCAGGCCGGCCGAAGACGCTGCCGAGAAACACCGAGAGCGGCTCCGTCATCTCTCGGAATTGGGTAAAGACGAGCATTTTCTCCTGGCGCGCCGCAACGGTCGTCGCAATTTCCCGCAAGCGGGTGAGTTTGCCGCTGTCTTCCTCGGCCCAGAGGCCGTCGTTGAGCCACTGCGACGGATGGTTGCAGATCTGTTTGAGGCGCATGAGTGTCGCCAGAACGATGCCCTTTCTCTCGATGCCGTCCGCTTCCCCGAGCGAATGGGCGAGCTCGGAAACGGTTTCTCCATAGAGCGCCGCCTGCTTGCGGCTCAAAAGGCAGTACGCCGCAACCTCGGTCTTATCCGGAAGATCGGCGATCACCCTCTTGTCGGTTTTCATGCGGCGCAGGACATAGGGGCGCACGAGGTCGCGCAGAGGCCCGTAGGGGTTGTGGTGACGCTCGGCCAGTCCTTTCGCATAGTTTGTGAACTGCCGGAAGGTTCCGAGGAGCCCCGGATTGATGAAGTCGAAGATCGACCACAAATCGCCGAGGTGGTTTTCGACAGGCGTGCCGGTGAGCGCGATCCGCCCCTTTGCCTTGAGGGCTTTGGCCGCCTTCGACTGTTTCGCCGCGGGGTTCTTGATCGCCTGCGCCTCGTCGAGGATGACGAAGTGCCAGTCGGCAGCGGCGAGCGCCGGCACCTTCAGAAGCGTGCCGTAGCTGGTAATCGCCAGATCGATGCCCTGAAGGCGAGCCGGCGTCAGCTGCCGCAACGCGTCCGCGGGCATGGCCGAGGGATGAAGGATCCTCGCCCGGAGTTCGGGCGCAAACCGTTCGATCTCGCCGGCCCAATTGGCAAGAAGAGACGCCGGCGCCACCACCAGGCTCGGCTTTCGTTCGACAGCACCTGACCGCTGGACGAGGAGGAGCGAGAGAACCTGGATGGTCTTGCCGAGCCCCATATCGTCGGCGAGACAGGCGCCGAGCCCCAGCCCCGAAAGGAGACGCAGCCACTCTACGCCCGCCCTCTGATAGGGGCGCAACGTTCCATTGAGGGCCGGGCCGGGATCCGCGCCGGCGCCGTCGGGAGCGCGCAGCGCCTTGAGCGTCTCGGCGAGCCAAGCCCCGGCATTCACCTTCGACCACTCGGCAACGCCGCCGTCTCGGTCCTCGGCGGTGACCGGAGCCCCGGCCAGAAGGCGCAGGGCCTCGGCGAAAGTAAGCCCGCCCCGTTCGGCCAATTCCCGAACCTCGCCGAACTGGCGGATGGCGCGTTCGAGGCGATTGCGATCGACCTCGACCCAGCGGCCGCGCAGGAGAACGAGCGTTTCGCTCCCCTGAAGCAGGGTAGCGATTTCCTCATGGGTGAGCGGCTCGCCTTCGAGCGTCACCTCCATCGCAAAATCGAGAAGACTATCGAGACCGATCGCAGAGGGGCGGCGCGAACCCAAAGTCGCACTGACTTGCGCCCGCGCCGGTCGGCCGGCGTGCCAAGAGGGCGGCATGCGCACGATGACGCCCGCGCTCTGCAAGTCGGGCGTGCCGGCGAGAAACCGCGCCGCCTCGGCTGCGCTCCAGCGCAGAGGGTGGAAGATCTCACCCTTATCGACCATGGCTTTCAGCCAGTCGCATCGCCTCGCGGCGCGTTCTACCGGAAGAAGCAGCGACAGAAGCGCCTCCCGATTGGCCGCTCCGGCGTATTCGCGCAAGGCTTGACCAAGAGGCAGGTGCTGGGCTTTGCCTTGTGCCGAAAGTCGGGTCGTGTAAGTCGCGAGAAAGGCGAAGGGCGAGGCGGGATCGCGTCGATTCTCCGCCAGATTGAAATGGACGCGGCCGACCAGATTCCAGGCGGGGTTGAGGCCCTGGAGGAAGCGCTGGAAGTCGGTGCCCGAGCGGTGCAGCGATTCCGCGAGTGCGGCACTGAGCTCGTCCCAAAGGACAAGAAGAACCTGCGCCGTCAGATACTCCGCTCCCGGCATCAAGGGGGCGGTCAGGACGAGGGTGGCGATTTCCCCTTCGCTCGGCGCAGGCACCCGCGCAACAACGGGCGACGATCGAAGGGCGTCGGTTGCGCTTGGTGCCTGAAAGCACAGCGCCGCAACATAGCGGGCCGCGAACTCGCGCCACCAGGTGAAAACCGGCGGCAACGCCTCTGCGATCTCGCCCGCCCCCAGTTGCAGAAGACCGTAACCGGCGCCTCGGGCAAACCCTTCGGCAAGCCGTTTTGCGACTTTCTCATCGAGGATGGGCGCATCATCGGCCTCCTCGAACCAAAGATGCCCTTGAGGCGTCAGACGCAAGCCGAAGCGAGGCATGCCTGGGCAATTTCCGCCTGTCTGAGAGTGGCGCGCGTCTCCCCCATTAGGACCCATTCGATCCGCGTCAAGCATCACCAAACCGCGATCGCGTGTTGCCGACGGCGTCGGGAGCGGAGACCTCGACTATTCTTCATTGGCGGTCGCATCCTGCCGAAGATACCCCCCCTCG
>JAKAOO010000263.1 GCA_021812165.1 Pseudomonadota bacterium | reverse complement strand
CGGGACGGCCCGTCAGGGCCGGGCCTGGAACCCATGAACATCAGCCAAGCCATTGATTTCACAGGCCTGTGTTGATGGTTTCCGGGATCACGGTCTACGACCGCGCCCCGGAATGACGACATTCCAGTATTTTTCCGCAGCCTCCTAACTCCGGAATCCGAAATCGCGGCCATTGAGGCTGCTCGGCAGAGTGGAGGCCCGGATCAAGACCCGGCATGACGCGCCCCTTTGTTGCTCTTACTGCGCTGCGCCCGCAACGGCGGCGCCGGCCGCTTCTTCCGCGCAGCGCAGATAGGCGCCTTGCCGCAAGAGCAGCGCCTGCAATGCGGCAATCGGCACCGCGCGCGGCGCGCATCCTCGACTGACCGCGAGCGCCGCGGCGGCTCCTGCGGCGTGCCCGGTCAGCCAGCATTGCGGGACCTCGCGCAGGAAGGAGTGGCTCCCGGGGTCGCAGGAGATGTGCCGACCGGCGACGAGAAGGCCGTCGATGTCGCGTGGCACGAGAGAGCCGTACGGCACCGAGAGAGAGGGGAATTTCGGCGAGAGCGAGGGCGAAACGCCGATCTCGTCCGCGCGCGGCCGCGCCTCACTCCAATCCTCGCGCGCGATCCGGCCAACCCCGACGAGGCGCCGCGCATGCCTGACCCCGAGCTGCGGCGCCGACAGCATGAGGTAGGCGTTTTCGAAGCCCGGCGCGTGCGCGCGGTACACGCGAAGATGCTGCGCCATCAGACGACGCGAGCGGATCTCGACCTCGCTCTCATCTTCGACATCGACGGCCGAATAACCGGCAAGCCGCGGTCCCATGAAAAGAGCGACATCCTCGCGCCAGGACACGAAAGGCCGTTCGAAGAGCCCGCCGCAGGCCTCTCTCCCGCGCTCCATAATGGCCTTGAAGCCTTGGGGATCGCCGGTCTTGAACTCTATCCAGCGCGGCATGTCGACGCCGCCCAAAAGAAAGGCGGTATTGACGCAGTGATGGATGTCGCGCTCGTCGATGTCGCTTTCGCTGGAGGCGCCGGCGCGATGAAAGAGGTCGCCGTCGCCGGTGCAGTCGATCGTCACCTTGGCGCGGATCGCGAGCCGGCCTTCCTTGCTCTCGAACACCGCCCCGGCGACGCGGCCCTCGTCGAGGATCGGCGCCGACGCCCAGGCGTGCAGAACGAGGTGGACGCCCGACTCCAATACCAGCTCCTGGCTCGCGAGCTTCAAGTTTTCGGGGTCGATCGTCGGCGACCAGGTGACGATGCCGTGGAAGGCGGCGGTGCGCTCCTTCCAATAGGCGGCGGTCGCCGCGTCCGCGCTGCCCCAGTTCGCCCGCGGCGGCCCGGCAACCGCGCCCTGCGGCAGGCGATCCAAGAGTTCGGCCGCAATCCCTTCGATGACGCGCCGGCCGGACCAGTCGCTCATGCGGTCGATCCAGATGACGAGGCCTCCCGTCGAAAGCCCGCCCAAGTGATTGTAGCGCTCGATCAGAACGACGTCGGCCCCGGCCCGCGCGGCGGCGATCGCGGCGGCCGTTCCGGAGGGTCCCCCTCCGGCGACGAGCACGTCGCACTCGCGGAAAAGCGGCACCTCGCGCGCCGGCTCCAGAATGCTCTCCCGCGGCCGCTGCCGCCGCTTCAGGAGCCGCCCCGCGCGGAAGACCTCGGCCTCAAAGAGGAGGCGCCCGTAAGAGGAAGGATCGGTAGCCATCGGAAACCGCCGTTCTTCAGTCACCGTCGCCCTCCCCGGGCCTTGACCCGGGGATCACGGGCGAGAGGGTTGGGGTGTGGGGCAACTCGCGCGCCCGGAAAAGTCTACCAGCTCACAACGCGCCTCAGCGCGAGACGGCTGCCCGGCTGGAAGCCGAGGCGGCCGAGAAAGGAAAGAAGGCCGAAATCGTTCCACGCGACCTCGGTGCGCACGCGCTCGACGCGAAGGCCGCGCAAATTGGTCATGAGCTGCGAGAAGAGGGCACTGCCGACGCCCTTGTGGCCGAGAGCGGGATCGACGCCGATCGTGTCGATGAGGGCCTCGGGCTCGAAGCGGCCGAATTCGCCGAACTCGACGCGCGCCATCATAAAGCCGGCGACTTGCCCCAGGGTCTCGGCGGCGAGGGAGACGCGGACGCCCGACTCCTCGATCGCCTCGGCGAGCTTCGCCCGGAAATAGAGGGCGCGGTCGCGCCCGGTGTGGCAGCGGTCGATCTTGAGGATCGCCGCGAGATCGTCGGCGGCAAGCGAGCGGACCGGGATCCGGTCGTGGGAGAGCGCCTCGAAGTCGTCGCCGGAGGGGGCGCTGTAGTCGAGCTCGGCGGAGGAAGCGGGTTCGCCCGGTGTCGCGCGCGGCCGCGGCGGCGCTTCGAGGCTGGAGACCGCGCGTTCGAGGATCAGCCGCGGCGCCGGCGAGAAGCCGATGCGCGCGAAAAACCCGCCGAGAGCGGCCTCGTTCCAATCGATCTCGGTCGAAAGCTCGCTGACGCCGCGGCTCTTCATCGCGTCCGTCAAAGCCGCGACGAGGCTTCGCCCGATCCCTTGCCGCTGCTCATCGGCCGCAACGCCGATGGCGTCGAGAGCGGCTTCCGCACTCGCGCCGCCGAACTCGCCTTCATAAAGGCGGGCGAAGAGAAACCCCGCGATCGCATCCTCTTTCTCGGCCGCGAGCGCGATGAAGGCTTGGGGCTCACGCCGCAAGCGCGCAAGCCGCTTCTCGTAAAAGCCGCGCCGCGCCCGCCCGGACGCGGCTTTGTCGATCGCGACGACGGCGTCGAAGTCGCCCGGAAGGAGCGGGCGGATCGGCATCGGCTTCTGCGGCATCCTCGGCATCCCTCGCCTCTTCGCGCTCATCCTCGCGCGCCCGGCGCGGCGACGCAACCCGGACGAGCCCGCCGTTCTCGGCGCCTACGACGCAAGCGCTCTCGATTTCACACTGTGGCGCGACTTTCGCCCCCGCTTCGCCGGCGGCCGAGGCCTCCAGACTCGCCCTCAGGGGCCGTTCCAGTCGAACGGGATGTGCTTACTCGAATTGGTCGTCCACGCGTAGTTGAAGCCGAAGGCGTCGACGGAACACAGGGTCGATTTGCCCCAGGTCACGATCTCGCCGGGCCCGGTCTCGGAGCCGGGCGCGTAGAGGAGCTGCGGATATTTTCCGGGGACGCTCGTCGGTCCGACGAGAGCTTTCGCCCAGGCCTTCACCTTGCCCGCGATCTCGGTTCCCCAATGGGCGTGGTCGGGAGCGATCTCGAAGGTGATCCGCGCGCGCTCGACGCCCCGGATCTCTCGCCCTTCGGCGAAGAGCGCGGCGACCTTGCCGGGGAAGCCGCCGGCCGCACCGCCAAAAATCCGCGGCAGCACTTCCGCCTGCCGCTCATCGGCGCGTTCATCGACAAAGAGGCCGGCCGTTCCCCTGACCTTGCCCGCCCAGAGATCGCCTTCCCATCTTCCGACCCGGACAAAAGAGAGGCCGCCCAAAGCAATATCGCCGTAGTGGCCGCTCTCGATGTGCCAGAACAGAACCGACTCGCAGGCGCCATTGTCCGGGGCTTGCGCAAAGGTGCAGGGGCAAGGGACGGCGCAACTGCAATTGTCGAACCATTCTCCCGCGATGTGCCAATTCGGTATCTCGGTCATCAGAGGCTCCGTCGTCGGCGCGGGGGTCAATCGGCGGCCATCCTGAGGCCGTTTGCCTCGATCGCGCGCCAGAGCTTTTCGGGGCTGAGAGGCATGTCGATGTGAGCGAGGCCCAAGGCGTCGCAGGCGGCGCTGACGACCGCCGGAGGCGAGCCGCAGGCGCCGCCTTCGCCGATGCCTTTGACGCCGAGCTCGTTCGAGGGATTGCGGACGGGATTGAAGCCGACGGCGAAAGCGGGAACGTCCGAGGCGCGCGGCAGGGAGTAATCCATAAAGGAGCCCGAGAGGAGCTGGCCGGAATCCCCGTCATAGACCGAGCGTTCGAGAACCGCCTGGCCGATCCCTTGGGTGACGCCGCCCATGATCTGGCCCTTGACGATGAGCGGGTTGATGACGACGCCGCAATCATCGACGCAGGTGTATTGGACGACCGCAAGCCGACCGGTTTCGGGATCGATCTCGACCTCGGCGACATGCGCGCCGTTGGGGAAATTGCATTCGGTCGGGCGGCGATAGCGGCAGGTCTCGTCGAGGCCAGGGCTTTCGCCTTCGGGGAGCTTTGCCGGGTC
>JAKAOO010000055.1 GCA_021812165.1 Pseudomonadota bacterium | reverse complement strand
TGCGGTTCTACTTCGCCGCTCCTTTCTCTGCCGCTTCGGCAAAAGCGGGATCGACGGCGGCGGTTATGTCCTTCGGCATTTTCGAGATGCGGCCAATCTTCAGCAGAACCTTTGCCGTATTCGCCAACGTCAGCGTGGTCGCGGAATGAGGAACGCTCTTTCCTGAGCCGAGGACCTTGTCCGTCGTCTGGTCCTTCCCCGAAAAGATCTCGTAGCCGGCAAGCTCGGATTTCGCAACCGGCAGCGTGATACCGGCCGTATTGGCCATGAGCCCGAGCGCCTTTTTCGGATGTCGCTTCGTGTAGGAAACGCCCGCGGCGAGCGCGTGGATGAAATCCGTCGCAATGGCTTTATGGGCACGCACCCATGCGGTCTCGGCGATGCAGACATTGTAGGAGGAGGCGTCGCGGGGCAGATTCGCATCGGTTTTGATGACTTTGGCGCCCATGCCGCGCAACGAATCAAAGACGGGGTCCCATACGATTGCCGCATTGATGCTCTTCGTCGACCAGGCGACGCGCATCTCCGGCGGCGACATGTTGATCTGACGCACGCTGCGGAACGGCACGTGCGCCTCGGCAAGGAAGGTCGCCAGCTCGAACGAGGATTGCGATCCTTCGACAATCGCGATCTTGTGGCCCTTGAGATCGGCGATCGTCTTGATGCCATGGCCGGGGCGGACAACCAACCCCGCCGCCATCGTGTACCGCTCCTGGTTGAAGATGATCGCGAGCGGCAGGCCTTGCGAAATCGCCGATACAAACGGCGGGATTCCGATCCCGCACATGAATTGCAGGCTGCCGGAAGCAAGGGCGCTCATGGCCGCCGGCCCGGAAGCGAAGAACTTCAGCGTGATCTGCGCGGGCACCATCTTCTGAAACAGATGGAGCGACTGCGTCACCATGTACGGGTCGGCCCCATTGTTCTCATAACCGATGACGACGCTCGGCGTGCGCGCCTGCGCGACGTCGAGGGTGATGAGCGCCGCAATGAGACTCAGAGCGAAGCGCAAGGGCGATCGAGACATGACACCTCCTCGGAAATGAGCCGTTCTGGACTGGCCGCTGGGGCCGCCGCCAACTGCCTCTTTCGAGTCGCGGGTGACGCCGCTAGCCATGGCCGCGCCATGGCACCACGCGGCGCTCGATCACGCGGATCAGAAGCTCCATTGCATAGCCCAGGACACCGATGACGATGATTCCAACGATGACGATCGCGACCTGGAGCGCCTGGCCGGCATACTGGACGAGCCAGCCCAGGCCCCGGTCGGCCGCGATCAGCTCGGCCGCAACGAGACACGTCCACGCGACGCCGATGCCGACGCGCATGGCCGTAAAGATTTCCGGCAATGCGGAAGGAAGAATGACGTAGCGAAAGATTTGGCTCTCCGAGGCGCCGAGCGTTCGCGCGACGGCCAGCCGCAGCGGCGGCGTGCCCCTGACGCCGGAAATCGTTCCGATGATGATCACGGGAATGGTGCCAATGAGGATCAGCAGAATTTTCGGCAGCTCGCCGATGCCGAACCAGACGACGAGGAGCGGAATGTAGGCGAGCGGCGGGACGGGGCGGATAAACTGCAGAAACGGATCGATCGTGCGGAAGATGACCTCGATCCGAGCCATGAGCAGCCCGATCGGGACCCCCACGACGATGGCGCCGACAAAGCCGATCGCGATGCGCAGCGAACTGATCCAGATATCAACGAGGAGAGACTGTCCGCCATAGCCCCGAGTGAGGAGCAGCACCAAGGCTTTGAGGACCGAGATCGGCGAAGGCAGGGCGATCGGGGGAAAGACGTGAAGCGCGGAGACGATCTGCCACGCGACCACGGCGGCGAAAAGGGCGGTCGCTGTCGTCGCATAGCGCGACGCGCGCCGCCAGCCGCGCGGCGCGAGCGCGCCGCCATCCGTTGCGCTCCTCTCCTGCGCAGCAGTGGCGAGGAGCGGCGACGCCTCTCGCGCTTCTCCCGCCGCGCCATCGGGGGAAGGAGCCTCGCCCGCGTCCCTCACCAAGATTGCCGCCTCGGCGTCCTCGCTGCCTGCCATGTCGTCTTAGATCGAGATCCGCCGGATGGTCGGCGACCTCAATCGCTCCCGCAACCGAAAGATACTAGCGCAGCGGGGAGCCGTTGGACAACCGCCGGGGCGCGTCACGCGGGTTTCGATCGCGGCGCCGGCCGGCTCAAAAAGGCGATCGCAAGCCCGGAAGCGATGATGACCGCGGCGCCGCACCACGTCCAGATATCGGGCAGGTTGTTGAAGATCAGATAGCCGAGAACCGTCGAGCCCAAAAGCTCGACATAGCCGAAAGGCGCGATTGCCGCCGCCGGGCCCAAGTGAAAGGCGCGAATGATGAGATAGTGCCCCGCGCCCCCCAAGACGCCAATGGCGGCGAAGACGAAAAGGTCGAGGAGGCTGCGCGGCGCCTCGAAAACAAACGGCAGAACGAGGCTCGCGAAGAGAGAGCCCAAAAGCGCGGTAAAGATGATACCCGTCGCAGCATTGTCATAAGCGGCGACCCAGCGCGTCGCGATCTGATAGAGGGCGTAGGCGAGCGCGGAAACGAGAAGAAGCGGCACCGCCGGGTTGATAAACCCGATCCCCGGCCGGATGATGAGGAGAGCGCCCATAAAGCCGGCGCAAACGGCGCCCCAACGGCGCGCCCCCACACTCTCGCCGAGAAGCGGCAAAGAGAGTGCCGTGACGATCAAAGGCGATGTGAAACCGATTGCCGAGGCGGTCGCCAAAGGCACGCGGGCGATCGCCATCACGAAGACGACATTGCTGACGAGCATCAGGAGCGAGCGCCCGATCTGGACAACCGGCCGGCGCGTTGCGAGAAGACGCCCCCCATAGCGCGGCAGGAAGACGAGAAGCATGAAAAGAAGATGCCCCGTAAAGCGCGCCCACACGATCTCCATCACCGGGTAATGGGGCGAGAGCCATTTGACCCCGGCGTTCATGAACGGGAACATCGAGACCCCGGCGCACATCAGGAGAACGCCGCGCAAGACCCGCGGCACCCGCCGCACGAGAAGCCGCAGGAGGCCCCAGAGGCCGTGCTTTTTGAGATGCGGGCGAAGGCGCGCGGCGGTTTCCGCAGAAGGGGGAATGCTCGGTTCCCTTTCAGCGCCAGCCGCGAACCAGATTCGCGCGCGCACTCGCGCCGCCGAGGAGGAAGCTGCTATCGCTGCCGGTCAGAACGAGACGCGTCCCCATCTCGACATAGCGCCGCGCGAGGACATCGTCATAAACGCCGCCAAGCCCCGCATGCTTGCCATGCGCGCGGCAGACCTCGATGACGTGCTTATAGGCGGCGACGATGCGCTCGTCGCCGAGCTCTCCGGGGATGCCGAGCTCGATCGAAAGATCGGCCGTGCCGATCAGAAGCGAATCGATGCCGGGGACCGCGGCAATCGCCTCGGCGTTTGCGATCCCGCGCGGGCTTTCGAGCATGACGACGAGAAAGGTCGCGCGATCGATCGCCGCGCAAGTCTCGGCGAGCGAGGCCGGATGGTAGCCGAGATGCGGCAGGCCACCCGCGATCGAGCGGTGCCCTTGCGGGGGATAGCGCAGGCGCAGGGCAATTTCCTTTGCCTCCTCGGCCGTCTCGACATGAGGCATCACGATGCCGAGCGCGCCGCCGTCGAGGAGCCTCGTCGCGAGCCAGAACTCCCCGGACGGCACGCGGGCGATCGGCGCGATCCCGGCCGAAAGAGCCGCCACGGAGATCTGGACCGCGGTGTCGAGATCCATCGAATTGTGCTCGAGATCGAGAAAGAGCCAGTCATAGCCGGCCGCTTTCATCATCGGCGCGATATCGACGGTTCGCGCCTGGCGGATCCCGATCCCGAGCGCGAGTTCCCCCGCTTCGAGCCGCTTGCGGGCGGCGTTCCTCAAAGTCTCCGGCATGGTTGTCTCCTCTCGTCGTCAGGGAAGGCTGTCCCCCCGCGCTTCATAGAAGCGGCAGAAGGCGGAATTGAGGCGGGCGCAAACCGCCCCTTTTTCACCACCGGTTGCGCAGCTCGCGCAGAATGAGGAAGACGGTCTTCGGATCGGGTTCAGGGGGAAGATCGGGAAAGGCTTCGCGCAAGCGGGCGATGACGCTCGGGCTCGAAACGCGGAAAAAGGTGTTGATCTCGCGTTCGAGAGCGAGCGTCGTCACCAGCGCCTGTGCGGGATCCTGCCTTTCCACCTCGGAAAGGAGATTTCGCGCTTTCGCATTCCCCGGCTCGCGATCGAGAGTAAAGGCGAGATTGCGCGCAATATAATCGTGACCGGGATAGACGAGCGTCTCGCCCGGAAGCTTTGCGAGCTGCTGCGCGAAGGTGTTGTAAAGTGCCTCAGAGCGGCCGCCATTGTGACAATTGCCGGCGCCCGCATTGAAAAGCGTGTCGCCGCAGAAGAGAGCCGGCCTCTCGCTTTTTGAAAGGAGGCAGATGTGGCTCATCGTGTGCCCCGGCGTGTCGAGGCAAAGAAGCTCGACCGTGCGACCGACCGTGATGACGTCGCCCGCCTTGAGGCCCCGATCGATGCCGCGGATTGTGTCCTTCGCCTTTTCGTGCGCGAGAAGGCTTGCTCCGGTCGCCGCGATCATCGGCTCGTTCCCTCCCGTATGATCGCGGTGCTCGTGCGTGTTGAGGAGTTGGCGGATCGTCCACCCCTTCGCCCTCGCGGCGGCGAGACACTTCTCGTGATCGAGAGGATCGATCGCGAGCGCCTCTCCGGTTTCTTCGCAAGCGAGGAGATAATTGAAATTGCGCCCGGCATTGCCGGTCCAGACCTGTTCGACGAGCATCCCCGGCCCTCTTCCGCATGATCGATCAAAAGAAGGGATATGGCGCGCGAGACGCACGCCCGCCATCCCCCTTCCTTGCGAGCCCGTTCGCAGCGCAAACGGCGCTCGCCGCTCATGGCAGCGCTTTCTGCGGGGATCGCAGAAGCCTCTTCGGGATATGCCGCGCGCGGCGGCGCGCGCGACCCCGCGAGGCGCCGACCGGCTCTTCCTCTTCTGCCGCCACGCTTGACTTTTCGATTCGCAAAAAGCCGTGCGGCGGGAGATCATCCCGGGTTCGAACGCGCAGGAGGAGAGCGATGATCTGCGATGTCCATGCCCACTACATCCCGAAGAATTTCAGCGATTTCATGGGCGACCGCTTTCCCCCTGCGGTCGGCCGGCCCCTGAAGACGGGGATCGCGCGCCACCCCGTCTCGGACTCGGCGGGCGACATCGCGGGCCGGCTCGAGCTGATGGACGCGGCGGGCGTCGAAAAGCAGATCCTCTCGCCGCACCGCCCGCCCTACCTCGAAAACGAGAAGGAATGCGTCGCGGCAGTCCGGATCCTCAACGACGCGTATGCCGATCTCGCCCATCGCTATCCCGACCGCATCGCCTCCTACGTCATGCTCCCGCTGCCGCATATCGATGCGGCGCTCAAGGAAATGGAGCGCGGTTTCGACGAGTTGGGCTGCGTCGGCGTCAATATGAACATCTCCTGTCTCGGCCGCTCGATCGCGGAAAGCGAGTTCGAACCCGTCTACGAGGAGATGAACCGGCGCGGCTCGGTGCTTTTCGTCCATCCCGCGGTGAGCGGCATCTGCTCTCCTTTTATCAACGAGTACGGCTATACCGCCTCGGTCGGTACCTCGCTCGAAGACGCGACCTTCGTCCTCCACATGATCGCCAAAGGGATTCCGCACCGCTATCCGCGCATCCGCTTTATCGTTCCCCACCTCGGCGGGCCGATCCCGATGCTTCTCAACCGTCTCGACCGCCAGGGGGCGCAACACCTCCAAAATCTTCGCGAGCCGCCGAGCGCGACCGCCAAAGGGTTCTTCTACGACACCGTGTGCTACGGCTCGAAGGCGGCGTTCCTGTGCGCTCTCGAAGCCTTTGGCGCCGATCACCTGGTCGCCGGCAGCGACTATCCGGTCCTTCAGGATTGGGAGGCTTACAAAGAGACCTTCGCCTTTATCGGCAGGCTCGGCCTCTCGGGAGACGATGCCGACCGAATCCTCAACAGGAACGCGCAGCGCCTTTTCGGCTTCGAGCAGTAAGAAGACGGTGGCGGGAATGAGGATACCCATGCGCATCTCCGACAATTGTTTCGTAAACTATCAAATAATTCTGTAACATTTCTAAAATAATAATGTAATATATGCTTGAAGCATCCCGCCCCATCTCCATCTTTCGCTTGGACCTCCTCTTGGGCGGGCGTGATGTGGGGGCGAAAGGAAGGCTTGAGCGAACCGGTCGCCCGAACGGAGGCGGGCGAAGAGCGTGCTCTTTTTCTTTTTGCCTTTCTCGACGGGAAAACCGCCTTGGCGCCGGAATGGACCGAGAGGGATCCTTTCCCGCCGCCCGCGATCACCCGCTTCGGCGCCGTTGCCGCCCTTTTCAGCATGGTCCCGGTTGCCGAGTATTGCAGCCGCGAGGCAGAGCGGGACCTTTCGAACGGCGATTGGCTTCTTTGCCGGACGCTCTATCACGCCGCCCTCTTGCGCAAGGCGATGCGATCCTCTCCGATCTATCCCGTTCCCTTCGGCACTCTCTTTTGGAGCCTTGAGAGCCTCCGCATCTTCATTCGCACTCACGAAGAGAGGATTGGCGCGTTTCTGCGGCGCGTCGCCGGCATGGAGGAATGGGAGCTGAAGGCAGAAGCCAGTTTTTCGAGCGTTGCGGCGCTCGAAGCCCTGGCGCTCTCCCTTCATCCCGACTGGTCGCGCCTTCCCCCCGGAACACGCTATATGCGTCTCTGTCGTGAGCGTGCAGCCCTCCTCGCGGCGGGTTTCGAACGGGCCGAAAGAAGCGCGGCGGCGCTTCTCGAAACTCTGGGTCCGACCGCGCTGCGCCGGCTTCTTGCGGCCCCTGCGGAGAGTGGAGGCGAGGATCGATGGGGCGCCCGTTTCGCGCTCCTGGTGCCGGCGGAAGAGGCCGATGTTTTTCAAGAGAAGGTGGAACGCCTGGCGGGCGAGGCGGCGGCCTGCGGCGTCGCGCTCGCGCTTTCAGGTCCTTGGCCGCCCTTCAGCTTCCGGCCCGATCTTCCGGCCCCCAAGGTGCCCGGAGAGACGGCCATGGCGCCGATTTGCCCGCAATGAGGCGGGCTCTCGCAAATCCTCAGGGTGGTGCCGTGCGCAGGGAGCGCCGCCCTACGCCCTCGGGCGCAGCGACCCGTGAAATTGCGCTGAAGCGCCCGCTGGGCTCTATTAAGGGATTGATTCCCAGAAAGTTTTTTTATGTGACGGCGGAGGCAAGAGACGGCCCGCGGCTTGCTGAGGAACGGCGGGGGGCGGGGGTTCTTCCCCGTCCTCGAACCTAGCCAGTGCCTTGGACAGGAGACAGCAGCATGGCACGCGTTCAAAAATCCACCGACTCCTCGAGCCTTGCCGAGGTTGTCGATCGGATCCTCGACAAGGGGATCGTGATCGACGCCTGGGTCAAGGTTTCACTGGTCGGGATCGAGCTGATCACCGTGGAAGCCCGCGTCGTGGTCGCCTCGGTCGAAACCTATCTGAAGTACGCCGAAGCGGTCGGATTGACGGCCTCGGCCGCAACTCCCGCCTAGCGGGGACGGAACGGCACGCCGGAGGGCCGCGCCTTGCGGGCCTCCGGCGGCGCCCTTCGACGACCCCCGGAACGGGCCCGCAGGGCCGGCCGTCCGGGGGGAAGGGAATGCGATTGGAGGAAGACATGCCGAGCACGACCGAAGAACTGGGACGGCTTGCGGGCGCCATCGCCACGCTGCGGAAAGAACGGGCGGAGGCCGCATCGGCACGCCGGCGCGCCGCCGGAGAACGCCACGAACACGGCAACCAGATCCTCAAAAGCCTCACATTGCAGCGCCTCGCCATGGGCCGCGCGCAACACCGGGAGATGATGGCGGCGCGCCGCGAGCGCGAGGCGATGGTGGCGGAGTTGATGCGCGCTTGCCGCCGGGCTCGGGCCTTGAGGCACCGCGAGCGGCTTCAAATGTCCGCCGCCGAGCGCGCCCGTATCGCCGCTTTTATGGGTGAGCTGACAGCGCGCGTCGCAACGTTGAGGCAAGAGCTCGCCGCCAGCCGCGAGGCGCGGGCCGCGGCCCACCGCACGGCTTCTCAGGCGTTGCGCGAAGAACTTGCCGAATATCGCCGCGATCGCGAAGGCGCCCACGCGGCATGGTGCGGCGGCGGCGAAAAACGGGCGGCGAGAGGCCGCGCATCCCCCGAACCGCCGGCGCAGATGGCGAGCGCCAACCCTGCCGCTGCCGCGCGTGCGCCTTTCGGCGCGTCACCTCCGGAACGCCGCCCGCGCCCCCACCGCGCCGCTGGCGAGCCGCCGTCCATGCCGGGCGAGGGCGCGAGATGAGCGCCTTGCCCCTGCCTCCGCTCGAGCCGGGCGAGCCTGCCGAGGGTGCGGTCGTCCTGGAGCCCGGCGATAGTTTCGTAGCGACGCCGGCGATCGGCGAGCTTACGGAGCGCATCCTCACCTATTTGAAGGTCGGGCGAGCGGTGCATTTGAGCGGCCCGGCGGGGACCGGCAAGACGACCCTCGCCTTTCACGCTGCCGCCAGGCTCGGCCGGCCCGCGATCTTGCTGCATGGGGATCACGAGTTTGGAAGCTCCGACCTCGTCGGGCGCGAGAGCGGCTATCGCCGCTCCCGCGTCGTCGACAACTTCATCGCCTCGGTTGTCAAGCTTGAAGAGGAAGGGCGCGCTCTGTGGGTGGATAACCGCATCACCACCGCCTGCCGTTACGGCCACACGATGATCTATGACGAGTTCAACCGCAGTCGGCCGGAAGCGAACAATCCGCTGCTTTCGATCCTTTCGGAAGGGGTGATCAACGTTCCGGGGCTGCACGGGCGCGGCGAGGGGTATCTCCCGGTGCATCCGAATTTCCGGGTGATCCTTACCTCCAATCCGACGGAATACGCGGGGGTCCACCGGGCGCAAGACGCGCTCCTCGACCGCCTGATCACGGTCCAGCTGGGCCACTTTGACCGCGAGACCGAGATCGCGATCACGATGGGCAAATCCGGGATTGCTCGCAACACCGCCGAAGAGATCGTCGATCTCGTTCGGCTCGCCCGCACCGAAGGACGCTACCCGACAATCCGCGCCGCGATTGCCATCGGCCGCGTCGCCGCGCTTCGCGGCGAGAAGGCTATTTTCAAGGACCCGGTCTTCCTCTGGGCTTGCCGCGACATCCTCGGCGTCGCCTGTCATGTCGCCGGGCCGGAGGGCAGCGCGGCCTTTGTCGACGCTCTCGTTCGGCAAATCGAACGAGGCGACGAGCGAGAGGGCGAGGTTGTCGCGTTGCGCCCGCTCGCCGAGACGGGAGAGCGGTGATGGCGTCCCGCCCGCAGCCTCAGCGCGGCCTCAGAGACCTGCGCACGATGACCGCGAAGAGCGGGACGCGTCTGCCCGCGCACAAGGCCTATCTGCGGATCGGATTTCTCGAACTCGAGCGTTCCCGCCACCAGCAGGAGGCCGAGCGCGCGCGGTCTCGCCTCGCTCTCATCCTCGAGCGCTGCCGCGACATCGACGCCGATAAGAGCGCGATCCTGGCAGCCGCCGGCGCCGCCCCGGCGCCGCCGCCAGCGCCGGCGAGCGCGCCGGCGCCGCCGCCGAAGGCACGCGGCTTTCCTTACGCGTATTGACCCAAGCGCCCTGAGAAGAACCCGAGGTAAAGCCATGGAACAGAGCAAGAATGGAGAGCTCTTCGCACGCTCCGCCGAGCCGGGAAGCGTTGCGACGCACCGAGGGGCGCGCCGACCCCGCCGTTCGCCGCCGATCAGCAAGCTCTGCGCCGCGCGTCAGGCGGTGCGAACCTTTCTGTTGCGCGAGCTACGCGCGCGCGAGGTGCGGATCACCAAGATCGCGCCATCGTCCGAGGGCGATGACGGGTGGCGCGCCGAGGCCGAGATGCTGGTTCCCGATCTCAATATCAAGACGCTCGGCCTGCCGCTCACGCAGGAGGTGTTGGAGAGGGAATATTGCGCGGTGGCGCTCGATCGCGAAATGCAGGTCAAGTCCTACGAATTCATAGCTAGGGAGGAGCGCTGACCCAAACGGGCGTCACATGGGCCTCTCTCTCTATGCCATCCTCGCCGCCGATGCCTGCGAGATGCCGGCGCTCGCAGGCATCCTGGAGAAGCCGGTCTATGCGCTCAAATCGGGACCTCTCGCGGCGATTGTCAGCGATTGCCCGCTGGCGTCCTTGCGCGCCGAGCGCAGGCACATCGCTGCCTATCAGCGCGTTCTCGCCGCCCTCTATCGAGAGTGCGACCTGTTGCCGATGGCCTTCGGCAGCGTCGCCCAATCGGAAGCGGATGCGAGGCGCTTTCTCAAAGAGCACAAAGAGGCCCTTTCTTTCGCGCTTTCTCGCGTCCGGGGGACGGTGGAGATGGGGCTTTCTCTCGTCCTCGACGGCGTCGAGGCGATCCCATTTCTCCTCGCCCGAACGCCCGAGCTGAAGGCGGCCCGAGAGCGTACCTTCGGGCGCGGCGCAGCCCCGTCCTACGGCGAGCGTTTGCGGCTCGGAGAACTCTGCCAGGAGGCGCTCGAAGGTTACCGCAGCAAAGAGACGGCAAAGCTCCTCGCACTTCTCGCGCCCTGGTGCCGGGAAACCATGGCTCTGCCGGTTCGCGGCGAAAGCGAGATCGCCCGTCTGGCGATGCTGGTGCCGCGCCCTACGGTCGGCGAATTCGAAGCCGCAGTTGCGGCGGCGGCGCCCGGCTTTGCCGACGAACTCGCATTCCGCCTCAGCGGCCCCTGGCCGGCGCATAACTTCGTCAGTCTCTCGCTCTAGAACAGGTTGCGGAAAAATGCTGGAACGTCGTCATTCCGGGGCGCGGTCGATCCGCGGGCTATCAGCCTTGCGCGGCCTTCGCGGCGAACCTCCGACGGCCGTGCCCGGCACGTCGCCCGCGGGCGCGGCCCTCAAGGGCCGTCCCGGAATGACGGGGGTTTTTCCGCATCCTGCTAAGGGCCGACCGGAAATGCCACGCTCGGATCGAATGAGCTGCCAAGCGGCGTCGCGGCCAGGCTTGACCCCGCCACCCGCAGATCCGCCGCCCAAATCGGCATCAATGCCTGCGAGGGGGACATGCTTCTGATCGACGATCTTCTTCTCGCTCCCTTCCGGGGTCTCCTCTTTGTTCTGCGCGAGATCGAAAGCGCCGCGCGTGCCGAACTCGCGACCGAGCGGGACCGGCTGATGAGCACCCTCGGCGCGCTCAACCGCGACTTTGAGGAAGGCCGGCTTACCGAGAGCGAGTTCGAGGCCGAGGAGCAGATCCTGCTGCAACGCCTCGAACGACTTTCTCTGGAGCTTGCGGGCGATGGCGGTCGCGGCCCTATCCCGTGAGGCTGGCCGAGGCTTCGACCCTGCGACGGGGTCGGGGCTCCGGACAGCGTCCTTGGCCGAGGTTCTCGATCGCCTGCTGGAGTGCGGCATCGTTCTCGAAGGCAATGTGACGCTCGGGCTCGCCGGGATCGATCTCTTCTACCTCGATCTGAGAGCTTTGCTCGCTGCGGTCGATACGGTCTGGCCGGATGGCCGACCAACGGTGCCGCTGGGCGCCGCGCCCGGGGGTTGCGCGGCGTTGCCGGCGCCGCCCCACTCTGCGCCCCGCTCTGCGCCCGCCGTCCTTCGCTCTCATCGTCGCGCCGCGCACGATCTCGAAAAGTCCCCGCCTACACCGGCCGCGGCGGCAACCCCCGACGCGCAGCGGGAAGGCGGTCTCACGCGCCTCGTTTTGGGTCTCGCCGAGCTTCTTCACGAGGTTCTGGAGCGGCAGGCGTTGCGGCGCATGCAGAAAGGACGCCTCAGCGATGCCGAGATCGAGGCCGTCGGCGCCGCCCTCTACGCGCAGGCGCTCGAAATCGAGCGCTTGCGCCGCGAATTCGCCCCGGCGAAAGCCGGGGGCACGCCCCTCTTCGCGCTTCGCTTATCCGATCCATCACTCTGAAGGGATCTTTGATGCCAGAGCGGCAATCGCTGACCCATGCCGTCGAAAGCACCAATCTCGCGGACCTCTTGGAACGCATCCTCGACAAGGGCGTCGTCGTCGCGGGCGACATTTCGATCAAGCTCGTCGATGTGGAATTGCTGACGATCCAGCTCCGGCTCGTCATCTGCTCGGTGGACAAGGCGCGCGAACTGGGGATCGACTGGTGGAACCATCCGCTGCCGGCCGCGGCAGCGCAGCAGAAGGTGGCGATCGCTTCCATCGAGGAGCGTCTTGGCCGCATGGAAGAAGCATGGGCTCAGAGATCCGCGGCCCCGGCAGGGAGCGAGAGCGCATGAGTGAAGAAGAGAAGCACGGGGCGCCCTTCGGCAAGATCGCTTTGGGCCTGTCGCAGATCATCAACTTCATCCTCGAACTCGACGCGGCAAAGCAGCCCCACCGCGGGCGCCGCGAGGAGGGCGGGGTGGTGATCGAATATTCTTTCCGCAAACGCGGACTCTCTCCGGAAGAAGGCGAGGACGAGGCGCCGCAGCCAAGCCAAAAGAGTCCGGCTCGCCCCGGCTACCGGCGGGCAAGGCCGACCGGACTCGAGGTCTTCGAACCGGTCACCGATTTCTTCGACGAGCCGGACGAGATCGTGCTTTTGTTCGAATTGCCGGGCGTCAGACGGAAGGACATCCGCGCGACCCTTTCGGACGACATTCTGCTCGTTGAGGCGAAGAGCGGCGAGCGGCTTTATCGGAAGGAAACCCTGATCGAGGCGAAACTCCGCCCCGGCACGCCGCAACTCGACCTCAATAACGGCCTCCTCGAGATCCGTCTCAAAAAGGAGCGGTCCGAGACACCCGAAGGGGGCTGAGCGGGGCGGGATGGCGCGGCTCATTTATATCCCTGTCCTGCACGGAAGCGCCGAGATGGGCTCGGCGGCCGAAGGATACAAAGCCGCCTTCATCGCCCGTTTCGGCGAAGAAAAATGGCGCGCGCGCCGCCTGCAAATGGACGCCATCTGGCGGCGGATCGAGGCATCGATCGCGCGCCTCGGGCTCGAAGCGGAAAAAATGAAGCTTTATCAGGATAGCCTGCCGATTTGCGGCAGGGAGGAAGCGCTGGTGGGAGAGCTCGCGGCGAAAGGAAGCCGCAACCATCAACTCTTGCTGCGGCTCGTTCGTGGCGGCGCCAGCTTGGTCGGAACCGAAAGCGCGGCGCTTTTAAACGAAGAGTACCGTCTCATGGGCTCGCGCGACTCCAAAGCGGCTTCGGCTCTTCTCGAACGACGCGACCGCTTTATCGCCGAGCGGATCGCGGCAACCTTGGGCGAGGAGGAAGTGGGGCTCCTCTTTATCGGCGCGCTCCATCGCGTGGCGCGCTTTCTGCCGGCGCGGATCGAGGTCGAATATCTGCAACTTCCGGAACGCGCGGAGGACGAAAGGAGAGAGGGCAATGGCGAGTGATCCGCCGGCGGACGGCCTCACGCTCCTCGTGATCGAGGCAAGGCGCGAAGACGTCGGGCGCGGCATCGCCCGGCTCGACCCTGAGGCGCTCAAAGAGATCGGGGCGGCGCCGGGGGATGTTCTCGAACTCGTCGGCACCGGCCGCACGGTCGCCAAGGCGATGCCGACGTTCAAGGAAGCGCGCGGGCAAGAGGCGATCCAGCTCGACGGCGTCACTCGCGCCAATGCCGGGCTCGTACTCGGCGCCAAAGCCCAGGTTGCAAAGATCGCTCACGCCACCGCCCGTCGCGTGGTGATGGCGCCGCTCGGCCCGGGTCCTTTGCGCGAAGACGATCTCGATTATATCGCGCGGCGACTCGACGGCCTCGCCATGCGCGCCGGCGATCGCGTCCGCACCGCGCTCTTCGCCGGCGGACACCGCGAGTTCCGGGTGGCGAAGACGGAGCCCGAGGGCGCCGTGATCGTCCATCCGAGCACGCTTCTTGCCTTCGAGAGTGCGCGCGCGGACGCAACAGGCGAAGAAGGCGACATCGTCACCTATGACGATCTCGGAGGAATGCGCCGCGAGATCGGCAAGATCCGCGAGATGGTGGAGTTGCCTCTCTCCCATCCCGAAGTTTTCGAGCGTCTCGGCATGAAGCCGCCGAAGGGGGTGTTGCTGTACGGTCCGCCCGGCTGCGGCAAGACGCTCCTCGCGCGCGCCGTCGCCCACGAGTCGGAGGCGGCGTTTCTTTACGTCAGCGGCCCCGAGATCATCCAGAAATACTATGGCGAGAGCGAAAGCCGCTTGCGCAAGATCTTCGAAGAAGCGCGGCGGCGGGCGCCTTCGATCGTCTTTTTCGACGAGATCGATAGTCTCGCCCCAAAGCGCGAAAGCGTCGAGGGCGAGGTCGAAAAGCGCGTCGTCGCCCAGCTTCTTGCGTTGATGGACGGGCTCAAAAGCCGCGGCGACGTGATCGTGATGGCCGCCACCAACCGCCCGAACAGCATCGATCCGGCGCTGCGCCGGCCCGGCCGTTTCGACCGCGAGATCGTCATCGGCATTCCGAATGCCGAGGCGCGGCGCGAAATCCTCGAAATCCATGCCCGCGGCATGCCGCTTGCCGGCGATGTCGAGCTCGGCGCGCTCGCCGCCACCACTCACGGCTTTACCGGCGCCGATCTCAACGCCCTTTGCCGCGAGGCGGCGATGGCGGCCTTGCGCCGTTATCTGCCCCAGCTCTCCCAGTCCATACCGCATGAGGCACTGATGGCGATGGAAGTCCGCATGGACGACTTCCGGAGCGCCCTCTCGGAGGTCGAACCCTCGGCGCTGCGCGAGGTCGCGGTCGAGGTTCCGGACATCTCCTGGGAGGAGATCGGCGGGCTCGAAGAGGTCAAAAAGGCGCTCGACGAGGTGGTGGGCTGGCCTCTGCGCGAGCCGGCGCTGTTCGCGGCGCTCGCACTCGAACCGCCGCCCGGAAACGGCAAGACGCTCCTCGCCAAAGCCCTCGCCTCGCAAAGCAGTCTCAATTTCATTTCCGTCAAAGGGCCGGAGCTTCTGTCGAAATATGTCGGGGAGTCGGAACGCGCCGTGCGCGAGCTCTTCGCAAGGGCGCGCCAGGCGGCCCCGGCAATCGTCTTTCTCGACGAAGTCGATGCGCTGGTGCCGAGCCGCGGCAGCGGCGACCGCTCTCCCGTGACCGACCGGGTGGTGAGCCAACTCCTGACCGAGCTCGACGGCATCGAAGCGTTGAAAGACGTTTTTGTCGTCGCCGCCACCAACCGGATCGACATGCTCGACGAGGCGCTGTTGCGCCCCGGCCGCCTCGATTACCGGCGTGAAGTCGGAAAGCCGGACCGCGCGGCGCGAGCGGCGGTTTTGAAGACCCATCTGAAAAAGAGGCCGCTCGCGGGAGACGTCGATCTCGGAGCGATCGCAGAAGAGACAGAAGGCGCATCCGCCGCCGAGATCCGCTTTCTCTGCGACGAGGCGACGCGAAGTACGTTGCGGCGGGCGTTTGCTTCGCCGATGGACGCCGCGGGAAGAGACGCTGCTTCGCTCAAGATCGAAAGACGAGACTTCGAGTCGGCGCTCGCCGCGCTCGGGATCGCGAAAGAGACGGAGAAGGACGGCGCAGCTCCTCTTGCGCCCCGCTCGCGCCTGCCGCGTTACGGGTGGTGAGCGAGTGCGCGCTTCCCCGATGGGCGCCCGGTGCGCTCACCTTGCAGGCCCTTCGCGCGTCAGCCGATATCGATCGTGAACCGGCAGGGCTCGTTCGGGGTTTTCCGCGACATATTACTTCGCGGAGGCCCCGCCGGGGCGCATGCGAGAGGCCGGCCGTCCGGATAGGTGAGCGACACCGTCCAACTTCCGGGTGAAAGCGTCGTTTTTTGCGCCCACATATGCCAGAGGAAAGAGCCGGTGCGCCGGGTTTCGCCTGCAAGCCTTTGGACAAGGTCGGGCCGGCCGACCCTCATCTCGGTCATCAGCGCCGGCGCGCTTGGCGCGGCTCCCGCAGGCGGCGTCCAATGCACCTCAATCGGCAGGCTGCCTTGGGCGCGCAACGCCGCGGTCGCGCGTTCGCCCCCGCGCACCTCAAAGCGGAGATAGAGCGGACCGCCCGGAAATCTCAGGACCGCAGCGGCGCGCCCTTCGGGGACTCGCGAAAATTCCCAGGCGCTGACGGTGAGCGGCGGTTCTGCGCCCGCTATCGCCGTAGCGCCCTCGACCCCGCGCGAGGCCGGGGCCGGCGGGATGGGAGACGGGTTCACCCAGCTCGCGCCGGTGGTAACTACGGCGGCGGCCGCTGCGAGAAGAAGCCGCTCGAACCCTGAGCCTCTTTTCCGCTTCTCGATCATCGCTCCCTCCACTCTTCCGAGGAGAGAACGAGTGGAGCGGCCGGAGCGTTGCCGGAAAAAGGGCGGCTTCTGTGCCGCTACCTCATAGTTTCAAGAGCGTCTGCGCGTTTGCGTGATAGATGCGCTCGCGTTCGGCCGGCGAGAGACCGAGGGCATCGAGCACCCGGATCGTCTCGCGGATGTACATCGGCCCTTTTTCGGGGTCGAACGGCGCGTCCGAGGCGAAGAGAACCTTGTCGGCCCCGAAAAAGTCGAGGCCGCAACGGGTTGCCGAAAGCGAACCGAAGACCGCCGTATCGGCGTAGAACATGCGGAAATAATCGAGCGGCCGCCTTTCGAGCCCCCGAAGCACGAGCGTATAATCCTCGTCCGATGTGCGGGTGCCGAGCTGGTCCCAGCCCGGCCCGACCCTCCCTTCGAAATAGGGGATCATCCCGCCCAAGTGATGCGTGATGATCTTGATGCCGGGCAGGCGGTCGAAGAGCTTGGCGAACACGAGGCGCGCCATGGCGACGCTCGTCTCGTAGGGCCAGCCAAGCGTCCACCAGATCTCGTATTTGGAGCGCGGCTCGCTCAAATAATCGGGGACTTCGGCCCCTCGCGCCGGATGGAGCCAGATCGGCAGGTCGTAAGCGGCCATGGCGTCGAAGATCGGCTGGAACTCGGGCCGGTCGAGAGGCTTCCCCGCGACATTGGTAAAGAGCTGCACGCCGCGCGCTCCGAGTTCATCGATCGCCCGATGCAGCTCCTCGAGCGCCGCATCCGGGTTGTTCATCGGCAAGGAGGCGGTAAAGGCGGGAAAGCGCTCGGGATATTTGGCCACCAGCTCGGCCATGCCGTCATTGGCGAGCCTTGCGAGGTCGGGAGTGACCGCGGGCTCGGCCATCGTCTCTATGGGCGGCGAGGCGATCGAGAGCACCTGGCGATAGTCTTCGAACCGGTCCATCACGCGAAAGCGCTCCTCGAGATCGACGAGCATCGGCACCCCGCGCACGCGCTTGCCCATATCGCTGAGATGCCTGCTCGACGCGAGCATCTTTTCGTAGAATTTGACGGGAAAGATGTGGTTGAAGACGTCGATCTTCAGCATGGCATGTTCCCCCGCTTCCTTTTGCGACCATGCAACGGTGAGAGGTTGCGCAGAGGCAAATATCACTCTTATTCTTCGGCGTGAAGCGACCCCACTCGCCTCGCACATCCAGTCTCTAGAGTTCGATCATGACGGGGACATGGTCGGAAGCCTTGTCCCACCCCCGGCTCTCGCGTTCGACGCGCGCCTCTCGGAGCGCGCCCCGGAGCGGCGGCGTCACCCAGATGTGATCGAGACGCCGCCCGCGGTCGGAGGCCGACCAGTCGCGCGCGCGGTAGCTCCACCAGGTATAAAGCCGCCTCTCGGGCGGCACGAAATGGCGCACCGCATCGATGAACCGGCCGGCGCTCTGGAGGCGAAGGAGGCGATCGACCTCGATGGGCGTATGGCTGACGACGCCCAAAAGCTGCTTGTGCGACCACACGTCGCTCGGGAGGGGCGCGATGTTGAAATCGCCGAGCGCGACCATCGGCCGGCCATCGCCGCGTTCCGCGGCGAAATAGAGGGTGAGTTCGTCGAGAAAGCGAAGCTTGTGCGCGAACTTCTCGTTCGCCTCGGGATCCGGGACATCGCCTCCGGCGGGAACGTAGATGTTGTGGATCTCGATGCCTTCCCCAAGCGCGACGATGGCATGCCGGCAGTCGGCGCGCCCGCACCAGCTTTTCGTCTCGCAGGATCGAAAGGCGAATCGGGAGAGGATCGCGACCCCGTTGTAGCCCTTCATCCCATGCACGAGCATGTGCCGGTAACCGAGTTCTTCGAAGGCTTCGCGCGGGAAGAACTCGTCCCTAACCTTCGTTTCCTGCAGGCAAAGAAGATCGGGCTGCCATAGCGCCACGAGCCGGCGGATATTGTCGATCCGCAGCCGAACCGAGTTGATGTTCCAGCTCGCGAGGCGCAATGGCCGAGGGAAAGCGAGAATGCCGCGGAGGAATCCAAGTAGACCATGCTACGGCCTGCCGCGCCACCCCTCTTGAAACAAGTTGGCGCCCGGTCGGGGGGGAGGACCGGGCGCCGGCATGTCAGAAGCGTTTGGGGGAAATCGGCCCCGCAGGGGACACGAGACCGCTTTAAGAGAGGCTATGCCTCCCTCCGCTTCTGGATATGAGAATTGGGGTGCGGCGAAAGGGAAGGAAACCCGTCATTCGTGCATGTCAGGAACGGCGAAAACGCATGATGTTCTGTGGAGCCTGCCGATTTTCAACTATGCGGCGCGGCTCTCCCCAAGGGCTCGCGAACCGCGGTCGCGACAAGCCTCGCCGAATGCCGCCAAGAGCCTCTGGGAAAAGGCATTTTCTCCGGGCTTATACTCGGGATGCCACTGCACGCCGACGACAAAGCGCGCGCTTTCGAGGCGCGCCGCCTCGATCTGTCCATCGGCGGCGACGGCCTCGACGAAGAGGCTCGCAGCGGGGCGATCGATGCCTTGGGAATGCACCGAATTGACCATGATTTCGCCGACCCCGGCGAGCTTCCTCAGCAAGCCGCCCGGCGTCAGGGAGACGCTGTGCGCCGGGCCATATCGCTCTTCTGTCGTCGCTTCCTTGCGGGAGCGGTGATCGAGGCGCCCTGGGATTTCGTGAATCCTCTGGTGCAAGCTTCCGCCAAGGGCGACATTCAATTCCTGGATGCCGCGACAAATCGCCAGAATCGGCAGGTCGCGCCGGACCGCTTCGCGGATGAGAGGGAGAGTCGTCGCGTCGCGCGCGGGATCGTGCACCGTCCCCGATTGGCTCTCCGCGCCCCCGTAATGCCTCGGCTCGACATTCGAGGGGCTTCCCGGCAACAGGAGCCCGTCGAGCCGGTCGAGAAGCGCCAAAGCGCTGCTTCTCGAGCCGATCGCGGGGATGAGGAGCGGCAGGCATCCGCTCGTCTCGATGAGGGCAAGCACATAGCGCTCGCTGACGGCGTGAAGGGTGCGTTCGTTGATCGTCCGCATGCAGGCGGCGATGCCGACGACCGGTGCATTTTCTCTGATCATGGCTTGGTACGAGAGGTCTACTCGGGGTTCTCGGTGGGAGTGGGACTGGCGTAAGGGCTCTGATAGTGGAAGAGCTTCGGGTTGAGCGCCATACCAAACTCTGCATTCGAAATCCATACCGTCGTCTTTCTTCCCTCCTCATCGAGGATGGTCCCGCGCTGGGACGACCGCACGCCGATGCTGGAGGAGGGGCAAGTATTGTCTCTTCTGGCCTCGTTCATCGATCGCCTCCTGGGGCTGCAAACCCGGGTAAGAAGGCGGGAAGAGGCGCTTGTGCGGGAAAACCGGCTTTCGGCATCCCAGCTGATTCTTCCTCTCTTTATTATTCATGGCACGAACAAAAAAGAAGCGATTCGCTCCATGCCGGACGTTTACCGATACTCCGTCAACAA
>JAKAOO010000262.1 GCA_021812165.1 Pseudomonadota bacterium | reverse complement strand
GCAGCTCGGCTATTTCCGTCGAAAAGTAATTTCCGGGCGGCAGGTTGATTATCGTAAATATGACGATGCTGATCGCCACCAAAGTGGGAATCATGATGAGAAGCCGCCGTACAAAATAGCCTAGCATGGAGCGTCCTCCCGCGTGCTCCGGACGGGTCCTCGGCGACGCCGCCAATTCTCTATTTCCTCAGCGGCCGACTTGCGCGCCAGGCCCTCCCCTCGCCGAGCGGACGGGCCGCTCAAACCAAAAGGTGTCCGGCTTGTACATGGCGAAATAGGCCCGGGGCTTCGAATTGTACATTACCTTTTCCGGCACGCCGCGCAAATAGTCATTGACGACGACGCGTTTCGGAACGTCGTCGACGATCCCGATCGTATAGACCTCCGCGGCCCAGATCTGCAGCACCTGCTGCCAGATCCTGGTGCGCTCCCTCTCGCTCGCAGCCTCAAGCCACGCCTCGTAGAGCCGTTCGAGGCGGATTGCGGAAGGGAGTCCGGGAGCCTTTCCGGCCAGTCCTTTCGCTTCGTCATATTGGCCCCACATGGGCCATTCGAGCTCCTCCTGGCGCGTCGGCGCGAATTCGGAAGGCGGCGTATCGGCGGTCGCAAGCCCGTCCTCGATCCCCTTGGCGAGCGACATCAGAGTGTGGCCGCTGAACACCCGGCGCCGGAACAGCGTCAACTGCAGAGACCGCACGAAAAGCCGCACACCGATGTGCCGCCAGGAATCGCGAACGAGTTCGAGCATGTCGATCGAGTCGGCCGACTGTCCGGAGGTCTCGACGATGACATCCATCGGCCTGCCGTCCGGGAGAAGGCGCACGCCTTCGCCGTTTCGTTTCGTGAGGCCGAGTTCGTCGAGGAGTCGGTTGGCTTCCTTGAGATCGTAATTGGCCCACGCCTTGCGATATGCGGGCTTATAGAGCGGGCTTTGCGGCAGAAGGGTATTCTGGCCCTCGATCGCGAGCCCAAAATAAATCACCTCATTGATTTCGTGCCGATTGATGGCGAGCGACAAGGCGCGGCGGAAATTCTTGTTGCGAACAAGCTTTTTCCAGACTGGATCTTTGACGTTGAGGTTCGGGTAAAGCGCGAACTCGCTGCCCGGGCCGGTGCGCCACAGCCGCACCCGGTAATGGCTCCGTTTCTCGGCCGATTTCAGAAAAGTGTAGTCGTCGAAGGTGAGGTACCGGGCTTGAAGGTCGCTTTCCCCCGCCGCGGTTTTCGCCGGAATGATCCGGGCGTCGGCCATCGTCATGATTACCCGATCGATATAGGGAAGCTGCCGTCCCGCAGCATCAATCCGATAGTAATAAGGATTTCTGACAAAAATATAGCGACTGGCAGGTGACTTCGTTTGCAAGACCCAAGGTTCCAGGGTAGGCAATTCCGGGTTGTCGTTCCGGTACATTCCCGACATCCGCTCGTAAAGGCCGGCCCAGTTTTGCAACCATTCTCGCCTGACCATCGCTTCGAGCTTTGGCTTGTTGGCGTACTTGGCATGGAATTGTTTGAGGTAATGGGCGGGACAATAAATGGAGAGTGGATAGGCGCCGGCGAGGGCGGGCAGGAAGAGAGGGTTCGGACGGTCCCAGCTATAGCGAACCGTGGCGGGGTCGAGAACCGTGAACCGAGGCGCCTCGCCTTGCGGCAGGAGAGTGTCGGGCGGCCCTTGCGGCGAGAGATCCTGGTTCTCCGCCACGTCTTGCCACCAGAAACGGAAATCCTCGGCGGTGAAGGCGGCGCCGTCCGACCACTTCATGCCTTTGCGCAAATGGAACGTGAAGATGCGCCCGTCCTCGACGTCGATCGCTTTGAGGATGTCGGGAACGAGCGTCAATGAGGGAGTATAAGAAAGAAGGCGGGCGTAGCCGTAGACCCCGATCATCTTGGTGTCTTTTGGGCTCGCCATCAAAAGCCGCAGCGTCCCGCCCGGCTTGCCAAGCCCGTTCGTCTGCGCGATCGCGGGCTCTCGAGGCACGCGCAGCGCCACGGGCGGCAGCCTGCCGCTTCCAACCAACGCCTTCCAATACGGCGTCTCCTCGAGCTCGGCCGCCGCCGCGGGCGCGAGGAGGGAAGGAAAACCGAGAAAGAGAGCGCCGTAGCCGAGGACGGAACGCCTCGTCGGGCAGCGCGCCTCTCTTTGCTCCCGGGTCCTCAAGCCGAGGCCGATCCGGAAGCGTGAACCGCCCTTCGCGAGGGCGGCGCCGTCGCCTCGACCAGATGCCCGGGAGCAATCTCGATGAGAGCGAGCGGCTTTTCCCGCTCCCGGCGAAACGGCAGCGGCCAGGCCGCGGGGTCTGAAGCCTTCTCCGCCATGAGGCGCGCAAAATCGAGGGGATGGGCGAGATCGGGAGCGGGCACGGCGGCGATCAGCGCCCGCGTGTAGGGGTGAACCGGATGGCGGAAGAGACGCGCCTTCTGCGCGATCTCGACGATCCGCCCGGCGCACATCACCGCAATGCGGTCGGCGACGTAATCGACAACCGCGAGGTTGTGGGAAATGAAAAGATAGGTGAGGGAGAGCTGTTTCTTCAGATCGATCAAAAGATTGAGGATCTGCGCCTGGATCGAAACGTCGAGCGAGGAGACGGGCTCGTCGCAAATGACGAGATCGGGCCTCAAGGCGAGCGCGCGCGCAATCCCGATCCTCTGCCTCTGTCCGCCCGAAAAGCTGTGCGGGTAGCGCCGCAGATGCCGCCGGTCGAGACCGACGAGCGCGACCAGTTCATGGACGATCTCGCGTCGCAAACGCTCGCCGCCGATGCCGTGGATGACGAGCGGCTCGGCGATGATGTCGAAGACGGTCATACGCGGATTGAGAGAACCGAACGGGTCCTGGAAGATGTACTGGACATGGCGGCGGAAGCGCCTCAGATCCTCCCCTTCGAGAGAAAGCACCGGCACCTCTTTGCCGTGGTCGTTGAAGAGGATCGAGCCCTCGTCGGGGCGCACCGCGCGCAACAGGATCTTGCTCAACGTGGTCTTGCCGCAGCCGCTTTCGCCGACGAGCCCCAGACACTCGCCGCGCTCGATTTCGAGGCTCACCTCGTCGACGGCGACGATCTCCCGTGCCGCTCTGCCGAGCCCGAAGAGGCCGCCGCGTCGGGAGGAATAGCTTTTCTTGAGCCCGCGGCATTCGATGAGAGGTCGATCGGCGCCCGCGGGCCAAGCCCCCTTTTCGGCCAAAAGATGCGGCACCTCGGCATGCGGGATTTCCCGGATCGGGACGAGGCGCTCACCGGGCTTCATTGCGAAGCGGGGGACGGCGCGCAAAAGCGCCTGCAAGTAAGGATGCCGGGGGCGGGTGAATATGTCCTCGCGGCAGCCGCTCTCCACCACCTCGCCGCGGTACACGACCACGATCTCTTCGGCAATATTGGCAACCACCCCCAAATCGTGCGTAATGAGGAGGATCGCCATCGACAGTTCCTTTTGCAGCTCGATGAGGAGCTTCAGGATCTGCGCCTGGATCGTCACATCGAGAGCCGTCGTCGGCTCGTCGGCGATGAGAAGCGCCGGGCGGCAGACGAGCGCCATGGCGATCATCGCCCGCTGCCGCAGGCCCCCCGACAATTCGAAGGGATAAAGGCGCATCGCGCGCTTTGCTTCGGGAAAGCCGACGAGACGCAGCATCTCCGCGGTCAGCTCCTGCCCCTCTTTGTTGCCGACCTCGCGGTGCAGGCGGAGCGCTTCGCTCACTTGGTCGCCAACCGTGTGAAGCGGCGAGAGAGAGGTCATCGGCTCCTGAAAGACGATCGAGATGCGGCCGCCGCGGAGGGCTCGCATCTCTCGGCTGTCGGCAGGGATTTTCACGAGATCGACGGGGTCGCCGCCGCGTCGCGGGTCGGCGAAGAGGATGGCTCCCCGGGTGATCGCGGCGTTCTTCGGCAGGATCCGCAGGATGCTTTGGCCGACGACCGATTTTCCCGATCCCGATTCGCCGACGAGCGCGACTGTGGAGCGCGCCCCAACGCGAAACGAGACGCCTCTGACCGCCGCCATCTTCCCGGCCGGCGTGGCGAAATCCACATGAAGATCGCACACCCTCAGAAGGTCCGGCACCATCCTACTCCGGTTCGCCCGCCGCCGGGGCAGGAGGGGTGAGCCCCATCGCTTCAAGATTGGCGAGGGTCGCGGTATCGAGCGCAAGCCGGCGCCGCGCAGCGGCTTCGGCGGCCGCTTTCACCACGCGCTCGAAACCTTCGATGCGGCTGTCGAGACGCAAGCGAGAACGGAGAG
>JAKAOO010000261.1 GCA_021812165.1 Pseudomonadota bacterium | reverse complement strand
CGTCGCCCGCGGACGTGATCCCGGAAACCATCAACACAGTCCTGTGAAATCAATGGTTTGGCTGATGTTCATGGGTTCCAGGCCCGGCCCTCAAGGGCCGTCCCGGAACGACAACAGAGTTTTTCCGCAGCCTCTTAAGAAAAGTCCTCAGCCCCGGCCTCCTCAGATCGCGCCCTTTTCCTTGAGGCGGCCGATTTCCTGCGGCGTATAGCCGGCGATCTCGCGCAGCACCTCTTCGGTGTGCTCGCCCAAAAGCGGGGCGGGCGTGGGGGCGACCCGGGATTTCGAAAGCCGCAACGGGCTTCCTAGCGTCGAGAAGCGGCCGCGGGCCGGGTGTTCGAGTTCGATGACCGCTTCGCGCTCGCGCAAATGCGGGTCGGCGAGCACTTCCCTGGTGTCGAGCACGGCGCCGCATGCAATGCCGCGCTCGGAGAAGGTCTGCATGACCTCGCGCTTCTCTCGCGAGATCGTCCAGCTTTCGATGATTTCGGTGAGAGCGTCCGCATGGCGGGCTTGCGTTGCGGTACTGGCAAAGCGCGGGTCGCGCTTCAGATCCTCGCGGCCGATGATCTTGAGGAGCGCGTCGAACGCCGCCTCCGTGCCGACGGGAAGCATCACATAGACATAGTCGTTGGCGCCGCCGCCGGCGCAGCGGACGAGATCGGTATAACCGCCGACGGCGGAATGGTTGCCGGTACGCGCGAGAGGCTTTCCGGTCGCCAAAGTCGAGGTGAAGTGGATGCGGGTCAAATTCGCCACCGCCTCCTGCATCGCGACCTCGACGCGCTGGCCCTCGCCCGTGCGCTCGCGCTCAAAGAGCGCCGCGAGGATGGCGATCGCGAGATGCATCCCGGCACCCGAATCCCCGACATTGGCGCCGCTCACCATCGGCAGGCCCCCGGCCTCGCCGGTGACGCTCATGGCCCCCGATGTCGCCTGCGCGACCATCTCGAAGCACTTGAAACCGCTGTAAGGGCCCTCGGAGCCATAGCCCTTGATCGACGCGTAGACGGCGCGCGGATTGAGGGTGTGCACGGCCTCGTACCCCAATCCCAGCCGCTCCATCACCCCGGGCCCGAGATTTTCGGCGACGATATCGGCGGCGCGGACGAGGCGGCGGGCGGCTTCCTTCCCCTCCTCGGTCTTGAGATCGATGACGGCGCTCTTCTTGTTGCTGTTGAGGAGAAGGAAGAAATAGCTGTCGAGATCGGGGTGGTCGCCGTTCGTGCGGCGTCCGCGGTCGCCAAAAGGAGGCCGCTCGATCTTGATCACTTCGGCGCCGAGCCAGGCGAGAATTTGCGTGCAGGCGGGGCCGGCCTGGGCGTGCGTGAAATCGATGACGCGAATGCCTTCGAGCGCGCTCGTCATTCTCACTCTCCTTCTTCCTCGCCGTTCTTACGAGAGATCCTCAACCCGCTTCGCAGACGCAGCTCCTCGCGCGTCGCCTCTCGTCATCATAGCATCGAGTCATGCGTCTTCATGCCCGCGCATCTTGACAGGCGCCGGGCGAAAACCATCAGCATCTTTTTCTGAACCTGCAATTCGAGAAGGAGAGGGGAATGGGCTTCGAGGTGCGCCGGATCGTCACCGGCCATGACGGGAACGGCAAAGCGATCGTCGCGAGCGATGAGAGGCTGCAGGCGACGAGCCGGCGCGGCGGCAGCATCATGGGCTGCGAGATCTGGTCGACGCAGCGCATGCCGGTCGACAATTCAAAAGAGGCCGAGGCGGCGCAAAAGAAAGGCTTTGTCGTCCGCTACAACTATGTCGGCTCGGGAGCGGGGACGGTGGTGCGGATCGTCGAATTCGCTCCCGGCGCACCGAAATTCATGCATCGCACCGAGACGCTCGATTATGCGATCCTGCTCGAAGGCGAGTGCGATCTCGAACTCGACGGCGGCGGGACCCTCCACATGAAGCCGGGCGATGTCGCCGTCCAGCGCGGAACGATGCATGCCTGGGTCAATACCGGAAAGGAACCTTGCCGCTTCGCCTTCATCCTCATCGATGCGACGCCCGTCACCGTCGGCGGAGAGAGCCTCAAAACCCACTACCCGGCGTGACCGGGCGCCGCTCGAATAAACTTCCGCAATACCGTGAACTGAGGAGCCTCATATGCAATTGGGTCATTTGATGCCGCTTACCGATATCGGCAGCGAACCGGCGGCCGTCCGGGAATATGCCGAGAGGGCGCAGGCGATCGGTTACGATTTCCTCGAAGCGCCGGACCATGTCTTGGGCGTCAACGCTGCGAGCCGTCCCGACTGGGACCGCACGACTTCGGCCGAACTTTTCCACGATCCGTTTGTCCTCTTCGGGTTTCTCGCCGCCGTCGCGCCAAAGCTCGGCTTTGCGACCGGGGTTCTGATCCTGCCGCAACGCCAGACGGTGCTCGTCGCCAAGCAGGCCGCCTCGCTCGACGTTCTTTGCGGCGGGCGGTTCCGGCTCGGCATCGGCATCGGCTGGAACGAGGTCGAATTCGTCGGTCTCAACGAGAATTTTCACAATCGCGGCCGCCGCTCCGAAGAACAGGTCGCGGTCATTGAGGCGCTCTGGAAGGAGCCCCACGTGGTCTTCGAAGGACGCTGGCACAAGATCGGCGACGCCGGGATCAATCCGCGCCCCGTCGCCGGCAAAGTGCCGGTCTGGTACGGCGGGCATCACGAGAAGACATTGGAGCGCATCGCCAAATACGGGGACGGCTGGATGCCGAACCGGTATCCGCCGGGCAACGAGGCGCTCGAGGTCTTTGGGCGGTTGCGGGCGCTGACCGAAGCGGCCGGGCGCGATCCGAAGAGCGTCGGGATCGAAGTCTGGGTGTCGATGGGCGAGGGCAAGGAGGAAGATTGGCGCAAAGAGGCGGAGTTTTGGAAAAAAGCCGGGGCGAGCCATCTTTGTCTCACGACGGCCTTCAACCGCCATCACCATCGCCGCATCGCCGGCAGGAGCCTTTCCGACCATCTTGCCGCCATGCGGCGCTACCACGCCGCCGTCGCCGAGGCGCTGTAGCAGCGGCGCGTTCAGCCGCCGCTCTCGAGGTCCCCGCGAAGTATTATTTCGCGGGGGCGATGCCGCGGATCACCGTCACTCCGTGGCTGCGCGTGATCGACGGCCGCAGCGGCTGCGAGGCGGCCGGATGCACGGGCGCGGTCACGACGCGGCCGCGGCTGGAGAGGGGAGCGCGCGGCACCGGGTAATCGGGGTCGATGGCCGGGACGATCTGCGCGCTCGAAGCCACGACCTTTTGCACATAGCCGTTCAAAAAGCCTTGCCCGAGCGAGTTCGTGTTGTAACAGGAAAGCGCCGCCTGCAGCGCCCTCTGTCCCTCGCCGAGGCGGGCGCTTGCGCGCTCATAGCAGGCGGTCAGAACAATTGCGGCCCCGTGCAGATTGCGGCAGGGCTCGAAAACCGTATCGGCGGTGAGACCAAGCCAGGAGAGATTGGCGCTGTTGATCTGCGCGAGGCCGAGATCGATGTTCTGACCCTGGGCGAGGAGGGCGCGCGCGGTCGCCCGCGCCTCCTCGAGGCTTCGGGGCTCGCGGCTCAAAGGCGGGCCCGTGTTGACCCCGATCGACCACGGGTAGAAACCGGATTCCGCGCGCACGACGGCGGCCATCGTCACCGGTGCGACGAGAGGGGCGCAGGCAAGAGCGACGGCGAGAAAGCCCGGCAATTTTCCCTCCGCGAATGATCGCGGAAGGCGCATCGTCGGAGAGGCGAGCCGCGCGGTCAATGTCTTTGTCGAAAGGAGGGCCTTTGTCGAAAGGAGGGCCTTTGTCGAAAGGAGGCTCCGAATGGAAACTTTGCGCGCGAGCGACGGGCTGAGGCTCGCCTATTGCATCGACGACTTCACCGACCCCTGGAAAAAGCCGCCTCTCCTCCTGCGTCTCCACGCGGCGATGGGGTCGAGCCGGCGCTTTTACGCCTGGGTTCCGCGGCTGTCGCGCCGCTGCCGCCTTGGGCTTTAGCAGGCTGCGGAGGGATGCTGAAACGTCGTCATTCCGGGGCGCGGTCGATCCGCGGGCTATCAGCCTTGCGCGGCCTTCGCGGCGAACCTCCGACGGCCGTGCCCGGCACGTCGCCCGCGGACGCGAGCCCGGAATCCACGAACACAATCCCGCGAAATCAATGGTTTGTCCTGTGTTCATGGTTTCCGGGCCCGGCCCTCAAGGGCCGTCCCGGAATGACAGGAGGTTTTTCCGCATCCTCTTAGGCGCCGGGTTCGGGCGGCCGGCGCCGGTGCCAGTCCGTTGCCTCCTCGTAAGCCCA
>JAKAOO010000260.1 GCA_021812165.1 Pseudomonadota bacterium | reverse complement strand
GCGATCCGTCTTTTCCTCCCGCGCACGCTCCTCGCGATGGTCGCCGGGCTCGTCTTCGGCATGGATTGGGGACTCGCTTGGGCGGCCGCGGGCAGCACTCTCGGCGCGGTCGCGGGGTTTCTGCTGGCTCGCTTTGTCAATAACGGCCTCATCGATCTCGAACGCACACGGCGCATCGGACCTTATCTCGAACGGGCCGAGCGCGGCGGCTGGCGCACGGTCGCGGCTCTGCGCCTCGTTCCGATCATGCCGCACAGCCTCACCAATTACGCTTTTGGCCTCTCGCGGATGCCGCTCGGCGCTTATATCCTCGGGTCGTTTATCGGCCAGCTCCCGCTGACGATCGCCTACGTCAATCTCGGCGCGGCAGGCGAGAGAGCGTTGGCCGGCGGCGCCGACTGGATCGAGCCGACCGTGATCGGCGCCGCGGCGCTCGCCCTTTCGCTCCTTTTCCCGGCGTTTTTCCGCTTCCGGGCGCGCCGCTCCGAGCGGGAGCACGGTTAGGGTCTTCGTCCTATCTTCGAGGCGAGCGCCGGAGGCGGCGGGCCGCCCGTCGCCCAGTCGAGCAGCTCGACGGTGTGCAAAACCGGCGCCGGCGAGCCTTTTTCGAGCTGAACGATGCAGCCGATATTGCCGGCGGCGACGCAATCGGGTTCGAGTGCTCCGATATGCGCGAGTTTTCTCTCGCGCAGGCGATCGGCGATCTCCGGCTGCAAGAGATTGTAGGTTCCGGCCGAGCCGCAGCAGAGGTGGCCTTCCGCAACCTCGATCGCTTCAAAACCGGCGGCGGCGAGAAGGGCTTTCGGCTCTTTATGAAGGCGCTGGCCGTGCTGGAGAGAGCAGGGGGAATGATACGCGACGCGCAGGCGAACTCCTTCTTTGGAAGGCGGCCTGAGGCCAAGGGCGGCGATCACTTCGCTGACATCGCGCGCGAGGCCCGAGACCCGCGCCGCCTGTTCGGCGTAAGCGCTGTCGCCGCGCAGCATGAAACCGTAGTCTTTGAGCGTGGTGCCGCAGCCCGAGGCGTTGGCGACGATCGCGTCGAGCCCCCTCTCGCTGCGCTCGCGCTCGAAGGCGTCGATCGTGGCGCGCGCATGAGCGAGCGCCTCGTCCTGCCGCCCCAAATGGTGAACGAGCGAGCCGCAGCAGGAAGCGCCGCGCGGGATGACGACTTCGCAGCCATGGCGGCAGAGAAGCCGGATCGTCGCCTCGTTGATCGACGGCCTTAGCACCGTCTGGGCGCAACCCGGCAGAAGCGCCACGCGCATCCGCCGCTTTCCCTCGGCGAGAAACATCTGCGGCCGGTCCATGGGCGAGCGTTTGGGAACCGCGACAGGAGCCAAGGAAAGAAGCGGCTTCAGGCGGCTCGGCAACAAGGGCGCAGAGGATCGGCCGAGACGCGCGAGCGCGAGCGCCCGGCGAAAACGGGAGGGGCGCATCAGGACGGAGGCAAGGAGCCTCCGCAAGGCGCGCTCGCCCCAGGGCCGGCGATAATGCTCTTCGACAAAGCGCCGGCCATGGTCGATGAGGTGCATGTAATCGACGCCCGAGGGACAGGTCGTCACGCAGGAGAGGCAGGAAAGGCAGCGATCGATGTGCTTGACCGTATCCGCGCTGGGGCTTTCGCCCGCTTCCAGCATGTTCTTGATGAGCGCGATGCGCCCGCGCGGGCTGTCGAGCTCGTCGCCGAGAAGGACGTAAGTCGGGCAGGTCGCGGTGCAGAACCCGCAATGAACGCAGCGGCGAAGAACCTGCTCCGCATGCGCCGTGTCGGGATCCGCAAGTTGGGTGGCGGAAAAGCCGGTCTGCACGGGTCAGCCTTCTTCGAACATGCGGCCCGGGTTCAAGATGCGAGCGGGATCGAAACTCTCCTTGACGCGCCGGGAGAGCGCCGCGAGAGCTTCCGGCTGCGGCTCGAAAGGAGCGACGGCGTGGCGAAGCGCGAGCGAGCCGCGGATCAAGGTGGCGTGTCCGCTCTCTCGCCCGCCCTCGCCATGAAGCGCCGCGCGGATCGCCGCCGCGCCGCCGTCTTCGGGCGCGCCGAGAACGGCAAGCCACAAGAGCCCGCCTGCCCAATCGAGATACCATCTCATATCGAGGGACCGGCCGATAGCCGCTGCCAGAGCGACGCCGCGGGAGGGCGCCGCCGAGACGCGCCAGAGGGCGGAAGAGGAAAGGCCGCAAAGCGGCGCCGCATTACCGACCGCCCGCCACAAGGCGGCGGAATCGGCGTCGTCGAGAACGGAGGATTCGCAACCCGCCGCCAGCTCCTTGCGGAGGCGCTCGCGGCGGGCGGCAAGTGCGGGCTTCGGACCTTCGAGACGCAGCAGCAGGGCAGACGCCGGAAGGCCCCTTGGCGCAGAAAGCGCGGCGGCCGCCGCGGCCGGCAGGTAGGCGGCGCCGGAGACTTCGAGCGTCGAGGCGAGCGCATGTTCGAGAGGGCGCCGCGCGTTTTCGGGTTCGAGCCCCAAAAGCAGAACCGTCGTCTCCCGCTCCGGCCGCGGCAGAACCTTGACCGTCACCTCTTCGAGAGCCGCCAGAGTGCCGTAGGAGCCTGCCATCAGCTTCGGCAGGTCGTAGCCGGTGACGTTTTTGACGACCTTGCCGCCGGCCTTGAATGATTCGCCGCGACCACTGACCGCGCGAAAGCCGAGGAAATGATCGCGCGCCGCGCCCGCTTTCAGCCGCCGCGGTCCCGAAAGATTGGCGGCGAGCGCGCCGCCAATCGTCGCCCGCGCCGCTTTTTCCGGCGAGAGGCCATAAAGAGCGCCCCAATCGGGCGGCTCGAAGGCGAGCATCTGAGAATGCTCGGCGAGCGCGGCGTCGATTTCGGCAAGCGGCGTCGCGGCGCCCGCCGTCAAAACGAGTTCGCTCGGCTCGTAGGAGCGAATGCCGCAGAGGCGGGAGAGGTCGAGCGTCCGCGGCAACTGCAAAGGCCGGCCAAGCCCGCGCTTCGTCCCGCCGGCGACGAGTTCGAGCGGCTCTCCTGCCGCCAGCGCCTCGCCGACCGCGTCGCCGAGCTCGGCAAGATTGGCCGGAGCAAACACAACCATGCGGTAAGTTTACCCGAAAAGGCGGGGTTCGCGACACTCGCAGCACCCGGTCGCGGATCGCACGGCGCCATTCTGGCGCCACGAGGTGCTTGCTCCAGGTTGCATCACGATGTACATGAATGATAGATATCAGCGGGGGTATCATGTCTGACGCAGGAATCGCGAAGATTTTCATGCATGGGCGCAGCCAGGCCGTGCGCTTGCCTTTGGCGTTTCGCTTGCCGGGCGATCGCGTGCGGGTGCGCCGCGTCGCAGGCGGCATTCTGCTCGAACCGATCATGACGGATCTCGACGCCTGGTTTGCGGAGCTCGACCGCTTTTCCGATGTGCCGTTTATGGAAGAGGGGCGGGAGCAACCGGCAATGCCCGCGCTGCGGGACCTCTTCGCGTGAATTACCTTTTCGATACCAATGCCGTCATCGCCCTTCTAAAAAACCACCCGCGCGGCGTCCGCAGCCGGTTCCGGCGGGCCGCTTCTGGCGGCGACTCGATTTCCGTCTCATCGATCGTGCTTTACGAACTCTGGTACGGCGTGGCGCGCAGCGAGCGACGCCGCGAAAACGCAGAGCGGGTGCGCGTCTTCCTCTCGGGCAATATCCGTCTCGTTCCTTTCGACGAGGAGGATGCCCAAATTGCCGGCGATCTGCGCGCGGCTCTGGAAAAGGCGGGGACACCGATCGGCCCTTATGACCTCTTGATCGCCGCCCAGGCCATGAGAACCGAGGCCACTCTCGTTACCGCCAACGTCTCGGAATTCGCACGCGTCAGCGGCCTCGCCTCTGAGGACTGGACAGAGGAGGCTTGAGAGGGTGCGGGCTCATTTGAGGTTAACGAAACGCCCCTCGGCCGCAATCGCGAGGGTGGAAATCCCGCCGTCCGGCGCCCCTTGCCGCCGGAAGCGCCGCTTTTTATAGTCGCGCTTTGATGGAGCGCGCTCCCGCGACCCCTTTTTCCCGGCACCGCCATCTTCTCGGCATCGAGGGCTTGTCGCCCGAGGAGATCGGCGAAATCCTCGATCTTGCCGAGGGTTTCGTCGCGCTCAACCGTCAGGTGGAGAAAAAGCGCGCGCTCCTTCGCGGGCGCACCATCATCAACTGCTTTTTCGAGAATTCGACGCGCACGCGCACCTCGTTCGAGCTGGCCGGGAAACGGCTCGGCGCCGACGTCATCAACATGGCCGTCGCCGCCAGCTCGATGCGCAAGGGCGAGACCCTCATCGACACGGCGAGATCG
>JAKAOO010000259.1 GCA_021812165.1 Pseudomonadota bacterium | reverse complement strand
ATGGCGCCTCTCCTTGTGGGCGAAGACCCCCGCGACATCACGCGCATTTGGGAAACGCTCTATAACGGCAGCCGCGCGCATCATGCCCTCAAGGAAGGCCGCGTGCTCCCGGCTTTGGGGCGCCGGGGGATCACGATTTCGGCGATCAGCGGGATCGATTGCGCGCTTTGGGACATACTCGGGAAATCGCTCTCGGTCCCGGTGTGGCGGCTTTTGGGCGGGCGCAAGGCGGAAAGGATGCCGGCCTACGCTTCGGGCGGCTGGGCGGACGCGGAGAAGATCGGCGAGCAGCTTCTCTCCTACGTCGCGGCGGGCGGGTTTCGCGCGGTCAAGATGCGGGTCGGGATCATGGACGGCGAGCCGCGCCGCTCCGCCCGGCGGGTTGAAGCGGCACGGAAGGCGCTCGGCCCCGACATCAAGCTCATGTGCGACGCTCACGGCACCTGGTCGGTCGCCGAGGCGAAGCGCTTTTGCCGGCTCGCCGCAGACTTTGATCTCGCCTGGTTCGAGGAGCCGGTGACGGCCGACGACAAGAGAGGCTATGCCGAGGTCCGGCACTCGACCGAGATCCCGATCGCGGCCGGCGAAAGCGAATTCACGCGCCACGATTTCCGCGATCTCGCGCTTTTGTCCGCGGTCGACATCTTCCAGCCCGATCTGGCGATCTGCGGCGGCATCACCGAGGCGATGCGAATCTCCGCTCTCGCGAGCGCCTTCAATCTGCGCTTGGCGCCGCATCTCTGGGCGGGCGCGCCGGCCTTTGCCGCGGGGCTTCACGTCGCCGCCGCCTCGCCCGCCGGCTTCATCCTCGAATATTCCTTGGGCGCCAATCCTCTTCTTCACGACCTCGTCGACGAGAGTTTCCCGGTCAAGGACGGAGAGATCGAAATACCCGAGAGGCCGGGGCTCGGCATCACGGTGCGCGAGGATTTCCTTGCCCGGTATACGCTTTGATGAAGCTTCTCTTTCTCTGCGTCTTCGCCGCAAGGCAGGCGGCGGATATCAGGCGTCACCTCGACACCCCGATCGAGTTGCGGTCCCCGCCGAGGAGAAGGACCGCGTGCGCTTTGCGCTCTGCCGAACGTTCTCATGGCCGCGCATTCTTCCTCCTCTACGGGGAGGAGACCATTTTGTGCCGCGCGCGGAATATGGCCCGTAATCTCGATCGTTATGCGCGCGCAGGCACCGTCGAAACCATCGTCGCCGCGGGCTAGGACAGAGGAATGACCGAGGAACTTGCATATCTGCCGGCAAGGCGCCTTCTCGCTCTTTACCGCAGCGGCAAGCTCTCTCCGGTCGAGGTCGTCGGGGAAAGCTTGGCCCGCCTCGAAACCTATGAAGGCGCGCTCAACGCCTTTGTGCTGTACGATCCCAAAAGGGCGCTCGCAATGGCGCGCGCCGCGGAGGGGCGCTGGCGTCGCGGCGAGCCTTTGGGGCTTCTCGACGGGGTGCCGGTGGCGGTCAAGGATACGGTTCTTGCCGCTGGCTGGCCGCGCCGTCTCGGCTCGCGCATCACAGACCCCGGAGCCGTGGAGGAAGATTCGCCGGTGGTGACGCGCTTGCGCGCGGCGGGCGCGGTCTTGTTCGGCAAGACGACGACCCCGGAGTTCGGCTGGAAGGCCGTCACCGATTCGCCTCTGACCGGGGTCACCCGCAACCCCTGGAACTTGGAGCGCACACCCGGAGGTTCGAGCGGCGGCAGCGCCGCCGCGCTCGCCGCCGGGATCGCGCCCCTGGCGGTAGGCACGGATGGCGGCGGTTCGATCCGCGCCCCCGCCTCCTTCTGCGGCGTCGTCGGATTGAAGCCGACTTTTGGCCGCGTCGCATTCTATCCGCCCGCGCTTGCCGGGGATCTCGCCCATGTCGGACCGATGGCGCGCACGGTCGAGGATGCGGCCCTCATGCTCGATGCGATCAAGGGACCCGATCCGCGCGACTGGTCGAGCCTTCCCGACGACAAGATCGACTATCGCGTGGCGGCCTTGGAAGGCGGAGTCGAAGGAAAGCGCATCGCTCTCTCGACGACTCTCGGGGTTGCCGAGCCAAATCCGCAAGTGCGCGCGGCGATCGAGCGGGCGGCGGCGGTGTTCGCCGGCGCGGGAGCGATCGTCGAGCCCGCCGATCCCTTCGGCGAAAGCGCAAAGGGGATCTATGAAGCGCTGGTGCTTCCCGGTTTGGCGAAATTTTTGCGCGGGCAGAAGGCGGAGGCGGTCGCGCGGATGGATCCGGGTCTGGTCGCGGTCTGCCGGCGCGGCGAAGGAGTGGGCTTCGACGCCTTTCTCGAGGCCGATGCGCGCCGCGTCGCGCTCGGAGCGGCGCTCCGAGCCTTTTTCGAACGCTACGATCTTCTCCTCTCGCCGACGATGCCGATCCCCGCGGCCTTTGCCGATCCGCGCGACGACGATCTTCCAAACCCCAACAATTTCCCGGACTGGATGCCCTATACGCCGCTCTTTAACCTGACCAAGAACCCCGCTCTTTCGATCCCGTGCGGGTTTGCCGACGGGCTGCCGATCGGGCTGCAGATTGCGGGGCCGCTGTGGGGCGATCTCGCCGTATTGCAGGCGGGCGAAGCTTACGAGGAAGCCGTTGGCCCGGCTTGGCCCTCTGGGGAGCTCCACCGCTCTCTCTCCGCGCTCGCGCGGGCGCCCGACGCCGCAGTCAAGGCCAAGCTTTGGGCTGCACCCAGCTAAGGACTCGCTGTTTCACGAAAGCGCGAAAACAGCAAAACTCCCCATTGCATCCGCGCAAAACTGCAACATATTGGGGACGCGCTTGCGGCATTGGGGCCGAGCGCATCGATCTGTGGGGAAAATCATGGCCAAAGGGCAAAAGCGGGCGACGAAGGAAGCGAAAAAGCCGAAAAAGACGGAAAAGGGGAAGAAGGCAAAGCCGGCAGCCGCCAGCCGCAAGGCCTGACGGCTTTTGGGATCGGTGCGAGCCGCATCGATCCACCCTTTCGCTCCCAATTCTGCTTTCCCTCTGCCTCCATTTGCGGAGGGAGAGCGCGGGGGGAGGCGGGCGCCATCGCATTCCGGGCGCGGTAGAGCGTCTCGGCGTCGCGGGCGGCGCCCTGCCGGGCGGGAAGGCCGGCATCGTGTGACCCGGTGTGCGCATCACGCCTCGGGGAAGCATCGTTGAAGGATAAACCGATTCGCCGGTTGCCAAGATGAGGGCGATCGAGAGGGCGATCTGGGGCTGGATTCCACCCCTGCGGTATTACGAAGATTACTAATATATCAAAGACTTGAATGAAGTTTGGCAGCTATTGCAAAAAGCCGCCGCAGCACTAGCGTCTAGAGCCACAAATTCGCAGCATTATTTGCCGTCATTGCGAGGAGCCCACGGGTCCGCGCTTCGCGCGGCCCGAGGATAAACTCCGCGACGAGGCAATCCCGACGCGGCAGGCGACAACGGCTCCCTCCGTCTGATTTTGACTACTAGGAGGCGGCGAAAAGGGCTTCGCTCAGAAGAGCGAGCGCCAAAGCGATGAGGAGCGCGCCGCTCGCGCGCGCCGTCGCCATCCCTTTGGGCAGCACCTTCTCGACAAAGATGAAGGCGGCGATCGCCGCCGGCCAGATGAGGTTCATGGCGCCCCCGACGAACATCAGCGCCATCAGAAGCCAGCAGCAGCCGAGACAAAAGCGCCCATGCTCGATCCCCATTCTGAGGGTTCCGAGCGCCCCCTCGCGCCAGTGGAAGAGCAGGAACTCGAAGGGCGAGCGGCATTTGGAGAGGCAAACGCTCTTCAACGGGCTCAGCTGATAGGCGCCGGCGGCGAGCACTATGAGCCCACCCGCGAGCGGGCTTGCCGCCCTCCCGTCGCGGAACGCCCAGTCGAGGGTTGCGGCGGCAAGGCCGAACCCGGCCCAGATGAGGAGGTAGCCCGCGGCGAAAACGGCAGTCGGAACAAAAACCTCGCCGCGTTCGCGACAGCGGCGAGACATCGTGGCGAAGATGAGGATCATCGGCGCCGCGCTCGGCAGCATCATGCCGGTCATCATGACCGTCCACATGAGAAAGCCGAGCCCCAGCGCCGCGGCGCTCCTTGCGGCGGGCGACGACGCCATCGGCATCCCGCCCATGCTTGGCGCCGGAGCGGAGGCAAGATAAAGATAGGCCCAGGAAAGCGCGCAGAGGCCGAGGAGCGCCGCGAGGATCAATGCGCGCTCGCGAGAAAGGAGCGGGCGAGCCTGCTCGCCGCTCACCCGATCGCCCACTGACCGGCCGCCGGCTCGCTTCTAGGCAGGATTGCGGAGCCGAGCACACAACGTTCCCTCTCCGCCCTTCGGTGTAAAGGCCGGAGACATGGTGAACGGATGTTCGGGGACATGGTGAACGGGTTGGCAGTGGCGCAACTCGTCCCGGTAGTCCACGGGAGGGACCCGCGCC
>JAKAOO010000054.1 GCA_021812165.1 Pseudomonadota bacterium | reverse complement strand
GCGTCGTCCGCGTCACCGAAATCGTCGGGATGGAAGGCGAGGTCATCACGACGCAGGACCTTTACACCTTCCAATACGCGGGCGAAGCCACCGACGGCAAGCTCAGGGGCACCTTCAAATCGAGCGGGCTGCGCCCGCATTTCCTCCCCCGCGCCGAATATTACGGCCTCGACGAGGAGTTGCTCGGGGTCATCTGACCCGCCTCTCCCCCGACGGTTGGCGCCTCACCGCCTTCGCCCGGAATTCGAGGCCTTTGCTTGCAAGCAGAGAATGGAATGGGTAAAAAGCCCGCATAGCGCCGCTTGCGTGCGAGCGGGTACCGCCTCTACGAACGAACGCCCTCAGGAGATGGGAGCTTGGCGCTCGAACCGATAGCCGTCGTCGGCGCCGCTTGTCGCTTCCCCGGAGGCGAGACCCTTTCGAGCTTCTGGGAATTGCTGTCGTCGGGGGGCGACGCGGTCACCGAGATCCCCGACGCGCGTTGGTCAAAGCCTTTCTATTTTCACCCTCGGCCGGGCGAGCCGGGCAAAAGCTATACCTGGGCCGCCGGAGTGATCCGCGACATCGACGCTTTCGACGCGGAGTTTTTCGGCATCTCGCCGCGCGAAGCCCGACAGATGGATCCGCAGCAGCGCATCCTGCTGGAAACCGCATCGGAGGCTCTTGAAGATGCAGGATTGCCGGCCGCGCGGCTGAAAGGCAGCGATGCCGGCGTCTATGTCGGCGTCTCGAGCATCGATTACGCAACGCTCCGGCTCGGCGATCCGGCGAGCGGCGACCAGTATTTCATGAGCGGCACCCTGACGAGCAGCGTCGCCAATCGGCTTTCCCATTTCCTTGATCTCCACGGACCGAGCCTCGCCGTGGACACAGCGTGTTCTTCCTCGCTCGTGGCGCTTCATCTCGCTTGCGAGGCTCTCGCGAAACGGGAAATGTCGGCGGCGATCGTCGGCGCCGTCAACCTGCTGCTTTCGCCCTACTCTTTTATCGGGTTCAGCCAAGCCTCGATGCTGTCGCCGACGGGACGCTGTTATGCCTTTGATGCGCGCGCGAACGGGTATGTTCGCGCCGAGGGCGCCGGCGTCGTGATCTTGAAGCGGCTCTCTGACGCCAAGGCCGACGGCGACCCCATCCGTGCCCTGATCTTGGGCACTGCCGTCAATTCGGACGGCCACACGATCGGGCTGTCGCTGCCGAGCGAAGCCTCTCAGGCTGCGCTCATCTCTTCGGTATATGAAAAAACCGGAATCGGTCCGGACCGGCTGAGCTTTATCGAAGCGCACGGCACCGGCACGCCGGTCGGCGATCCGATCGAGCTCTCGGCGCTCGGGGAAAGCCTGGCGCAGCCTCGCCGCTCGCCGCTGCCCGTGGGATCGGTAAAGACGAATGTGGGCCATCTGGAGACGGCCTCGGGGATGGCCGGACTGTTGAAGGCGATCCTCGCGCTGCAACATCGCGTTCTTCCGGCCTCGCTCAATTTCGAGACGCCCAACCCGAACATCCCCTTCGACGCGCTCAATCTCGACGTGGTGACCGCTTCGCGCCCTTTGCCGGAAGCGCCCGCAGAGCTTATTGCCGGCGTCAATTCCTTTGGATTGGGCGGCACCAACGCGCATGCCATCCTCGCTTCGCCACCCGAAACGGCAAAGGCGGCGCCGGACGCAGCAGGGAAGCCGCCGCCGCTGTTGCTCTCGGCCCGTTCTTCGCCGGCCCTTGCCGCACTGGCGGGAAGATGGTCCGCGCGGCTCGCGGCAACCGAGCCGGCCGACTTTCTTGCGCTGCTGCGCGGCGCCGCGCGGCGGCGCGATCACCACCGGCACCGCCTCTGTTGCCGGGCGGCGGATCCTTGCGAACTTTCTGAGACGCTCGCCGCCTTCGCCGGCGGTCGAGAGGCGTCCGCTGCTACCGCCGGCCTCGCGATACCCTCCGCGCGAACCGCCTTCGTCTATTCGGGGAACGGCGCGCAGTTTGCCGGCATGGCCGCCGATGCATTGGAGCTGAGCGCAGCATTCCGCGCCGCATTGCGCAAGGTGGACGCCCATCTCGGCCCGCTCATCGGCTGGTCGCTCGCGACGCGGCTCAAATCGATCGATCCTCTGGACTTGCGCCGGACCGATATCGCGCAGCCTCTGCTCTTTGGCGTCGAGGTCGCAATCACCGAAGCCCTGCGCGAGGCAGGAATCGAGCCGGATCTCTGCTTCGGCCACAGCGTCGGCGAGATTGCCGCAGCGTGGGCGGCAGGGGCATTGCCGCTCGCCACCGCCTGCCGGGTGGTCGCCGCGCGCAGTCGCCATCAGCATCGCAGCTGCGGGGCCGGCACCATGGCGGCCCTCGCCGTCGCGCCGGAGGAAGCAAGGATCGAATTGGACCGGATCGGCGGCGACATTGCAATCGCGGCCGTCAACAGCCGAACCAATGTCACCGTTTCGGGTTCGCCCGCTGCACTTTCGCGACTGGCCGAGATTGCGCAGCGCAAGGGATGGCGGTATGTGCCGCTCGATCTCGATTACGCATTTCATTCCCCTCTCCTCGATCCGATCCGCGACGATCTGGTCGCCGAGCTCGGGGCGCTCGACGCGGCGGATTGCGCCGACCGCTTTGTCTCGACCGTTTTCGGCCGCGCTGTCCGCGGCTCCTCTCTGACGGCGGAATATTGGTGGCAGAACATTCGCTCTCCGGTCCGCTTTGCCGACGCCGTTGCCGAGATTGCGGAAGAGACCCGGATTTTCGTCGAGATCGGGCCAAGCCCGATCCTCCAGACCTATCTTCGCGACGGACTGCGCGCGCGGGGGGTGGAGGGACGCGTCCTCGCGAGCCTGTCGCGTGAGCCGGCGAGGGAAGATCCCTTTCCGGAAATTGCCGCGCGCTGCTACGCCGCCGGGTCCGATCTCTCGCGGCATCCGATGTTCGACGGGGCCGCCGAGGTCGAAAACCTGCCGCGTTATCCTTGGCAGCGGGCGCGGCATTGGCATCAAACGACCGCTGAGGGCCTCTCTTTACCGGCGCCGCTTCGCGAGGACCCTCTGCTCGGGTTTCGCTGGCAGGCCGATGCGACGTCGTGGATGCAGTCGCTCAGTCTCCAAACGGCGCCCTGGCTTGCCGATCATAGGATCGAAGGCGTCGCCGTCTTTCCCGCCGCCGTGTTCGCCGCAATCGTGCTGGCGGTCGCTCGGGACGGGCTCGCGGGTTCTGACGCGGTCGCTCTCGACGAACTTGAAATCAGGCAGCCTCTCGTTCTTGAGGCCGATCGCTCGCGCACGCTGCGTGTCAGCCGGGATCCCGATCGAACCGTCCGCATCGAAAGCCGCCCACGCCTGTCGGACGAGGGTTGGATTTTGCATGCCGTGGCGCGGCTCGCCGCGGCCGCAGGCGCGCCGCCGCCGAAGCTGGCGCTAGGACCGGTTCGCGAGAGGCTCGACCGAGCCCAGCTTTATGCGCGGGCGAAAGCCCTCGGGCTCGACTACGGCCCGCAATTCCAGGTGGTCTCGAGTGTCGATGTGCTGAGCCCGGATACCGCGCGGGCAACGCTCGTCTGCCCTGACGATCAATCCGGCGAAGCGAGGCTCTCGGCGCTCCTCGACGGAGGGCTTCAGGCGTTTCTCGCGCTCCTCGCCGAGCCGCTGGCCGATCGCTCAGAGACGACGCTGCTGCCGTGGCGCTTGGGGGGGGTGAGGCTCTTTGCGCCTTTCGGGCGCCTGCCCTCTGAGGCAGAGCTCGCGGTTAGGGAGCGCGGGACGCGATCGGCTTGCGGGACCATCACGTTTTTTGATGAGGCGGAGGCGGCGGTTGCGGCCATTTCGGAGTGCTGGTTCCGGCGCCTGCGCCTTTCTGCGCGACCGACGACGGCCGAACAGACCTTTTCTTTCGCCGCGGTCGCGCGGCCGCACTCGGCCGATGACGCTCTGCCGTTCGTCGATACGCGCGAACTTCTTGCAGGCGCAGTTCCGAGGGTGATCCCGCCGACTTCCGACATCGCGCTGTTGTTCGACGGCTTTGTCGCGGCGGCCTCCCATCGGGCGCTTTCGAATTGGAGCGCGGGAGGTCGCCGGTTTCGGATCGCGGATCTCATCGAAAGCGGCGATGTCGCGGTCGAAGCCGCGCCGCTTTTGGCGGAACTCCTGGGCAGTCTCTCGCGCTGCGGCGCCGCCGATGAAGAGGATGGCGCTTGGGCGGTCGCCGAGACCATCGACCTCCCCGAAGCGCACTTGATCTGGCAGAGCATTCTCGCCGATGGAGAGGCGTTGACGGCCGAGCTCGCTTTGGCGGCGGCTGCCGCGGAAAGCCTTCCCGAGTTTCTTCGCCGTGGCAGCGCAGCCGCCGCGCAAATGCCGGCGCCCCTTGTCGAACAATTTCTTTATGACGCGCCGAGCGGCCGCAAGGTCGTGGAAGCGCTTGTGAGCGCGGTGCTGGCGTTGGCGGCGCGCTGGCCCGCGGGGCGAGCGTTGCGCATCCTCGAAATCGGCGCCGGTTCCGGGATTCTCGCGGCCCGCGTCCTTGACGCGCTGTCCGACTGGCCGGGCACACTTCTTTATGTCGCGACCGATCCCGATCGGGCGCAAGCCGAGCGGCTGGCGTCGCGCCTCAGAGTGATGGCCGGCGTCACGACGGCCGCTTGGAGTCCGCGCGACGGCTTTGACCCGGAGCGGCTGGGATCGCGATTCGATCTCGTTCTTTCCGCCTACGGGTTTTCGCGCGGAAACCTCGACCGCCCCGACTTTGCCGCCTTGCGTCAGGCCCTGGTGCCGGGCGGGGTATTGCTCCTCGCCGAGCCCCAGCCGAACACTCTTTGGAACTGGATCTTCGGCCAGCAGGAAGGGTGGTGGCGGGAGAGCCTCGATCCCGGGTTGGCGGTGCCGGCGAGCTGCCCGATCGAAGAGCGGTGCGCCGCTCTTTTAGGGGAAGGTTTTGCTTCGCCGGTTTCGGCAGAACTCGCAGAAAGCCCTTGGCCGGCGGCCTTGCTCGCGGCGCGCCGCGAGAGGGATGAGGCGAATGCGCCGGCGAGCCCGGCGCGCGAGCCCTCGCGCGTGCTCATCGTGGCGGCTGCCGCCGAACGCCGTGCGGGGCTGCTCGCCGAAAGCCTCGCCGCACGGGGCTGCCCTGCGCAGGTGCTGGCCCCGCCCGGCGCCGGCGACGGCGCCGCCTTTTGCGCCGCCTTGGAGCCGGCAGCGGCGGAGATCCCGGACATCGTCTTGTTGCCGCCGCGAGGCGAATGCGGTGACAGGAGGGCGGCGACCGAAGCGCGACTCGTCCGGGTCATCGCGTTCGCCCGGCTCATTGCGTCTACATGCGAGCGCGCGCGAACCTGGGTCGTGACGGAGGACGCGCAACAGACTTCTGTTCAGCCTCAACGCGGGGGGGCGGAAGATGCGGCGGTTTGGGGCATCGGCCGCACTCTTATGAACGAGATGCCGCAACTCGACTGCCGACTCGTCGATCTGTCGTCGGGGCTTTCGAACGAGGACGCGGCACAGTGCCTTGCGGCCGAACTCTTGGCGCCGGACGGAGAGCGGGAGATCGTGTGGACGCAAGAGGGCCGGTATGGGCTCAGACTGCGGCAGGCAAAGCCCGCTCGGTTGCGGGCCGGCGCCGCGCGGCTCGCGGTAAAGACGCCGGGGCGGCTCGACTCGCTTTTCTGGGAACCTCTCGTTCCCCCTGAGCCGGGCCCCGGCGAAGTGGCCATAAGGGTTCATGCCGCCGACATCAATTTCCGGGACGTGATGTGGGCGCTCGACCTGTTGCCCGAGGAGGCGCTGCTCGGCGGGCACGCCGGGCCGACATTGGGACTTGCCTGCGCCGGCGTGGTGCGGCAAGTCGGATCGCAGGGTGTCGATTTGGCGGTGGGCGATCGCGTCGTGGCGATCGCGCCCTCGGCTCTGGCGAGCGAGGTCGTCGCTCGCGCGGATATGGTGGCCCCCTTGCCGCAGGGGCTCGACTTTGCCGCCGCCGCGACGCTCCCCGTCGCCTTTTTCACGGTCATTTATGCGCTCGATCACTTGGCCCGCCTGCAACCGGGCGAGCGGATCCTGATCCACGGCGGGGCCGGAGGCATTGGCCTTGCGGCGATCCAGTTCGCCAAGCACTGCGGCGCCGAAGTCATCGCCACGGCGGGCTCGGCGGCAAAGCGGGCTTTTTTGCGGCAGTTCGGCGCCGATCACGTTTTCGGCTCGCGCGATCTCGACTTTGTCGATGCGACGAGGACCCTGACGGAAGGCAAAGGCGTCGATGTCGTGCTGAATTCGCTGAGCGGCGAGGCGATGGAGGAAAGTCTCGGCCTCGTTCGCCCGTTCGGCCGGTTTGTCGAACTCGGCAAGCGGGATTTCTACGCCGGCACGCGGATCGGCCTCAAACCGTTGCGGCGCAACCTCAGTTATTTTGCGGTCGATATCGACGCCCTGCCGTTGGCGCGTCCAGACCTCTCGCAAATGCTGATTCGCCAGACGATGGAGCTTATCGAGGCCGGCACTTTGCGCCCGCTTCCCTATCGCCCATTCGCTCGGGCGGAAGTCGGCGACGCGTTTCGCCTGATGCAAGCTTCCGGTCATATCGGCAAGATCGTCATCCTCATGGATGAGCGCGGGCCGGCATTTCACTCGACGCTCCCTGCCGCGTCCGAGTTCAAGCTTCGCGCCGATCGCACCTATCTCGTCACCGGCGGGCTGTCGGGGTTTGGGCTTGCGAGCGCCGAGTGGCTGGTCGCGAGAGGGGCGCGCGCGCTCGCCCTTTTGGGACGGCGCGGTCTCGAGACGCCGGGCGCCGCCGAGGCGCTCGCGCGCCTCGCCGCTCTCGGGGTCGAGGCTCGCGCCTTTGCCTGCGACGTCGCCGACGGCGCGGCGCTGGCGGCGACCCTCCGAGCCATCCGCGCCGAAATGCCGCCTCTGGGCGGCGTGGTGCATGCGGCGATGGAACTCGCCGACGCGCTCATCAATGATGTCGGCGCGGCGGAAATCGCGCGGGCGCTTTTGCCAAAGCTCAGCGGGGCGCTTCACCTCGATTGCTTGACCCGGTCCGACCCGCTCGACTTCTTCCTCCTCTATTCGTCGGCGACCACCGTTCTGGGTGCGCCCGGCCAAGCCGCTTACGTCGCCGCAAACCTCGCCCTCGAAGGCGTTGCCCGGCGGCGTCGCGCGGAGGGCCTGCCCGCGCTCGTCGTCGCCTGGGGGCCGATCGCCGACCGCGGCTATCTTGCCCGCAATGAGGCGATGCGCGACGCGCTCGCGCGCCGGCTTTCGACCAATCCGTTCTCCGCGGCGGAAGCGCTCGACGCGCTCCCCGCATTGGCGGCGAGCGGCGAGCCGGTCGTTGCCTTTGCATTCGTGCGCTGGGACGGCGTGAGGCGGGCCTTACCCATTCTCGAATCGCCGACTTTTGCCGATTTTGCCGCCGCCAAAGATGGGGGCGGAAGCCTGAATTTGCGCGATCGGTTGGCCGAACTCACCCCCGACGCGTGCCGCGACACGATCCTCTGCGTGTTGACCGAGGAACTCCGGCGGATTCTCGCCGCCTCCTCGCTCGAACTCGATCCCCTTCGTCCGGTCGCCGAACTCGGCATGGATTCGCTGATGGCGGTCGAGCTTCGCCTGGCGCTCGAAGCCCGCCTCGGCGTGCAACTGCCTCTCTTCTCTTTGTCGCAGCAGACCTCGCTCGCTACCGTTGCCGAGCGACTTGCACAAAGCCTTCTCGCTCCCTCCGCGCTTCGGCGCGATATCCGGGAGGTGGGGTATCGCTACGAAAGCGCGGATGAGGACGCGATCCGCCCGCCCCCCGAGGCCATGGCCGCGCCGGTCGGCCAGAGTGCGGCGCCATGACCAAAGAAGAGAGCAATTTCGGGCTTTCGCAGAGCGAGCGCACGCGGCTCCTCGATCGCCTCAAAGGCAGTTTGGCCGGCGCGGTCAAGCGGCCGGCGCCGCTCTCCGCGATCTCTAAAGATCCCTGGGAGGCTTTCGCCCAGTCGGATTCCTGCCGGCAGATGGACATCATCCGCCGGGCCTCGGCAATACTCGGCATCGACAATCCTTATTTCCGCGTGCACGACGGCATTGCCGGGCCTGAGACGGTCATCGACGGAAAGAGCTACCTCAATTTTTCCTCGTACAATTATCTCGGGTTTAACGGCCATCCGCGCGTCGTGGCGGCGGCGAAAGCGGCCATCGATCGGTACGGCACTTCGTGTTCCGCGAGCCGGCTCGTCGCCGGCGAACGGCCGCTTCACCGCGAGCTGGAAGAGCGGCTGGCGCGGCTTCACAAGACCGAGGATTGCGTCGCTTTCGTCAGCGGTCATGCCACCAATGTCACGGTCATCGGCAATTTGCTCGGCAAGGCCGATCTCATTCTTTGCGATTCGGCGATCCACAACAGCATTCAGCAGGGTGCGCAGCTTGCCGGAGCGCGGCGCCTCGTCTTTCCTCATAATGACGTCGCGGCAGCCGAACGGTTGTTGGCCGAGCACCGGGCGCGATGCGGCAACGCGCTCGTTGCGGTCGAGGGTCACTACAGCATGGACGGCGACGTCCCGGATCTGCCGGCGTTCAGCGCGCTCGCGCGCCGCCATGGCGCCTGGCTCCTCGTCGACGAGGCGCACGCGCTCGGAGTTCTCGGAGCGCGCGGCCGCGGCACGGCCGAACATTTCGGTCTCGACGGCAGCGCCGCCGATTTGTGGATGGGGACGCTCAGCAAGACCTTTGCCGGCTGCGGCGGTTATATGGCCTGCCGCCATCGGGTTGCCGAGTTTCTTCGATATTCTTCCCCGGGCTTTGTCTATTCGGTCGGCATCCCGCCTCCCGTCGCGGCGGCGGCATGCGCCGCGCTCGATTTGCTTCTGGAAGAGCCGGAGCGGGTCGCGGCCCTCAACGCCAATGCGCAGGCTTTTCTCGACGGCGCCCGCGCGGCGGGGCTCGATACCGGCTCCTCGCAAGGTTTTGCCATCGTCCCGATCATGCTCGGAAGCTCGATCGCGGCGGCCCGGCTTTCGGCGGCGCTTTTCCGCCGCGGCATCAATGTCCAGCCGATCCTTTATCCGGCGGTACCGGAACGGGCCGCGCGATTGCGGTTTTTCCTCTCCTCCGAGCACCGCCGCGAACAGATCGACACGACGCTCGCGATTGTCACCGAGGAAACGGCAAAGGTGCGCGCCCTGAAGGTGGATTTCGCCGCTGTGGCGGCGATGCTTTCGCGGTGAGGAACGCGCTTTCACCCTCTTTGGCGCCCATGCGCGCCCCCTTTCGGGCGGTGATGATCACGGGCGCTTCGAGCGGTCTCGGCGCAAAGCTCGCCGCTCTCTACGCCGGGCCCAATGTCGCTCTCGGCCTCGTCGGCCGCGACCGGGAGCGGCTCAGCTCGGTCGCGGCGGCCTGCGAAGAGGCGGGATCGACCGTCCGAGTTGGTGCGATCGACATCGCCGAGGAGGCGGCGCTTCTACCGTGGCTCGGCGAATTCGACCGCGCATTTCCGGTCGAACTGGTGATCGCCGCCGCCGGGATTTCCGCCGGTGTCGATCGCGACGGCGGCGCCGAGGCGGCCGAGATCACCTTCAAACAGATTCGCGTCAATCTGCTCGGGGCGGTGCAGACGATCGCGCCTCTCCTGCCCGCACTCGTTGCGCGCGGTCGCGGCCGGATTGTCCTCATCGCATCGGTTGCGGCGCTGCGGGGCTTGCCCTATAGCCCCGGGTATTGCGCGAGCAAAGCGGGTGTGCGCGCTTACGGCGAAGCGCTGCGCCCGCTTCTCGAAAGCCGAGGGATCGGAGTGACGGTGGTCTGTCCAGGGTTCTTCTCTTCACGGATGACCGATCGGTGGGAGGGACCGACCCCGTTCCTCATGAGCGGCGAAGCGGCCGCCCGGCGCGTCAAGCGCGGCATCGATCGCGGCCGGCGCCGCATCACCTTTCCGCTCCCTCTTGCGCTCGGCATGCGCTTTTGCGATCTCGCGCCCGCCGCCCTCGGCGACGCCATCCTGCGCCGCTTCCGTTTCCACATTCGCGCTCAGTGATCACAGAGCCGTGGCGGAAACCGCGCACAGGGTCGCCGGTGGGCTTCTGGTGCTCGCGGCATGGCTTCTGCCGCGTTGGAGCGCCCGCTCTCGGATCGTCCTCTCCAGGGCGCTCGCCTTCGACACCGCGCCCTGGTTCCTCGGCGGGATGCTGCTCATTCTGGCGAGCGGACGGCCGATCTTCGGCGGGCTTTTGACCCTCGCGCTCGCGGCCGGGTTCACGCTCGCCGACCGGACGATGCGGCAGGCTTTGCGCGAGCCGGTCGTGTTCTGCTCGATGTCGGAACTGCCGCAGGTCTTCACCCACCCGCATCTCTATCTGCCCTTTGCCGGGACGAAGCTGGTGTTGGGCGGTGCGGCAGCCGCGCTCGCCCTCTCGGCGGCGCTTCTTCTCCTCGAACCGCCGTCCTTCCCGCCGGCGCCGCTTTTGGCGCTGGGGATCGCGGCGGGACTCCTCGCCATCATCGCGCTTGCGGCTTCCGAACCGCTTCTCTGGTCTCTAGCCCATTTGATGCGGGGCTTACGAGCGACCGGCGATCCCGAGATCGACGCCGCGCTTCTGGGGCCTTTCGGGATGCTCTTTGCCCATGGCATCGTGGCCCGGGCCGAGCGGGCGAGCCGCCAAAACGCGTGCGCGGCGCCGGCGATCGTGGAGAGCCCGAATGCCGCGCCAAGGCGGCCGGTCATCATTGTCCAAAGCGAATCGTTCTTTGATGCGCGCCGCGTTTCACCGCTCGTGCCGGCCGATTGGCTGCCGGCTTTCGAGGCCTGCTGTCGCGAGGCCGCGGCTTTTGGCCGCCTCGAGGTATCCGGGTGGGGCGCCAACACGACGCGCAGCGAGTTCGCGGTGCTGAGCGGTCTTTGCGACAGCGATCTCGGCTACGATCGATTCAACCCGTACCACGCCTTCGCCCGCGTACCGATTGCTTCGCAAGTCTGGAGGCTGCGCCGCGAAGGGTATCGCACGATCTGCCTGCATCCCTTCGACCGCCGCTTTTACCGCCGCGATCTGGCGATGGCGGCGCTCGGGTTCGAGCGGTTTCTCGGTCGCGAGAGCTTGGGCGGATCGCGGGCGTCACCCTATTTCCCCGATGCCGATCTCGCCCGCGAGGCCTTGCGCGTGCTCGACAGCGAAGGGCCGCAGAGCTTTATTTTCGTGATCACGATGGAGAATCACGGACCGTGGGCCGGCAACGCGATGGCGCCGAAGCGGCCGCCGCCGTTCGATCCTGCGGCTGTGGCGCAGGGCGAGGAGTTTCTGCGCTACCTCGATGGGCTCGGCCATTCCGACGAGATGCTGCAAATCCTCCGCGAAGGCTTCGTCGAGCGGGGCTTGGACGGAGTGCTTGCGTTTTACGGCGACCATTTGCCGAGCCTTCCGCGAGCCTTCCGGCATTTCGGCTTCGACGACCCCCAGAGCGATTATGTGATCTGGCCGGGCAGGAACGGCGCGCCGCAGCGGATCGATGTGCCGGCGCATCGGCTCGGCTCGATGGTGGTCGAAATGGCACTCGGGAAAGAGGAAGAATGCGCGGAAGAATTGCCCGCCCGCTCTCCTTCGCGTCACGAATCCCGCGCCGTCACGGCCTCGATGAAGGGCTGAAAATGATCGCTCGTCCAGGTGGCGGGATGAAACAGCACGACGAAGCCGGCGCTGCCTGAAAGGCGTTGCCGATATGCTTGCGCCATCTCGCTTATCGGATTTTCGAACATGATCGGCGGGCCCGGCAACGCGTCCTCATCGAAGCGGGTGATCTCGCCGGCGAAACCGTGACGCTGAACCCGTTCGGGAGTGAGAAACTCCACCGCATGGAGGTATCTGCCAAGGGGCGCAAGACGGGGCTCGGCCTCAACCGCGTCCAAATACGCTGCGCCGAGCGGCGTCCCATGTCCTGAGATCGTCTTTGCCGGGCCGAAATGACGCCGGAACGAGCGGGCGGCATGGGCGAGCTGCTCTTCGGCACGCTCGCGCGCATTCACCAAGAGGGGCGCGTCATGACCCTGGTGTTCGAATGCCGAGAGCCAGTCCCCGATCATGGCGCAGGCGGCTCCGCTCGCAGCGAATTTCTCGAGGCCCTCGCTTCTCCCCTTGTGCCGCTCCCAAATAATCCAACTGCTCTCAGGAGAGCAGTGGAAGCCGAATTGGACAAACCGGCTGTCGAATGCTTGCAGCTTCAGGAACAGGTCCGAGGCCTCGGCTTCGGCGCGGGAGTGCTCCCAGCAGATCTGGAACGAGCCGGGGATCTGAAGCTCTTCATGGAGCTGCGCGAGGACAAAAGCGCCGAGCAGATCGCGCACATGGACATCATAGCGCAGATAAGCACGGCGGGTGTCGAGGCGCAGCGGCCATTCCTCGCATGATGCGAAAGCGTAGCCCTGACCCTGAAGCCAAGCCACGTACCGCCGAAATCGCCGCTCGAGGTGCCGACCGATGCGCGAGCGGGCCGCATCCACCAGATCCCGCTTGGCGGTGCGGGCGCCGAGAAGGTCGCGCGTCGCGGCCGCGCTCGTGGAAAGGCGCTCGGAGCCTCCCGATGCGACCTCAAAGGGGTTCCGCAGCAGGCTGTTCGCGAGATGTCCGACGCGCGAGAGCAGGCGCACGCTGCCCCTCCGTTTCGCGAGAGCCGCCACTCCGGCAGGCTGTTTTGTTTCTCTACGACCAGCGAACCCGCGGCAGGATCTTGTTCGAGTCGATGTCGGCTTTGAATGGAATGATCGTCTCGATCATTTGGGTCAGCACGTCGTCCGTCATGAAGTGAGGCTGCAGCCCCAATTCGAGCAGGCCGGAGTGCTTGGCGTTGTAGTAGTGCTCCTCCTTTTCCTTGCGCGGGTTGGGAATCGATCGGATCTCTACCGGCAGCCTCAGCGCGGCGGAGACCCGCTTGACGCGCGCGGCGAGTTCATTGACCGTAAACTGTTCCGTAAATTGGTTGAAGATGCGCAACTCGCCCGGCGAGGCCGGCTTTTCCGCCGCCAGACGCACGCATTGCAGCGTGTCTTTGAGGTTCAGATAACCGCGGGTCTGCTCGCCCTTGCCGTAGACGGTCAGCGGCACGCCCGCGACCGCCTGCACGAGAAAGCGATTGACGACGGTGCCGAAAATGTCGTCGTAATGAAAATTGGGCAGCAGTCGCAGATTGCCTTCGCATTCCCAAGTCGACAACCCATAGACCGGGCCTTGCATGAGGTCCGTTACCCGCAAATCGTGCGTGCGCACATAGAACCACAACAGATCTGTGTCGAGGACTTTGGTCGTATGGTAGAGGCTGCCGGCTTGGCGTGGAAACAGGAATTTGTCCTCGCGGCCGTTGTGTCCGACCGCGATCCACCCTTCTTCGATATCGATGTTGGGCGTGCCGTATTCGCCCATCGTTCCGAGCTTGACGATGTGGCACTCGGGCTTATGGCGCAGGACTGCCCAGATCAGGTTGAAGGTGACGCCGAGGTTGTTCCTGAGGGTAAGCTGGGCCTCGTGAAAGCCGCGCATGGAATAAGGCGCCGACGGCTGTTCTGCGTAATGCACGACCGCATCGGGCAAAAAGCGCGCGAACAGCGGATCGAGGAACATCATCTCCGAGCAGTCGCCGATCGCCACTTCGATCGGCGTGTCGCGGATGGTACCGAAAATATCGGCCCGTGCCTCGAGGTTTGGCGCCTCGAACAGAGGTTCGGAGCCGGTGCTGCGAGCGATCGTGCGGCGGAGATAATTATCGACAACCATCACCTCGTGTCCGCCTGCGGCAAAATGCATTGCCGTCGGCCAACCAAGGTAGCCGTCGCCCCCAAGAACCATCACGCGCATGCTTTGCCCCCGGGTTCGAGCACGGTTTAGAGGCCTCCTGAAACCGATAGCGGCAATCCGCCGCGCGCTACGCGGCGCCAGCCGCAGACTTCTAAAAAGTTGCCTTTTGCGCTCTATCGGAAAAATTATTGTCGCATGGCTCTCTCAGGGTTGTCAACCACCCAATTAGTTCGCTATCTTGGATTGGAGCCGCCGGGGGCGGGCCACGGGCACATCCCGGCTCTGAGGTTTGGCAAAAGCACGGGGAGTCTTGGCATGAGCAGATCGCGCGCAGAAGCTCCCGGCGATGCCTGTGACTTTTTTGCGACAAAGAGGATCGTCGTCACCGGCGCCGCAGGAACAATCGGTTCGGAGTTGGTGCGGCGGCTGTTGCAAACCTCTGCCGCGGAGGTTCGAGGGATCGACAGCCATGAGAACGGGTTGTTCGCTCTCGCCGAGTCTCTGCAGGACGAGTCTCGCTTCCACCCCTTTATTTGCGACGTGCGCAACGCCCGCAATTTAAGCCAGATGTTCAAGGATATGGACTATTGCATCCACGCCGCGGCCTTAAAACACGTCGGCTCGTCCGAGCGGTCGCCGTTCGAGACGGTCCAGACCAATGTCGTCGGCGTCGAGAATGTTATCCAGGCGGCGCTCGACAACAATGTTCAACGCGTCCTGCTGACCAGTTCGGACAAGGCCGTCAATCCCACCAACGTGATGGGGACGACGAAGCTGATGGGCGAGCGCCTCATCACGGCCGCCAACGCAATGTTCGGGCTCGGATCCAAGGCGGTGTTTACCAGCGTCCGCTTTGGCAACGTCGCGGGATCGGCGGGATCCGCAGTCCCGCTGTTTTGCGAACAGATTGCGCGCGGGGGGCCCGTGACGTTGACCGACGCCGGCATGACCCGCTTTGTGATGACCTTGCACGACGCGGCGCGACTGGTCTTGAAATCGCTCTTCCTCGCTCGTGGCGGCGAAGTCTTCGTCACGCGCATGCCGGTCGTTCGCATCGCGGATCTGATCCGGGAGCTGGTCGATATCGTCGCCCCGGTTTATCACTTCAACCCTGCGAAAATAGAAGTTCGCTGCATCGGCCGGCGTCCGGGCGAGAAACTTTACGAGGAGCTGACTACCGAGGAGGAGATGCGTCGGACCCTTGAGCTTGGTGAACTTTACGCAGTGCTGCCGGCCTTCCGCAACATCTATAACGGCATCAGCTACAGCTATCCCAATGCGCGGCAAGCGAAAAAGGCGCACAACTCGGCCAATGAGCCGCCGGTGAGCCGGGCCTTCCTGCACGAGTTCCTTCTGCAGCCGGGTGTGCTTCCAGCCTCTGTGGCTGCGCTTCTCGAAGGCGCCGCGCGCGCGGACTATGAACCTCCGCCGAGCCTCTTCCCGGTGCGCGAGAACGGGATGGTCGAACCTCCTTTGCTGCAGATGAAGTACGCCTAGAACAGGATGCGGAAAAATGCTCGAACGTCGTCATTCCGGGGCGCGGTCGCAGGCCGCGAGCCCGGAATCCATAAACACAGACCCGAGAAATCAATGGCTTGGCCTGTGTTCATGGTTTCCGGGCCCGGCCCTCACGGGCCGTCCCGGAATGACGGGGGTTTTTTCCGCATCCTGCTAAGCTGTTGCACGCCAACCGGGATCTGGAGGCTGGCATCGTGATCGAGCGATCCGAAATCGAGCCGATCGAATTCATCGACCTCAAAACCCAGCGCGACCGAATCCGCGCCCGCGTCGAAGAAGGGTGGCGGCGGGTCGTCGATCACGGACAATACATCATGGGTCCCGAGGTGCGCGACATCGAGGATCGGTTGGCGAAGTTTACCGGGGCTGCGGATGTCGTCTCCTGCTCCAGCGGCACCGACGCGCTTTGGTTGCCGCTGATGGCACTGGGGATCGCCGCCGGCGATGCCGTGTTCTTGCCGAGCTGGACGTTTACCGCGACGGCGGAAGTCGTATGTCTCGTCGGCGCGAGCCCGGTCTTTGTCGATGTCGATCCCGAAACGATGAATATGGCGCCGCGCAGTCTCGAGGCGGCGATCCAAGCGATCCGCCGGGATGGCAGGCTCACCCCGAGGCTCGTAATTTCCGTCGATCTGTTCGGACTACCCGCCGATTACGCGGCGATCAACGCGATCGCCCGCGACGAGAACTTGAAGGTTCTCGCGGACTCGGCCCAGGCCTTTGGCGGAGCGCAAGGCAATCGCAAGGTCGGCACCCTCGCCGACGTCACGGCGACCAGTTTTTTTCCCTCAAAGCCTCTCGGCTGCTGGGGTGACGGCGGTGCGATCTTCACGAATGACGCCGCGGTTGCGGAGGCGATACGCTCGATCCGCATCCACGGACGGGGCGCGCACGGCAAATATGACAATGTGCGGGTCGGCACCAATGCGCGGCTCGACACGTTGCAGGCGGTGGTTCTTATCGAAAAGCTCGCGATCTTCGAAGACGAATTAGCCAGTCGGCAACAGGTTGCCGAGCGTTATACCAGGAATCTCTGCGGATGGGTGGGGGTACCCCGGATCCCGACGGGCAGCGTCTCGTCCTGGTCGCAATATACGATCCGCACCAACCGCCGGGATGAACTGCGGCAAGGGCTCGCCCTGCGCGGCATCCGGAGCGAGATCTATTACCCGCGCCCGCTTCACATGCAGCCGCCCTACCGCGACTACCCGGTTGCCCCCGGCGGCCTGCCGGTGACGGAGCGGCTGAGGGATGAGGTGCTGAGCCTGCCGATGCACTCCTACCTCACCGAGAAACAGTCCGACTACATCTGCGGGGCCGTGCGCGCCGCCCTCTGCTGACATGGACGCCGAAGACCCCCCAACAGCCGCAGCGAACACGGGATTATCCGTGTGCATCCTCGCCTGCAAGGATCTGAGCCTCAACATGAGGACGATCCGGCAGGCAAGATCCTTGGCGAGGGCCGGACATAGAGTGACCGTCGTCGGATCTGCCGTTCCCGATGCAAGGCTGGCGCGGGGCGACAAAGCGGTGAACTTGATTGCGACTGGAACGCCACGCTCCTCTCTCCTCATGATGAACGGATTGTGGTTGAGGGGAGGGTTCTTGCGCGAGGACGCCGCCTTGCATCGCGCCGCAGAGAGCGCCGTCGCGGCGGGATGCAGCCGCGGCGGGCTGTTCGCGCGGCGGGTCATGAACCACCTCGCCGGCCGATCGTTCCATGTGGTCCAGGCGCATTTCGATCGCGCCCTTCTCGCGGCGTCCGTACTTTCCCGCCGGAACGGTGCGAAACTTGTCTTCGACGCCGTCGAAGTCCCCTTCGACGAGGAGATGCTCCCAAGGACGCGATCGGCGCGAGCGGTGCGCCTCGCCGAGATCCGGCGAGAAGCCGAGATCGCGCGGCATGCGGACGGGTGGATCACGGTCAACGAGTCGCTGGCCGATGCCGCTGTCGAGCGCTTCGGAGTCGTGCGGCCGATGGTATTGCGGAATTTCCAGGATAAAGGGCGGTGGGCGTCGGACGGCCGGCTCAGAAGCGACATTGGCGTGACCCGAGAAGCGCGCATCCTCCTTCACCTCAACACCATGCGCCGCGGCGAAGGGATCGAGACGGCGATCGATGCGCTCGCACATCTGCCCGCCGCGTTTCATCTCGTCGCCCTCGGGCCGGCGCCTGAGCGCGGTTTTCTCAGGTCGATGCGGCGGCGAGCCGAAGCGCTCGGCGTGGCCAAGCGTTTCCATGTCGCGCCGCTGCAGCCTCCGCATGCGATTCCCGCCTATATCGCCGGAGCGGACATCGGTATCATCGCACGTGAGGGAGGGCTGCAAAACTTGCGTCTGAGCCTGCCCAATCGGCTGTTCCAGATGATAGCGGCGCGGCTGCCGGTGGTTGCGACGCCGTTGCCGGAGATCGCCCGCATCCTGCGCTCGTGGCGCCTCGGCCTCCTCTTTGAACAATCGGATGCGGCGAGCCTGGCGGCGTCCGTGCGAAAGGTCATCGAGCCTTCGGCGCTGCGACGGTTCAAGGATGCCGTCGACAAGGCGGCATGCGCGCTAACATGGGAAGAGGAAAGCGTCGCCTATGTGCGGTTTATCGAGCAGCTGGCGGGCGGCGAGCCGATCCGGGCACCGGAGATGTCTGGGATCGCTGCCCTCTGAGCCGGAGCGGCGATCGGGAAACGGGTCCGCAGTACGAAAGGGCTGAGCCGGAGTGTTCGAGCATTATTTTGAGGCGGCTCCCGACTGCACGGTGCAACCCGGCGCCCAGGTCGGACTGAAATACAAGGAAGGGTGCGGGCCGGCGGTTTTCGGAGCGCATGCCCGCATCCGCTCCGGCACGGTGATCTATGGCGACGTCGCGGCCGGCGACCATTTTGAGACCGGCCATCACGCGCTCATCCGTGCGGGCACCATAATGGGCGATCACGTAACAATCGGCACCAATGTGGTCATCGACGGGGAAGTCCGCATCGGCAGTTTCGTCAAGATCGAAGCCAACTGCTATATCCCCACGCATTGCACGATCGGCAACCGAGTCTTTCTTGGACCGAATGTTACGATTCTCAACGATCGCTATCCGCTGCGGATGCGTCAGTCCTATAAGCCGGAGGGTTGCGTCATCGAGGACAATGCGACGATCGGCGGCGGCGCCGTGCTCCTGCCAGGGGTGCGCATCGGCGCGAGATCGTTTATCGCCGCCGGCGCGGTCGTCACGAAGAATGTGCCTTCGGGCAAGCTCGTCGTCGGGGTCCCGGGCGACATTCGTGCGCTGCCCGAGAGGCTGCGCGGGCCCAACATGGCGCTCTCCTGGATGGCGTATCTAAGCGAATAAGCCCCGTGAAGATCGCTCTCATCGGCTGCGGCAAACAGGCCGCAAAGCACATCGCGGGGCTCAAGAGATGCCGGGGTGTCGAGATCGTCCTCGCCGACAAGGAACCGGGTCTGGCGCGCGCTCTCGGCGAGAGGGAAGGCGCCCATTGGGTCGAAAGCTCGGAAGAGGTCTTCGCCGATCCCCAGGTCATAGCGGTCGACCTCTGCGTCCCGACGCCGTTTCACGCGCCGCTCATTCGCCGATCGCTTTTGGCCGGAAAGGATTTTTTCTGCGAAAAGCCGCTCTGTGAAACGGCCGCCGAGGCGCGCGAGATCAACGATCTCACCCTGCGGGAAGGGCGCATTGGGATGGTCGGGTATGTCTATCGCTATGCGCCGGTTTTCAACGAGGTCCGCTCGATCCTCTCGGGTGCCGGCGAAACGGGCGAGAGCCCTGTCATCGGCAAGATCAACGCGGCTCTTATGCGCATCGGTGGCCGCGGCTCGGCCGCGGTTTGGAAGCACCGGCGCGACGGCGGCGGCGGCGCCATCAACGAGATGCTCGTGCACATGCTCGATCTGGCGGTCTGGTACTTCGGTCCGATCGAGCATGCGGAACTCTTGATGAAGGATCTGCTCCGGCCGGAGCGCGTCATCGGCGGCAAGCTCGAAACGGCGGATGCGGAAGATATTGTCATTGCGCGTTTCCGCAGCCGGGCGGGCGTGCCTATCATCATCGAGGCCGATTTGCTAACGGTTTCATTCACCCAGATGATCGAGGTGCAAGGAGAGAGCGGCACCCTCATGGCTTCAATCCAGCCGGAAATGCCGCAATTCGTGTTTACGCTCCGTGCCGCGGGGGGCTACGCCGCCGGCCGCACCGATCTCCGATTTGAAAACATCAACCTCTTCGATGCGCAAATGGCGGCATTCGTCGCTGCCGTCCGCGAGAGAAAGTTCGAGGCGCGCACCATTCTTGCGGACTCGGTTCACGTCATGAAAGCGCTCGAAAGGCTCAAAGCCGAAGCGGGGAATCGGGGTTGAGATGACATTCCCTCCGCGCGCCGGCCTCATCGGGGTGCGGCGCCGATCCGATTTCCACGTCAATCACGTCCTTTCGACGAGCCTGCTCACGAGCAGCGTGTTCGCGGCATTGATCGCGCGGGCAGCGGCCGCGGCGCCGCCTGGCGCGCGGGTCAGTCAATCGCAGAGACCGGACCCGCGCGCCGACGTTTGGCACTACCACCGGCCTAATCTCGAGTGGCGGTTGCGGCCGCGATCGGTAGTGACGGTGCACCACGATCTGCGGGACGAGCGCGGATGGCTGCAACTCAAATACTTTCTTTCGAGGTACCGCGAGGCGTCCATTATCCATTGCCTCAATCAGACGCAGGCTCTGCTCCTTGCCGAACACGGCATTGTTCGGACCTGCGTCATTCCGCATGGGGTCGATCGCCGGCATTTCCCTAGTCCAACGCGCCCCCGGCAATGGACGGGCAGTGGTCTGAGGCTGGGCATCGTGTCGCGAAGGTACGACCGCGAAGTCAAGGGTGAAGGACTGTTTCGAGCCCTGCTGCCCCACCTCGACCCCGCTCGGGTGTCCTTCACCTTCGTCGGCGGCGGTCGCGGTCAAGACGCCGAGTTGGCTAGGGCAAAGGGCTTCAGAGCCGTGCACTGGGAATGCCTGCCGTATGCTTTGATGCCGCAGATCTACGCCGCGATCGATGCGCTTTTGATTCCGAGCCGGTTCGAGGGCGGTCCGGCGAGCCTGCCGGAGGCGTTGGGAAGCGGCCTCCCGGCGATTTCGATGCCGGTCGGCATGTCCCCCGACCTCGTCGAAGACGGCCGCAACGGCATGCTGCTCTCCGGCCGGACCCGCGCCGACGCGGCGCGGATCATGAGCCTCCTCGACGCGGGCGGGCGCAGCATGAACGAGCTTAACGAGGGCGCCTTCAAGGGGGCGGCCAGAGTTCCGGCATGGACGGAGATCCTGGTGAGATGGTATCAGCTATATGGAGAAGCTTTGGAAGCAGCGATTTGAGATGAGCGCGCCGCCCGTTTTCGAAAGGTCGCCTCCTCC
>JAKAOO010000258.1 GCA_021812165.1 Pseudomonadota bacterium | reverse complement strand
TTCCGATCTTATTTGCGTCAATCAAGATAATACAGTTATGAGTCGGAAAACCGCGCGTATGGTGTCGAAATAGCTTCACCTCAGGAACGGCAGCAAATGCCGCCTTGTGGAGGAGCGCCGGGCAGGCATAACGTGAGAAAGAGACGGAGAGCCAAATGTCGCTGCGCATCAATTCCGAGGCGCCAAACTTTACCGCCGAGACCACTGAGGGCCGGATCGACTTCCACCGGTGGATCGGCGACGGCTGGAAGGCGCCGCGGCCTTATCTGCGCGTCGTCGCGCAACCCCGCTAGAAAGCGGCGGCGGGGCGGAGCTGGAGAAATCGGCATGAAGGCGGCGGTGTGCGAAGCTTTCGGCGGTCCGGAGATGCTCGCGCTGCGCGAGGTTCCCGATCCGCCGCAGCCTGGAGCCGGCGAACTCCGCCTCCGCATCTTGGCCCGCGGCGTCCAGTACGTCGATGTCCTGATGCTCGCCGGCCAATACCAGTTCCGTCCCGAGCCGCCCTTTGTCCCCGGAAGCGAGGCGGCGGGCGAGGTCCTGGCGCTCGGCGAGGGGGTCTCCGGCTTCAAGATCGGCGACAGGGTGATGTGCCGCCTCAAGCTCGGCGCCTGCGCCGAACAAGGCCTCGCGCAGGTCGAAGATTGCGATCCGGTGCCTTCGACCCTGAGCCTCGAAGAGGCGGCGGTCTTCCGCGGCGCCTACGCCACCGCTTACCACGCGCTGTTGCAGAGAGGGCGCCTCAAGGCGGGCGAATGGGTTTTGATCCATGGCGCCGCGGGCGGGATCGGGATCGCCGCGATCCACATCGCCAAACTGTTCGGCGCGCGCATCATCGCCACCGCGAGCAGTGAGGAGAAAAGGCGGGCCTGCCTTGCCGAAGGGGCAGACGACGCGATCCCTTACGAAGGGGGCTTTCGCGAGCCTGTTCTCGAGCTTACCGGCGGCCGCGGCGTCGATATCGTCTACGATCCGATCGGTGGCGCCGTCTCGGAAGAGTCGCTGCGGTGCCTTGCTTGGGGCGGGCGCCTTCTGATCCTCGGCTTCCTCGGCGGCGGGCCGGCCTCCGTGCGCACCAACTATCTTCTCATCAAAGGGATCGAGGCAGTCGGCGTGCGCATCGGCGGGCTTTACGAGGCCGATCCCGCGCTTGCCGCCGCCAACACAAAGAGGCTTCTGGCGCTCGCCGAAGAAGGCAAGCTCAAACCCCGCATTTCTCTCCGCCTGCCGCTCGAAAAAGCGGCGCAGGCGTTCGAAGCCGTCATCGCGCGCCGCGTCATCGGCAAGGCGGTGCTCGTCGGCTGAGCGGCGCCGAAAGCCGTGGCGGGCGCAGGGGTGCCATCCTCTCGAAAGGAGAGTGCGAAGATGAAGATCACCGATGTCAGCCTGACGCTTTTCCTTTGGGACGACGTGCCGGCCGTTGTTTACGGCGCGCATACCGCTCGCCCGACGGACAAAAGCGATCTCGGCCTTCTCGCCATCGAGACCGATCAAGGGATCCTCGGGCATGCATTTCTCGGCACGTCCTCCAACCCCGCAAGCATGGACGGGCCCTCTCTCATCCGCTTTTTGAAGCCGATCCTCGTGGGCGAGGATCCACTCGCGCGCGAGCGGCTTTACGAGGCGCTGTGGCGGCGCACGCGGGTCGTGAGCCACCGGGCGATCGGTGCCGTCGACATCGCGCTCTGGGACATCGCCGGCAAGGCGGCCGGCCTGCCGATCCATCGCCTGATCGGCACGTATAGAGAGCGGGTCCCGGCGTATGCGAGTTCCGAGGTTCACGGCGATGCGCTCCACTATGTCGAGCAGGCGACGCATTATCGCGAAAGCGGCTGGACCGCCTACAAGATCCACCCTCCGCAGCGCCCGCAGGAGGACATCAAGATCTGCGAGGCGGTGCGCCGCGCAATGGGTGACGCCTATACGCTGATGCTCGATCCGACCTGGAGCTATCGCTACCCGGACGCCCTGCGCGTCGGCAGGGCGATCGAAGAAATGGGATATTACTGGTACGAAGACCCGCTCGCCGACCAGGACCTCTACAATTACGTCAAGCTGAAGGAAAAGCTTGAAATCCCGATCCTCGCGACGGAGTACCCGATGGGCGGGCTCGACTCCTTCGTTCCGTGGATCCTCCATCGCGCCACCGACTTTCTGCGCGGCGATGTCGCCGTCAAGGGCGGGATTTCGAGCCTTCTCAAAGTCGCCCGTCTCGCCGAGGCCTTTCGCCTCAATCTCGAAATCCATCACGGCGGCAATTCCTTGAACAACGTCGCCAATCTGCACGTCATGATGGCGATCAAGAATTGCGAGTATTTCGAGGTCCTGCTGCCCGACGGCATGCAGAAATACGCCCTTGCGCCAGACATCGAAGTCGACCGCGAGGGCTTTGTCCATGCGCCGGAGGGGCCCGGCCTTGGCGCGGCGATCGATTTCGATCTCATCGAGAAAAAGAAGATCGCGGTGCTTGCTTGAGGGCTCTCTTCCTGCGCCTCAAGCGGCCACTCGCAGCGGCTCGTTGGCGCCGGCTCGGCCTTCCCGCGATCGCCTTCGCCCTTCTCGTCGGCGCGGTCGCCGGCGGGCGCACGAGATTCTTCGGGCCGCCGCTCGCGACGGTCGCGGGAGAGCGATTGCCGGTCGCCCGGATCGCCCTGTCGATGAAGCCCATCGGCGAGATCAGCCCGCTCATCTACGGCGTCAACTATGTGTGGCATCTGGTGCCGGGCGATCTCTTTACGCGCTTCAGCACCCTTCTGGAAAACACCCTCCATGCGACGCTTGTCCGCTATCCGGGAGGCTGGGACGCCGAGAGCTACAATTGGGATGAGAACAGGGTCTCCGGCAATCCCTTTCGTCCTCGCACCCCCGGCGTCGATCCGGAAACCTTTTTGTCGCTCGTGCCAAAGGCGAGCTTTGTCACTCCGAGCGCTGCCGCGGTTCGCGACCCGAGAAGGAGAGCTGCCGTAGTCCGCCGTATCGTCGCGCTCGTGCGCCGCTACGGGAATCGCGTCACAATGTGGGAGATCGGCAACGAATGGTGGCTGCAGCGCGGCGCCAGGCGCAATCCGGTCGTTCGCGAACAGAATTTGCGGGCCTATTCGAAGCTCGTCAAAGCGGCGGCGCCGGCGATGAAAGCCGCCAACCCATCGATCGAGATTTATGCGACCGGCGACTGGACGAACCCCGAGGAATTCGCGACCATGCGGCGACTCGTCGGCAGCGCGGCGTGGTCCGCCGTCGGCGGCATTTCGATCCATGGCTATTGCGGGCCAGGCGCAATACGCCGCCGCTGTGTGAACCTGCCTACTCGGGCTGGCGCCATCCGATCGATTGCAGGAAAGAACAAGATCTACGATTCGGAATGGGCGGTCACGCCGCGGTTGACCCCTCAAGATTACGGCATTCGTAACGCCGGCCAGACGATGCTCGCGTTCCAGGATCTCGTCGCCGCCCATGTCACCGCAGCCGCCTATTGGCCCCCGGCACGGGCCGTTCCCGCGATTGCTCTCTTATCCGCGGATTGCCGCGAAGCCTATGCGACCGGTCTGGCATTCGGCTGGATGGCGCGTTTTTATCGCGGAGAGGCGCTCGCTGCCTCGGGCGATCTGCCGGCGGTGGCCGCCAAGAGCGACGGCGAGGTGAGCGTGCTGGTGGTGACGGGAAGAGGCGGCCCGCGCACCGTGCGGGTCGAATTGGGGGGAACGGGGCTTCACCAGCTGGTCTCGGCGCAGGTCATGATTTCGCCCGATCCCGATCGTAGGAGAACGGCGCGCCGCGCGTATGTCAGGCTCTTGCCGGTGGCCCTCGAAGGCGGCGCCGGCGGAAAGGATTGGGCGGAGTTCACGGCCGACCCGGGCACCCCGGGACGGGGGCAGAGTTGGGAGATCGCGCGGCTGACTTTCCGATGATTGTCACGCGAAACTCGTCCATGAAACGACGACGCTTGAGAGAATTTCGATCTGGGAGAGGGCGTGATTTCTTTAGTGATACTTGACTTGTTATTTCTTCGGGTTAGATTAGCCCGATGGTGGTGCGGTATCGGCCGGATCGGCTCGCGTTTCGGGCGAGCTCCGGAGCGGGTGCGCCCTCCGAAAGAGCCGATCTGCTCTCCCAGAGCGGCGTCGGGTTGCTGCGCTGGCGGCCGCAAGGGGCGCGCTTTATTGCCTGCAATCCCGGCCTGACGCGGTGGCGATTGCGGGACAGCGCCGCCGCGATAAGCGAGGCAGAACGTATTATTGGGTAAAGGCCTAACGTCGGAACAGTCGGGGTTTTTCGCGAATGTCCTATCCCTTCATCCTCTGGACGATGCAGCGCACCGGCGGAACCGCGCTGGCGGAACTCTTGATGAAGATGTCGGAGCATCAACGGGCCGAGCACGAACCGTTCAACCGCGATCGCCAGTTTGGTGCCGTCACCACGGCCTGGTGGGAAAACCGCAACGAGGAGCAACTGGCGAGCGCTCTCTGCGCGATCTTCTCACGCAACTATCTCATCAAGCACA
>JAKAOO010000053.1 GCA_021812165.1 Pseudomonadota bacterium | reverse complement strand
CGCCAGGCTCCCTGCCACGCCGGCATTGGCGGCCGATCAGCCCTGTGCCGAAGGGTCTGAACCGTGGCACAAACCCGATTCCTTCACACGCTCGAAGGCGGGAGGCAGCGCCTTCCGCCAAATCACCGTCGTCCCATCGCGGATTACGCTCCGCTCATCCGCCCTTGCGCTCGTTCACAAGGGCATTGCTCGCCGGGGCCGGAAAATCCAGCCGACCGGCGCCACCACAATCTCGAACAACACCTCGGCGCCTATCTCGACGATGGGGGCCTACGCGGCGAGCTGAAAGAGCCGCTGTTCCGGGAAGCGCCGCGGCCGATTTCGTGTCGCCATTCGGCGGAAAAATTGGCTTTCGGCTTATATTTCCCGAGCTGTCGAATGAACACCATCTTGTTCCCTTTGAAGGTGTCGTGTTCGACGACTTTTTCCATGGCATAGAGCGCGGAGAACGGCTCGCCCAGCGCATTCTTCCAGGTAAACACGACATGAAAATAATAATACTTGCTGCGCGTATCGTCCAAAAAAACGCCCGTGGTGCCGGATCGATAATAGCGGCCATCGACCGTCAGGTCGGTGAGGCGAATGGCTTTGCTCCATGGCAAGATTTCACCCGCCGCGATGGCGTCCGCGACCCGAATGCCGGCGATCTCGTGCACCGGCGGGCCGTAGGCGCCTCGGAAATGGTTAAGATCGAGCGCCACGTCGGTCGCGAGGACGGGTCCGAGGTTGTGCAGCATCCCGGAAATCAGCAGCTCGGGTTTGCTCTGAATGTGGCGGAAGCCCTCGGCCCCGAGGTTTTCGCGTTCGGCCAAATCGGCGAATTCGAAGCGAAGCACCGGGGTGCGTGCTGCCTTGCGGCAGCGGCGTGACAGAAAATAGGTGAGCAGCGCGCCGCCAGCACTGCCGGCCGCTGCGCTGATGATGTTGGAGAAGACGTCGGTCATCGCCTCGCCTGCAAGGCTCCTATTCCGTCCGCCGCACGCGGCGGGCACCGCGCGCCGTGGCAAGGGCAAGAAAGCGGTCGCGGATGGTGGCGAAGAGCAGCGGCGGCAGCATACCGTAGGCGACCGAGCTTTCGTCGCCGCCTGGCGTGCGCCGCAAGTCGGGCCCCGGCCAGATGAAGTCGTTCCATTCGGACAGCACGACCCAGGAGCGCTCGGGATCGAGCCGCAGGCGCTCCTTGACGCGGACGGGGATTTCGACCGCGAGCGCGGCTTGCGAGGGCGGTCTGTGCGTGACGGGCAAGACCAGCACGCGGGTTTCGCCTTCGTCGGCGGGCCGGACGGCCGCGACGATCGCGCACGGCCGGTCTTTGCGGCCTTCCTCCTGCCCCGCCAGGTGCTCGCTGTGCCACAGATAGCTGTAACGGATCACAAGGCCCGGAAGGGGTGCGGGCAGGGGCACGCGCGGGGTTATTTCAGCTCGGCATCGAGGACGGCGAACTCGTTCGGCACCTTGGCGTTCCGCACGGCCTCGATCCACTCCTCGGGGAGGTCTTCGGTGGGCCCGACGCGCCGGTCGCGTCGCTTAAGGCGCGCATATTCCTCGGCCGGCAGCACCACGAATTCGTCGCGCCCGTCCGCGGTGGTGATCGTCACCGGCTCGCGCTTGGCCCGGTCCGCCAGGGCGCGAAAGCCGTGCTGGACCTCGGCCTCCGTCATGCGGATCATGTCCCTTCAAACTCCGTGAATTCACAGCAATTATAAAGCAAAATTGTCCTTGAAGGCAACGTGCCGGCTGATCCTGTCGGTTGCACCCGCCGTCATAGATGTCGCACCCGGTTCTTCATACCGGCGAAAGCCGCCCGGCTTTCGCCGGGACATGCCCGACATGGGTCCCTCCCCGCGAAAGCGGGGATCGCGCCGGGACGAGAAGGAGTACGCGGCGAATTTCCGGAACACCCGAAGAGATTCCCCTCACGAGAGAAGGTCGCGCAGCAACGGGATGAGCGGTTTGTCGGCGGGCGGCATCGCATAGTCGGCGAGTTTTTCGGCGCGCACCCAGGCGAGCCTTTGGCCTTCCTGTGGCGAGACGATCCCCAACCAGCGGCGGCAGACGTAAAGCGGCATCAGGAGGTGAAAGTCGGGATAGGCGTGCGAGGCGAAGGCGAAAGGCGCAAGACAGGCCTCTTTGACATCGATGCCGAGTTCCTCGGCGAGCTCGCGGATGAGCGCCTCCTCCGGCGTTTCGCCCGCGAGGACCTTGCCGCCCGGAAATTCCCAGAGGCCCGCCATCGCCTTCCCCTGCGGGCGCTCCGCCAACAGCACGCGGCCGTCCGCATCGACGAGAGCGACCGCGGCGACGAGAACGAGAGGGGGGCGATCAGCTCCGGTAGCTGGCGTTGATGTCGATGTAGCCATGGGTGAGATCGCAGGTCCACACGACCGCCTTGCCGCGCCCGACGCCGAGATCGACGGCGATCGCGATGTTGCGGCCTTTCATATGCTCCGCCACCGGACGCTCGTCGTACTCCGGAACGGGCCCGCCTTCGGCGGCGATGGGGATGCCGCCGATGGCGATCTTGAGGTGGTCGCGATCGGCTTTCTCTCCGGCTTTGCCGACCGCCATCACGATGCGGCCCCAATTGGGGTCTGCGGCCGAAAGCGCCGTCTTGACGAGAGGCGAATTGGCGATCGCGAGGCCGACGCGGCGGGCGGCGCGCGCGCTCTGCGCTCCCGAAACCTCGATGGTGACGAACTTTTGCGCCCCTTCGCCGTCGCGCACGACCTGTTGCGCGAGATCGATCATCACGCTTTCGAGCGCCTTTCGAAAATGGCGCAGATTGGGATCGGCGGGACTGGCGATCGGCGGATTGTCCGCCCGCCCGGTCGCCGAAAGAAGGACGGTGTCGCTCGTCGAGGTGTCGCCGTCGACGGTGATCGCATTGAAGGAACGCTCTGTCGAAGCCGCGAGCAACGACTGCAGAACCGCATGCGGCAGCCTCGCGTCGGTGAAGAGAAAGGCGAGCATCGTCGCCATGTCGGGAGCGATCATGCCCGAACCCTTGGCAAAGCCGCTCACCCGCACCGGCGTACCGGCGATCTCCGTGGCCGCGCTCGCGCCTTTGGGGAAGGTGTCGGTCGTCAGGATCGCGCGCGCCGCCCGCTCCCAGCCTTCGGCCGAAAGCCGCCGCGCCGCCTTTTCGAGGCCGGAGAGAACCCTTTCGACGGGCAGCACCTCGCCGATGACCCCGGTCGAGGCGACGAAGACCTCGCTTTCGCTGCAGCCCAAAATTTGCGCCGTCTTCTGGGCCGTCGCCGCGACCGCTTCCCGCCCCGCGCGCCCGGTAAAGACGTTGGCGTTCCCGGAATTGACGACGATCGCGCGCACCCGGCCGCCTTTGAGGCGCTCGCGGCACCAGAGAACCGGCGCCCCCGGGGTGAGCGATCGCGTAAAGACGCCGGCGATGGCGCTACCGGGGGCAAGCTCGGCGAGCATCAGGTCGTCCCGCCCTCCATAACGGATGTGGGCTTCGGTTGCGCCAAGGCCCACCCCATCTAGCGGCGGGAGAAGCGGGAAAGATTGAGGGGCGAGGGGGGAAATCGCAGGCATCTCGTCTCCGTTATTGTTTCATGCCGATCGCCGGCGGTGTCGCACATCGCGGCCGCGACAACAAGCGCGCAACAGGCGCCGGAGCCGAATTGACAGCAAAACCCGGGGAGCCTATCTGTCCTCCTGTCGCCGTGCGATGTTCTTCCGCCGCCTGCCGTTTGTTTCTTTCGAGGGTCCCATGTTCGGCGCCTTAGCCCGGCGGCTTTTCGGTTCCGCCAACGATCGCTATCTGAAAGGTGTGCGGCCGATCGTCGCTCTCATCAACGATGCCGAGTCGCATTTCGAGGCGCTCTCCGACGAGGAGTTGCGCGCCCAGACCGCCCGCTTTCGCGAACAGCTCGAAGGAGGGGCCGAACTCGACGACCTTCTCGTCGAGGCGTTCGCGACCGTGCGCGAAGCGGCCAAGAGAACGCTCGGCCAGCGCCATTTCGATGTCCAGATGATGGGCGGGATCGTTCTTCATCGCGGCATGATCGCCGAGATGAAGACGGGCGAAGGCAAGACCTTGGTCGCGACCTTGCCCGTTTATCTGAACGCGCTTGCCGGCAAAGGGGTGCACGTCGTCACCGTCAACGACTACCTCGCGCGGCGCGACGCCGAATGGATGGGCCAGATCTACCGCTTTCTCGGCCTCAATGTCGACTGCATCGTGCACGAGCTCGACGACGCCGAACGCCAGGCCGCGTACGCCGCCGACGTCACTTACGGCACGAACAACGAGTTCGGCTTCGACTACCTGCGCGACAATATGAAGTTCCGGCTCGAAGAGATGGTGCAGAGGCCGTTTTATTACGCGATCGTCGACGAGGTCGATTCGATCCTCATCGACGAGGCGCGCACGCCTCTCATCATCTCGGGCCCGACCGAGGACAATTCCGAACTCTATATTTCGGTCGACACGCTGATCCCGAAACTCGACGAGGAGGATTACGAGAAGGACGAAAAGCTGCGCACCGTCGCGCTCACCGAATCGGGCGTCGAGAAGGTGGAGACGATGCTGCGCGAGAGGGGGCTTCTGAAGACGGGATCCCTTTACGACATCCACAACGTCAATCTCGTCCACCACGCCAATCAGGCGCTGCGCGCGCACAAGCTCTTCGCCCGCGACACCGACTACATGGTAAAAGACGGCAAGATCGTCATCGTCGACGAGTTTACGGGGCGGATGCTCGAAGGCCGGCGCTATTCGGAGGGTCTGCACCAGGCGCTCGAAGCCAAAGAAGGGGTCGAGGTGCAAAACGAGAACCAGACCCTCGCCACGATTACCTTCCAGAACTATTTCCGCCTTTACCCGAAGCTCGCCGGGATGACCGGAACGGCGATGACCGAAAGCGAGGAATTCGCGGAAATCTACAAGCTCGACGTCATCGAGATCCCGACCAACGAGCCGATGATCCGCGACGACACCGACGACGAGGTCTACCGGACGACGCGCGAGAAATACGATGCGATCGTCGAGCATGTGGTCGAGGCGCGAAAGCGCGAGCAACCGGTTCTCGTCGGCACGGTCAGCATCGAAAAGTCGGAGGCTCTGTCCGCGCTCTTCAAAAAGGCGAAGATCCCGCACAACGTTTTGAACGCCCGCTACCACGAGCAGGAGGCCCAGATCGTCGCCCAGGCGGGGCGTCCGGGGGCGGTGACGATCGCCACCAACATGGCCGGGCGCGGCACCGACATCCAGTTGGGCGGCAATGCCGACATGCGCCTCAAGACCGAGATCGCGGCGGTCGCCGAGGAAGCCGAACGGGCGGCGAAGGCGGAAAAGATCCGCGCCGAGGTCGCGGCGGCGAAGGAGGTGGTGATCAAGGGGGGCGGGCTTTACATCGTCGGCAGCGAGCGGCACGAAGCTCGCCGCATCGACAACCAGTTGCGCGGCCGTTCCGGGCGCCAGGGCGATCCCGGCGCTTCCAAATTCTACGTCTCGCTCGAAGACGATCTGATGCGGATCTTCGGTTCCGAACGCATGGACGGCATGTTGCAGCGTCTGGGATTGAAGGAAGGCGAGGCAATCGTCCACCCGTGGGTCAACAAGGCGCTCGAAAAGGCGCAGCAGAAGGTCGAGGCGCGCAACTACGACATCCGCAAGCAGCTTCTCAAATACGACGACGTGATGAACGACCAGCGCAAGGTCATCTACGAGCAGCGCCGCGACATCATGAGCGCGCGCGAGGTGGCGGCGACGATCGCCGACATGCGGGCGGAGACGATCGGCGAGATGGTGGGTCACGCCATCCCCGAGAACGCGCTCGCCGAGCAATGGGATATGGCGGGCCTCCACGCCGAATGCATGCGGCTTTTGAACCTCGATCTTGCGGTCGCCGAATGGGCGAAGGAAGAGGGGATCAGCCGCGAGGCGGTGGAGGAGCGGATCGCCGACGCCGCCGACCGCAAGATGGCGGAAAAGGCGGCCAATTACGGCTTGGAGCTCATGCGCATGGCCGAGAAAAGCCTGCTTTTGCAGCTCTTGGACCAGGCCTGGAAAGACCATCTCCTCTCGCTCGACCATCTGCGCCAAGGGATCACGCTGCGCGCCTACGGCCAGCTCGATCCCTTGAATGAATACAAGCGCGAGGCCTTTGCGCTTTTCGAGCAGATGCTGGTGAGCCTGCGCGAAAGCGTCACTTCGGTGTTGGCGCATGTCGAGCTTCAGGCGGCGCCGCCGGAGATGGCCGAGTTCGCGGGCGAGCCCGAGGAGGCGTTCGCCGAAGAGTGGCGCGCGACCGGAACCAATGGGCGCGCGGCTCCGCCCTCTCGCGCGCGAGGACGCAACGCCCCTCGAGGGCCTCAGGACGGCGCCCGCCCGCGCGGCGGCAACGGCCGCGATCGCGGCGAGGGGCCGCGGGTTGCCGCGCGCTCTCCCTGGTCCGGAACCCCGCGCAACGCCCCCTGCCCCTGCGGTTCCGGCAAGAAGTTCAAGCACTGCCACGGCCGCCTCTGAGAGCGCGGCTCGGACCGGACGCTCGGGGATCGACAAGGGGCCGCGCGCTTGCTATAGAGCGGCGCCTGCGCGAAGGGGTGTATAGCTCAGTTGGTAGAGCAGCTGACTCTTAATCAGCGGGTCGAGGGTTCGAGTCCCCCTGCACCCACCAAAACAATCAAAGAGTTACGACAAAGAAGAACGAACCCATCGAGAGCCGTGTCAGCATTATGTCAACACAAGTCGCATGGACCAGACAGGGAACACCACGATCGACCTCGGCACGGTGATGCGCGACCGAGTGCCCCTATCTCGACTTCGCTTCTCGATCTTCGAGATGGAATTCGGTCGAGCGCCTCCCGCCCACCGTTCGATGATCGGCTGAAAGGCGGGAAGCCCGTCGGTCAGGGACCCCAGGTCAGGTTGAAAGATCAGAGGCGACTTTTCCTCGCGTATCTGCCTCGACGCAACGGCCGGGATGTGCCGAAGCCCGGCCACGCCGCTACCTCCCGGCCGAAGCCTCTTTCACCTCGAAAGGAATGCAAGTGCGCCCCTCGGTTGCTCTGCCGACATGAGCTGCGCGGAGCCGGCCTTCCGACCAAGGATCCCCTTTTAAGCGATGACCCGCTCTCCCAACCGTGATATGGGAGAGGAGCATGGGGAAGCGCGCGCTGATAACAGGCGTCACGGGGCAGGACGGGTCTTATCTCACCGAGTTTCTCCACGCCAAGGGCTACGAGGTTCATGGAATCATCCGTCGGGCGAGCCTCTTCAACACCGAGCGGATCGACCATCTCTATCGCGACCCTCATCTCGCGGGAGTGAAGCTCAGATTGCATTACGGCGACCTGACCGATGGAACGGCCTTGCGCCGAGTCCTCGAGGCGGTCGATCCCGACGAGGTCTACAATCTCGGTGCTCAGAGCCATGTGAGAGTCTCGTTCGACATCCCGGAATATACGGCAGACGTTGTTGCGGTCGGCACGCTAAGGCTTCTCGACGCTCTGCGTGACCATGTCACGCAGAGCGGTCGCCCGGTCCGTTACTATCAGGCCGGCTCTTCGGAGATGTTCGGCGCCGCCCCGCCGCCGCAAAACGAAAGGACCGTCTTTTACCCGCGCAGCCCTTATGGCGCGAGCAAAGTGGCGGCCCACTGGTTTGCGGTCAACTATCGGGAAGCCTACGGTCTCTTCGTTTGTAACGGCATCCTTTTCAACCACGAGAGCCCGAGGCGCGGCGAGACCTTTGTCACGCGGAAGATCACCCGCGCGGTCGGGCGGATCAGCCTCGGGCTACAGGACAAGCTTTATCTCGGCAATCTAGACGCCAAAAGGGATTGGGGCTTTGCCGGCGACTATGTCGAAACGATGTGGCTGATGCTGCAGGAGGAACATCCCGACGACTACGTCATCGCCACCGGCGAGGCGCACAGCGTGCGCGAATTCGTCGAGCGCGCCTTCGCCGAAGCCGGCCTCGATTGGCGGCGCCATGTCGAGATCGATTCCTCTTATTTCCGGCCGACCGAAGTCGATTCGCTCTGCGGCGACGCGAGCAAAGCCCAGCGCGTGCTCGGTTGGCAACCGCGGGTCGGCTTTGCGGAGCTCGTCAGAATGATGCTCAAACACGATCTCGACCTCGCGCGCCGCGAGCGGACATTGAATGGGGCGGGGTTTGAGGTTCCTGTGGGGGGAGCCGCTCTCGCTGCCGGGAGTGGGACGTGATCCCGGAGTTGCCCTTCCCTCTGGAGGGGAAGCGGGTCTTTGTTGCCGGCCACCGCGGCATGGTCGGCTCGGCGCTGTTGCGCCGGCTTGCGCGGGAAGGTTGCGAGACCCTGACCATCAGCCGGGAGCACGTGGACCTGCGCAATCAAGCGGCGGTCGATCGCTGGTTCAACGAAGCGCGGCCGGAGGTGGTGTTTCTCGCCGCGGCGCGGGTCGGCGGCATCCATGCGAATGACAGCCGGCCGGGTGAATTTCTCTACGACAATCTCGCGATCGCGGCGAATGTCGTCGAGGCCGCGCACAAGTGCCGTGTCGAAAAGCTCCTCTTTCTCGGGTCCTCCTGCATCTATCCGCGCCTCGCGCCACAGCCGATGCCGGAAAGCGCCCTTCTATCGGGGCCTCTTGAGCCGACGAACGAATGGTATGCGATCGCCAAGATTGCGGGGCTCAAGCTCTGCCAAGCCTATCGCCGCCAGTACGGCTGCGATTTCGTCTCGGTGATGCCGACCAACCTGTACGGGCCCAACGACAATTTCGATCTCGAAAGCGGGCACGTCCTGGCGGCCCTCCTCGCCAAAACCGATGCGGCCCTCAAAGAGGGCCGCAAGATTGTCGAAATCTGGGGCAGCGGCCGCCCGCGCCGCGAGTTCCTTTATGTCGACGATCTTGCCGACGCCGCTGTCTTTCTCATGAAGACCTGGTCCGAGGAGGAGCCGATCAACATCGGCGCCGGCAGCGACCTCACAATCCTCGAGCTTGCCCGTTTGATCGCCGATATCGTGGGCTTCAAGGGCCGCTTCGCCTTCGATCCTTCAAAGCCGGACGGAACCCCGCAAAAGCTCCTCGATGTCTCGAAGCTCAGCGCTCTCGGCTGGCGCCCGCGCATCGGTCTCGATGAGGGCACACGGCAGACCTATGATTGGTACCGGACTCAACAGATGGCCTCGTCATAGGCGGGATTAACGCGAAAGACTTTCCCGCAGCCGCATCGCGCTCTTTCTCGACGGCTGAGGCAATGGCGCCTTCCCTCTCAGTCGTGAGCCGAGACGTTTTCCCAAGCGATGCCGATCTCCGCGCCGGATGAGCGCAGGCCAACAGCCCGATCCCGGTGCAACATCAAATTACCGAGAAAAAGCGCATCCATCTGGGTGCGCAAAAAACAGTCCAGCGCCTCTTCCGGCCGGCAGACAACCGGTTCGTTTTCGTTGAACGAAGTGTTGAGAACCATCGGCACGCCGGTCAGATCGCGGAAAGCTTCGATGAGGCGATAATAGAGAGGGTTGGTGCGGCGGCTCACGGTTTGCAGACGGCCGGAGCCGTCGACATGGGTGACCGCGGGGATCATCGGCCTCTTTTCCTCGCGGATCTGGAAGACCTGCGTCATAAAGGGTACGGCGTCGTCTTCCTCGAACCACTCGCCGACCGCTTCCTCCAGAACCGACGGCGCGAAGGGGCGAAAGGATTCGCGCCGTTTGATTTTGGCGTTGAGGATCGCCTTCACATCGGCGCGCCGCGGATCGCAGAGGATCGAACGGTTGCCGAGCGCACGCGGACCCCATTCCATGCGGCCCCGAAACCAGCCGACGACCTTGCCGTCGGCGATCATTCTCGCCGCTAGGCAGCAAAGCCTTTCCTCTTCGCGGATTTCGAGGAAGGCGCAGCCGAAGGCGTCGATTTCCGCGCGCCGTTCCGCGATGGCGCCCGCGATCTCAGCGGGGGTGAACGCCGGTCCCCAAAACGCATGGTCCATGACAAAGGAGCGCACGCCGCCGAGGCGATGCCACACCGCGTAGGCGGCGCCGATTGCGCCCCCGGCGTCCCCCGCCGCCGATTGCACATAGACGCGGCGAAAGGGTGTCATCCGCCGGATCTTGCCGTTGGCGACGGAATTCATCGCACAACCGCCGGCGAGCGCGATGTCCGTGAGGCCGACGCGCTTTTGCTGTGTCGCGACCAAGTGGAAGAACGCTTCCTCGTAGCGCGCCTGCAACGAGCGGGCGATGTCGCGGTGCCGATCCTCGAGAGGCTCTTCGGGCCTGCGCCGCGGCCCCAAAAGCCCTTCGAGCGCGGGAGAGAAAAGATCGGCGAAAGCCGGAAACCCTCCCTCCCAGGAAAAGGCGATGGGCTCCCTGTGATGCCGAAAATAGGCGAGATCGAGAGCGAATTCGCCCCTTCCAGTCAGCTTCAGAACGCGGCGCATCGCCTCCATGTGTGTGGGCGAACCGTAAGGGGCGAGACCCATCACCTTGTATTCGTCGCCGTAACGGGGAAAGCCAAGATACTGCGTCAAAGCCTGATAAAAGATGCCGAGCGAATGCGGAAAATAGACCTGCCCCAGGACCTCGATCTTGTTTCCCTGCCCGACCGCCCAAGCGGCGCTCGCAAAGTCTCCAAAGCCGTCGACCGAAACGACCACCGCCTCCTCGAAAGGCGAGACATGGAAGGCCGAAGAGAGATGCGCCTGATGGTGCTCGACGTGATGGAACGCGGCGCGTAAAGCCTCGCTCGGGAAGGCTTTGGTGAAAAGCTCAGGGATCTCTTCTCGCGCTTTTCGGTTTTGCAACCTTTCGCGCAAGAGAGCCAGGCGCGGCGGATGGCGCAGAAGATAAGAAAGGCGCCTCACGTGATGGGCGTGGCTATCCTGGTTGACCGCCACATGGTCGACGTCCGAGAGAGAGAGCCCCGCCTCGCGAAGGCAATAGGCAATTGCCTGCGAAGGGAACCCTGCCCAGTGTTTGACGCGACGAAAACGCTCCTCCTCCGCCGCGGCGACGAGACGCCCGTCGCGAAGGATCGCAGCGGCGCTGTCGCCGTGAAAGGCATTGAGACCGAGGATGATCATGATGCTCGCGAACCGATCAGCTTTTCACCGAAACGACAAAGACGCTGTCGGCGAGTCGGATAAGCGGTTGAAAATATCGCGTAAACCTCTTTAGGAATTCCGAAACGGCAATCAAGAATTTTGCACCCGTCGAAACGTGCCGCCAATCCTCGAAAAGCAACCCGAGGCCGCCAAAAGCTTCGGGTACGAGCACAGAGCGGCCGATACGCTCGCCGAAAACCGTCCTCAAACTGTCGAGAGACCAATAACGAACGCGGAACACTCCCGCTTTTTCATAACCGGGTCGAGACAACACGTATCGCGCGCGGAGCCCGCCGAGGTGAGCCATCTGGATATGAGAGGCGCCGCCCCGTTGTAAGACCCTGCCGGCTTCAGCGAGAGCGCGTTCCGCATCCTTTTCCGAAAAATGTTGCAGGACCGAATAGGAAAACACGCTCCGGAACGCGTCCGATCGAAACGGGAGGAAGCGAGCGTCCCCGCATGCGAACATGACTCCCGGCTCACCTTTGAACGCCCTACGCGCAGCCATGAGCGCACCGAGCGAAGGGTCAATGCCGACGACATTCCAGCCATTTCGTGCTGCAGAAATCGACCAACGGCCCCAACCGCAGCCGAGATCCAGGAGGAATTGTCCCTCGCCCGGACCGGTCGGGATCCGCGGTATCGGGTAGTCCGCCATTCGGCCGACAAGCTTTTTGTAGCCGAGCCCGGACGTCGCTCCGACCAGATAGGAGATGACAGGGTCTATGCGGTCGGCGGCGCCTTTTTCGGCCCACCGTTTGTCAATTTCCCTCCTTTCCGCCCCCGATAGTCCCAGCGTCTCAACGTAGAGCGGGCTGCCGAAACCGTTATTCGCAGCATCATGAGACGCCAACGCCACAGAAATTGTTTGTTCCGCTTCTGGAATAATGAAAACAGGGACGCCGTCTATGACGGGAAACCGGTGACCGGCGTTGCAGAAAAGCCCTCTCCCGTTCAGTCTCAAACCGGAATGACACCGAGGGCATGCGAGAATGCGCATCAGCCTCGGGTCGATCACCGGTTGCGTGTTGCTAACGTCGGGTTTCATTCGGCGACGATTTGAGCGTCGGGGGCGGATCTTGCCGGGGAAGCGTGTGAAAAGGCGTCAAGCGTGAGGATGAACGTTCTCCATCTGCTATCGGCCCGACAGCCGTCGGTTTGGGCTCTCGCAACCGGCGGTCGATGATTTCGAGCGCGAGGAGCGCCTCGGCGATCATCCTCTGGAACGCGTAGTACCAACCAGGCCAGCCGTCGAAGAGACAGCGCTTCAAAAAAAGCGTGTAAAGAAAGACGGCGGGAGGGGCGGGCCAAGAGAGAAGGCGAAGACGGTCGGCAAATCCCAAGCTTTCGCCTTTCCGGGCCAGGAGATGCTCGGCCTCTTCGCGCGCGTAACGTTGTTGCGAGGAAAGCCAGCGCGAGAGAGGCTTCCTATCGTCGTGATAGATGACCCCCGAAAGCGGCAAGACCGGGCCGTCCACGACCACCCTTTGGGTGTGCCCGTCCATCCGATAGCGGGCTTTTCCTTTTCTGAAAAGCACCGTGCGCGGCGGATAAAGCGAGCCTCTGAGCGAGCGTCCAAGACTGCGATAAATAAAGCGCGCGCGATAACCGCAAACATTTGCGGGCGGCCACAGCCTTTGTAGGTCTTCGAGGAATGCCTGGCTCACCTCGTAATCGGCGTCGAGCGAGAGAACCCAAGGGCTTGCGATAAGATCAAGCCCGAAATTCCACTGCTCGGCAAATTCCCGAAACGGATGATGAAAGGTTTCGACCTTTGGATGTTGCTTGAGGATTTCGATGCTGCCGTCGGCGCTGCCGCTGTCGACGACGACGATCCGGCGCGCCCAAGACAAAGGGGCGAGCGTCCTTTCGATGTTCGGCGCTTCGTTATAAGTGAGGATGAGAGGGGTGATCTCGTCGAGCATGTGCCGGCGCGCCGGCGCTTTCACATAAGACGAACGCTAGGGGGAAGCTCCGCCTCGCGGCAAAGCCAACAATAAAGTTGGAGCATCTCGCGCCCGACCTTATCCCAGGAAAAATCGCGCTTCATCCAGGCGCGGCCTTTGCCGCCCATCGCTTCGAGCTTTTCGCGCGGAAGCGCCATCGCCGAGGCCAAGGCGCCGGCCAAGGGTTCGACCCCCTGCTCGATCCACCACCCGCAACCCTCGCTTTCCAGACCTCTCCAAGGCGCGCCTTTGGTCGAGATCGCCGGCATTCCCACGGCAAGGGCTTCGGCAACGGTTAGGCCGAAATTCTCGTTTCGGCTCGAAAGAACAAAAAGCTCGGCCTCGCGGTAGGCCGCAAGCTTCCCATCGCCATAAACGGGCCCCTCGATCGCCACCCGCTTGAGGCGCAGAGCGCCCGCGAGGTTGCGCAGTTCCTCTTCATGCCCGGCCTCGCTCGGTCCGATGATCCGCAACCGCCAATCGGGATAATGAGCTTCGACCCTCGACCATGCGCGAAGCAGGCGATCGAGCCCCTTTTTTGGGTGGATTCGACCGAGCGAGAGCACAACCCGATCGCGCGTCGTCTTTTCCTTTGCGGAGAACTCCGCAATGTCGATCCCGTTCGGGATGACGGCGACAGGTTGCGTCAGACCGAAGGCGCGGATTTCCTCATATTCTTGTTCGCTCGTCGCTTGAAAGCAGGCCGCTGCCCGGATTGCCGGGCCTTGGAGCAACCGCCAGAAGGCGCGCTTCTTGTGGCGGGAGAAAGCGAGCGCCGCCGGAGCCAACATGCCCCGCGGCGACACGACAAGCGGCTTCCCTGCCCGCGCCGCGACCCGACCCGCCCAGACATTGGGCATCAACCAGAGACCGTGATTATGGATCAGATCCGCCGTGACAGCGCCCTCGTAAAGAGCAAACCAAAGACCGGAAGAGAACCGCAAGCTCCTTAGGCCAGGAACTCGCGCGCAATCCCACGGGAACCGGCGGTCGCGATAACCCTTGTCGGGTTTGTCGGTCCCGCCCGCTCCTGCCGCGGAGACGGAATAGAGCGCTGTGCCCGCCCCCGCCGCGGCGAGCGCTCCGCACAGCCTCGGCACGCTGTAGGAGGGCCCTCCATACACCGGATCGAGACCGGCGACGATATGGACCGCGCGAAGGCTAAGCTCGCCGGCTTCTCCAGGCATCTCCCATTGCGGCGCGAAAGAGGGCCTGAGCGGCACCTCGTTCATCTGCTTGGCTCTGCTCCGCTGCCGCGAAGACCGCTGCTTGGTATTGAGGCCCGCATCCCCGAACCCAATTCGAAAAAGGGCAGCTTGAGGACGAGGTGCGCGGCAACGACCGCGCCCACGAAAGCGACGAGGATCTCAAGCAGGTTGCCGCCAGGCTGCAAAAGCGTCAAACCCGGCATCGCCCGTAACAAGAGCGCCCGCATATCGCCGGCGGCGAGAGCGCGCATGATCCCCCGGTCGAGCCGCATCAGGAGGAAACCGAGGCCGAGAAAGCCGATGAGAACGCCGGGGATTCCGAAATTGACGTAGAATTCGAGCACTTGGCCGGCGCCGACGCTTGTATTTGGGGCAAAGCGGATGCCTGTAAATTTGCTGACGACATCCAACCCCCCTCCAACCGCTGGCTTCCCGGGCCAAACCGCGCGCGGAATGAGCGCCCAAAGAGGAACCGTCGCACCGTAAGCAAAATGAGACCAACCGCCCTCGTGCATCAGCACGCCAGTGCCCACCAACGCATTCTGATTGAGCCGGCCATCCAGCGCCGCATCTTGCGTCGGCGAGTCGAGATCGAGCAGCCGGAAATCCGTCACAAGCCTCGACGCCCGGCTAAGCCGCGAGAGGAGGCCGCCGTGTTCATGCCAAACGACCTCCCGAATGGCGCCGCGCTGACCCATATAGGTGACGAAGAGCGAGAGGCCTAGGTAAATGACGAACGGCGCAGCCAGATAAAACCAAGCGCGACTTCGAACGATCGCGAAGAGAAACGCGATGACGCTCATAGACAAATAAATCCCGACGCCGAGATAGCCTCCTACTGCCAGCATGTATAAGGAGAGAAGCGGCAGCACGCCGAGTGTCGCGAAAACGCGGCGCTGATCGCCGGTTTCCACAGCACCATAGACCACAAGCCACAAGCCGAGGGTCAGCAGTGTGGCGAACGCGGACACAACGGCGGTGGCGGAGGGCACACGAAAAGACAAGGGGATTAATACGAAATAGGCGAACGCGCCAAGCGCAAAAGCGCGCCAGCCGACATATTCGAAGGCCTTCCCTCGCGGTGAATAGGTTGCCGATCGCAGCGCGCCTCTGGTATTCCGGCGAGCGAGAAGCGCGCCCGCGATAAACGCGGCCATACCGAGGAGCGTTGTTTCAAAACCGACCCGGGTTACCAACCGATCGCTGAGAACCGGCTCGCCGCCGATAAAAGGCAACAGGCCCGGCAGGTGGATCAGCGACAGGCCGAGAAAATAAGCGAGCGTCAGCGCGCCACCGCGTCCGGGCTGCCCGACCCCGAAAGCGATGAGCGCCGCGAGCAGCAGCCCCCAGAAGAAGAGCAGGCCTAACACGGCATGAGCCCGTTCATCGGGGTATTCCGGCTTCGCTGCGTTCGCGGTTCGGCGTGCCTCGGGCTACATGTTGCCGCAGCTTTTGCCCGAGAGCATACCAAACGCATAGCGGCAGATTGTGGGCCTGAGACAGGAGGCGAGAGGCTTCGACGGCCTCCCCGATTTTCCCCTGGAACGCGCACCGCAGAATGAATTTTGCGTGGTCGGCGCCGCGGTGGCGGGCGCGCCACGCCAACATCTCCCGGTATTTCTCTTCTCCTAAGTGCCTCCGGTAGAACGGCAGAATTTCGATTTCCTCACGCATGTATCTGAGCGGTGTCAGGCTATGCGATGTAAGGCTGCCCTCGTGTGCCCTCACGTCGAGAAGGATCGACCTGTTTCTCGCAAAGTGGAAGCGCTCCGCTACCCGGTTGTAGAATTCCAAATCCCCGGCGACAAAAAACCGCTCATTGAATAGTCCGATCTCATCAAACGTTTCCCTTCGCACCATCACGCATGAAAGCGATGGAGGAAGCGATCCATGTCGCGACGAGATGTCGAGATAGGTCGGGAAATCGATATCGAGCGGTGTTCCATCGTCATTGCAGACGCTGGTCGGGACGCCGCTGGCGTCGATGATGTTGCAGCTTGCGTAGGCCAATCCAGCTTTCTCGTTGCGACGCAAAGCATCAAGCTGCGACTGTATAAACCCCGGATGCGCCACATCATCCCCGCAGAACAGCTACATGTATCGGCCGAGGCAAGCCTTCAATGCTCGATTCAAATTGACGAATTGACCGCCGTTCGTCACGTTCGTGATAAGCCTGATGTTGCCAGCATCGATGGAGTGTATGATCTCGACCGTATCGTCTGTGGAGGCATCATCGGAAATTACAATCTCAATATCGCCGCTTTGCACTAGGAGCGAGCGAACCGCCAACTCTATATACCGCGCCCCGTTGTAGACCGGTAAAGCAATGGAGACGCTGGGCGGCATCGCACGAAGCCTTCTTTCAGACCAGTCGCGACAATGCTCGCCGAGTGGTCGCGGGCACTGTTTTCGCGAGGGCCGCTTCGATCCCGGCGGCACCAGCGGCGAGGCTGTAAGCCTGCGATTTGGCTACGATCGCCTCGCGGGGCGGGGGGTGTGCGATGAGGTCGCTCATCGCATCGGCAAGCGCCCGGACAGCTCCGACGGGGAAGATGCGTCCGGCCGTCCCGTCTTCGGCGAGATCCGGCGCCGCTCCCACTGCATCGGAAAGGACGACCGGCCGCCCGCAAGCGAGCGCCTCGTTCGCAACGAGGCCCCATGTCTCGCGACCGTCCGAAGGCAGAACCAAAACGTCGGCGGCGGCGTAAACGGCCGGCATCTCGCTCTGGTTGCAAAACCCGAGCCCATAAAGGGGTATGCCTGCCGCGATTGCCGCTGCGCTCACCTCCTTTTCGAGAAGCCCCGCCCCCGCGACGAGGATCGAGATCTGATGACCCTCCCTCTTCAGCAGCGCGGCGGCCGCCACGAGGTCGAGAGGGCGCTTTTTCGGTTCGAGCTTGCCGGCGAAAAGCATCACTTTCGCACCGTCGGGAAGCCCAAGCCGCGCGCGGAGCTTGTGCCGGGCTTCGGGTGTCGCCCGCGCTCCGAACCATTCGGTATCCACGCAATGAGGGGAGAAAAAGAGACGTTCTGCGGGGTACCCGTAATGCCGCCAATAGGCTTGAGACCGCTTTCCGACGTAAAGGGCCCCGTCGAAGAGGCGAAGAAGCCCGGGGTAAACGGCCGCTTTCACCGCCTTTTTGAGCCTGGAACGCGGGGTATCGAGATGGCTGTCGCCTCGAGCCAGCACGGGAAGCCCGAGGCGCTTCGCGGCGAAAAGAACCTGAAGATACGCTTTGAGGTGCCACCCGGGAACCAGCAACACATCGAAACGGTTTTCCCGTAAACGCTCGGCGATCTCCGGCGTGTCGCACCCGAAAAAGTGATCGAGCCCGGGCCTCTTTGCCAGGTTCTTCAAGAAGAAATTCCGGTAACCCGAGAAGAGATCGGTATCCCAATCAAAACCAACGCCGAAGCCAGCCCTCGCCTGGTCGGCCTGCGTGGCGCGATGGGCATAGAAGACCGTGAGATCGAGACGACGCGCCAGCTCGCGGAAAAGCGGCGCGTGGTACTGGATCGGATGGGAGGCGACGATGGCGAGGCGCAAAGTAAGGGCGTGCTTATAGAGCGCGTTCGGAGGTCAGGCGGTCGAATATCTCGGCAAAGCGGCAGGCAATGTTGCGGGCCTCGTAAGCCGCATAAGCCTCCCGATTCGCCACCCCGAAGGATTCGGGTCTCAGGGCCAGCGCCCGCAAGCCCTCTGCCAGAGAGGGCTCAAGAGCGGCAAGCTCATCAGGCGTCTCGAAGGCCCAGGGAGAACCGCCGCCTGCCGCGCACAGGATCGCATGCGAACTGCTCGCGCGGTGGAACAATGACAAAAATGGCCGCCCGCACATCAGTGCCGGGTAGATTTTCGAGGCGGTGTAGTGCGGCTCGTCGGAACCAAACAGGAGAATTCCGTCCGATCGGGCGAGGACTCCGAGAGCGCCCAGATAAGGAACACGCTGCGCTATCTCCCGCACGGACTCAGCCACACCTTCTGTTTCGGCGATCGGACGCACGCGACCGATCGCGCCGCCTGCCGACTGGTTGCTGGTCCCGATGAAATTGAGCCGCATGCGGGCGGCGAGCCGAGGCTCTGCGGCACGCAATCGCGCAAACGCGCGGAACAGTACGCGCAAAAGCGCTTTGGCGTGTGGCAGCAGGGTTCCGACGTAGCTGAGATGAAAAAAACCTTCTTCGAGATCGACCGCGTCGGTTTCATCGCTTGCTGTACGCAGAGCAGCGAAGTCGGCTGGATCGCCCCCGATCGGAAGAGCGGCCATGCGCGAGACATCGAGCCAGGGGTATCGGGCTGCCATTTCCGCGTTCTGCATGTCGGATACCGAAGTCACGAAATCGGCGGCCTGCAACGCGCGGGGCTCGAGAAGCGTCGCAAGACGATGCGCCATGCCGGCTTTAGAGAAAAATGGTTGCTCCTTTCCCCAATTCGATACCCAAGGATCTTGAAAGTCGAGCACTACGGGAACGCCGAATCGCCTCTTTATTGAACGCGCAAAGAGCATCGGATAATAGGGCGAGCCCGTGATCAGAACCGCACCGACAGTCCGTCTTTCGAGCAGACGGTAGAGCGCATTTTGCAGAGGGCGCCAAGCGCGCAGACTGATTTCTCCGACGCCTGCCAGACGAGTGAGCCGCGCCGGAAGCGCGCCGACCTTGAGAATTTCGATGTCGGGTGGCACGAGGCTCGCGAGCCGCGGATCGAGAAGCTCTTCATGATGGGCCTCGCTGACGCAAAGAACGATCGGTTGCCATCCCGCCGCCGGCAGATGCTTGGCAAGATGCCGCGCGCGATGCACGCCCGCGAGCGTGCTCGGGGGGAAATACGCTGAGAGAATGACCGCGCTGCGCTGGTCCACTCAACCACCCTGACGGCCGCCGGCTCTCACGCAAGCAGGCGTTTTGCTCCTAATGCCCACATTCGCGTTTTCTCCCACACGGCGTTCCTATATACGTTCGTGTCAACGATCCATCTGCCGGTAAGCAGTCTGGCAAATCCGAGTGTCCGCGCAGCAATGCGAACCGATTGATACCTCAGCCGGCTACCGCGCGCATATTCCGGCAAGAAGTGCAACCGGCCCGCTAGGTTGTCGGCCCGGTGCCGGCCTGCCCTTGGAATGCGATTTTCCGCGTGTTCCGGGTTAGGTCGTCCGCCGTGCTCTCCGTAATGCCCCATTGGGAAGAATGCGGTCGCGCCGCGCCCCATCGTCCACCACTGCAAATGCGCATCAAACGTGAAATACTCACGAGGGTCATGGCACGACATTTCGTAGGCAAAGAAGTCCAAGAATATTCGCGCAACGGATCCATTGATCACGTAACAGACCAAGGGCGCACAATGCCCACGGAGATATTGCCTGCCACTCACCGTTAGTCTCGCAAGCAGGCGGGGGCTCCCTTGATAGAGGTAGCCCCAAGACAAGGGGTCGGACAGGGGCCAGAAGACCGGGAACGAGCCTATCTCTAAACAGGGCACGAAATCCGACTCGCAAACCAGAGTGTAGCCGTCATTCTCCGCCGCTCTGCGCCACGCCGCCACATGGCTCAGAAACGTTCGCGTGCTTCTTGCCCATGATAGTTCAGTCTCCCCGTAAGACGCGCGCAACTCAACTGGAGTGAGTTTTTCCGTCGCCAAGGCTTCTACTAAGGGGGACACATTTTCATCGTGGCACAGTACATAGGATCGCTGAACGACGTCTCGCAGCGATGGACAACCGTCGGACGTACAGAACACCGGCGAACCGGTAATGCTGCGCAAAGACGCCACGACTACAGTTCCCATCGACCTTCAGCCAAAGGACGGGCCCACCATTGATTTGGCGAACACGATCTCTTCCCAGCCCGGATCAGCGACGCGCCGACCGTCCATACGGCGGCCTTCGTAGCCGCAACCCTCCATAAATTCAACGAGTTGCGCAGGGCTCGATCCAAGCGCCTGCATCGCGTCGTGACGGTGGCCAACCGCCAGCGGAAACCGTCAAGGTGTTGCGCCCAGAGCCGCGCCCGGCGCACACCGGCAAGCGTTCTCGGCGGGCAGTCTGGAGAAACGGTCATGCGGTTCTGATACCGCATCCCCGCGTCAACAACTTCTCAGTTTGTCTCGAAATGCCCAGACTGCTTTCTCGCCGAAAAGTTCAATGAGAATCCGAGCCAGTAAATATCTTGGGTGAAGGTTTATGCGGCGGTAGTGCCTCCGGAGCGCCGCCATTTGCTGCCGCGCATTGCCTGGCGCGGCTAGGCCCCGCTTGAAGCCGAGCAAGTAGAGGTCTCGCGCCGACCAATTCGTGAAGAACGCGAAAGGCTCTAAAATCTGGTCCAACGGTAACGCGCGTAAGAAGTTGCGAGGGGTTAAATTGCAGTAGTATTCCCAGCCTATGCCCACGGTCAAAGGTGAGGCACCCGGATCCGAGATTTTCGTGCCGTGCTGCCTCCTACCACTCGTCGCGCAAGTCACAATCAGCAAGCCACCCGGCCGACACAAGCGGACCATGTTGGCCAGCGTGCCGCTCCAGTGAGGATTGTGCTCCATCACCTCACACGAGATAACCGTGTCAAAGCTGTTGCTTGGCGCGTCATACTCCTGGCCCTGGCAAACAACATCCACGCCGGGTCCGGGGGCTACGTCTACGCCAACGTACCCTTTGCTGCTTTCGA
>JAKAOO010000052.1 GCA_021812165.1 Pseudomonadota bacterium | reverse complement strand
GATACAGTTCGGTTGACCGGGCACGCCCTTGAAGCTTGCCGGCAGCGCCAGCTTGAACACCGTCCCCTGACCGTTGGCGCCGCCGTATTCTGTCGTGCCGTAGAGATTGCCGGCGGCGTCGGCGATCAGCCCCGCGACCGGGCTTGCGCCGTCGTTTCCGCTAAAGCTGTAGAGCAAGGTCTCGGTCCATGGAGGCGTCGCCGAAGGCGTCAGCTTGAACACGGTGCCGTAACCGAGGCTGCCACCCTCCATCGTCGTCCCGTAAAGGTTCCCCGAAGTGTCGAAGATCAGGCTGCCAAGCGGGAAAGACCCGTCGGTTTCTCCAGCGAAACTGTAGAGCGGGGTCTCGGTCCAAGGAGGCCTCGCCGAAGGAGACAGCTTGAACACGGCGCCGACGTCCGAGCTGCCGCCGAATGCGGTCGTGCCGTAGAGATTGCCGGACGCGTCGAAGATGAGGCCGGCTTCGGGGTAGCCCCCGTCGCTGTCGCCGGTGAAGGCGTGGAGCACGGTCTCTGGCCATGGGGTCGTCGTCGATTTCGTCAACTTGAACACCACCCCGTTGTCGAAGTTTCCGCCATAGACCGTGGTGCCGTAGAGGTTGCCCGAGGCGTCGGCGACCAGGCCGCTGTAGGGAGTTCCACCGTCGCTGTTGCCGGTGAAACTGTAGAGCACGATCAGAGTCCCCGAGGGCGTCAGTTCGAATACCGTGCCGTCTCCATACGTCCCGCCGGACGCCGTGGTGCCGTAGAGATTGCCGGAGGCGTCGGCGATCAGGCCGCCGAAGGGAGTTCCACCGTCGCTGCCGCCGGTGAAATTATAGAGAGGGGTCTCGGTCCCCGATGGCGTCAGCTCGAATACGGTGCCCGCTCCATTCACCCCCCCGTACAAGGTGGTGCCCTCGAGATTGCCGGAGGAGTCGAAGATCAGGGTGTCGTGATCGAGGGGATACATGCCGTCGCTGCCGGCGAAGCTGTAGAGCGTGGTGAGCGTCTGGGCGCAGGCTGCGGTCGAGGGCCACGCGGCCGCGATGAGCGCGGCGCCCAGGAGCAATCCCCAGCCCATCCTTGCGGCTGCCGCCAGCGGGTTTTTCACGTTCATGTTTGCCTCCTTCGCGGGTTATTGAGAGCCCCCTCCGGTGCTTTGCGATCCTTCCAGAGGAATCTCTAAGATCCGGTTAATTTCGACCCTTGAGCGAGCCAAGCGGTTGTCACGAACGACGCAATCGGAAGCGGGGCCTGCGAGCACGCTCCCCCGCAGCAGGGCGACTGGAAATGCCTGACCTGAGGCCACTCTTATCCCCGGATTCGATCGCCATCATCGGCGCCTCGGCGGATGCGAAGAGCTTGCGCGGCCGCCTCACCCGCGCCCTCATCGAGCACGGCTACAAGGGTCGGGTTTTTGCCGTCAGCCGGCGCGAGAGGGAAGTGCTCGGCGTCAAAGCCTGCGCCTCGATTGCCGCACTGCCGCAGGCGGTCGATCTCGCGATCCTTCTCGTTCCGGCGGCGCATGTGAGAGAGACGCTCGAAGAATGCGGGCAGAAGGGCGTGCGCGCCGCGCTCGTCATCAGCTCCGGCTTTGCCGAAGAGAAGGGCGAGGCGGCCGAGCGGCGCGAGAAGGAACTCCAGGAGATCGCGCGGCGCTACGATCTCCCCCTTTGCGGTCCGAACTCGGAAGGGATCGTCAACCCGTTTCTGCCGCTCGTCGCGACGTTCAGCCCCGTCTTCCGCGATCCCTCGGCTCCTCTTTTCCCGAGGAGCGGCAACAGCCGCAGGATCGCCGTCAGCTGCCAGAGCGGGGCCTTGACGTTTGCCTTTCTCTCACGCGGACGCGCCCGCGATCTCTGGTTCACCTATCAGGTGAGCGCCGGAAACCAGGCGGTTCTCGAAGCCCACGACTACGTCGACTGGCTCATCGACGAGGACGGCGCCGACATATTTCTCCTTTATCTCGAGGAGATCCGGAACGCCGAACGGTTCCGGGCGGTCGCGCGGAAGGCGGCGGAAAAAGGAAAGCCTCTGATCGCGGCCCTCGTCGGGCGCTCGGACGCCGCGCGCCGCGCCGCGCGCTCGCATACGGGCGCGCTCGCGCGGGCGGGCGCGGTCGAGGACGCGGTCTTGCGCCATTCGGGCATTCTCCGCGGCGAAGACCTCGACCAGATGCTCGACATCGCTGCGGCTTTCGCCTTTTGCCCGCTGCCGCGCGGAAACCGCGTCGCCGTCATCACCGGCTCGGGGGGAAGCGCCGTGTGGATGGCGGATGTCCTCTCGGCCCACGGTCTCGAATTGCCGGTTTTGGAGGAGGAAATCCAACGGCGCCTTCGCGACCTCCTGCCCTCCTACGCGTCGGCGCAAAACCCGGTCGACGGCACCGCCCAGGCAATGCACGAGGTCGGCTACGCGCGGCTCGTCGAGATCGTTCGCGAGTCGGAAAGGATCGACACCATCCTTCTCATCACGTCGCTCGCCGACGAGGAGACCGCGAGCGAGCGCGCCGCGGAGCTTGCCGGGATTACCCGGAATACCCGCCAGCCGATCCTTCTTTCGACCTATACGACAGCGAGCGAGAAGGCGATGGGCGCCTTTGCCGCGGCCGGAATCCCCTGCTACACCTCGATGCCGAGCTGCGCGCGGGCGATCCGCGCTCTCGTCGATTACGCTTCTTTCGAGGAGGAGCGGCGAAGGCGGGTTGCGCCCGCGCCGACCGATCCGCAACTGCGCGCCGAGATCGCCTCGGCGCTTCTGAGAGAGGGCCCGGTCTTGACCGAGCCTCAGGCGAAGGCGCTCCTCTCGCGTTACGGGGTGCCGTCACTGCCCGAGCGTCTCGTCAGAGACGAAGACGCAGCCGTTGCCGCGGCGCGAGAGATCGGCGGCCCGGTGGCGCTCAAGGTCATTTCCCCCGATATCCCGCACAAGACCGAGGCCCAGGCCGTCGCGCTCGGGGTCGCGGGCGAAGAAGCGCTGAGAGCGGCGTATCGGGAAATCGTCGCGTGCGCCAAAGCCGCCGTTCCTGCCGCGCGCATCGACGGGGTTCTCGTGCAGAAGATGGCGGCCAAAGGCCGCGAAATGATCCTTGGCGTCGTCCGCGACCCCGGTTTCGGGCCGATGCTGATGGTCGGGTTGGGCGGCATTCATGCCGAAGCGCTCCGCGATGTGGCCTTTGCGCCGGTGCCGATCGGCGAGAGCGAAGCGGAGGGTCTGATCGAAAGGCTCAAAGGGGCCGCGGTTTTGGGCCCTATTCGCGGCGCCCCGCCCGCCGATCGCCGGGCGCTCGCCCGATTGATCGCGGCGCTCTCCCGCTTTGCCGCCGACCACGCCGAGATCCTCGCCGAAATCGATTTGAACCCCGTCGTCGTCCATGCTGAAGGCGAAGGCCTCTCGGTGGTCGATGCCCTCATCATCACCAAGAAACCCGTTGAGGACGCGCCATGACCGGTCCGAACCCGCTGCGCGAGATCGCCCTTACCCGCGACGGCTTTGTGGCAACCGTCGAGATGCGGCGGCCGCCCCACAACTTTTTCGACTTGAAGCTCATCGCGGAGATCGCCGACGCCTTCGAAGAACTCGATGCCGACCCCTCGGTGCGGGCGATCGTTCTGGCGGCGGAAGGCAAATCCTTTTGCGCCGGCGCCGATTTCGCAAAACGCATGGAAGCGGGCGACGTCGCGGGAGGAACCCGAGGCTCGGCCGGCAAACACGTCTACAAGGAGGCGATCCGGCTTTTCCGAACAAAAAAGCCGATCGTCGCCGCGGTAGAGGGCGCGGCGGTTGGAGGCGGGCTCGGTCTCGCCCTCGTCGCCGATTTCCGCGTCACCTGCAGCGAGGCGCGTTTCACCGCCAATTTCACCCGGCTCGGCTACCATCCGGGTTTCGGCTTGACGGTGACGTTGCCGCGTCTCGTCGGCCCGCAAAAGGCCGCCCTTCTCTTTTATACGAGCCGGCGCATTCCGGGAGAGGAGGCGGTCCGTATCGGGCTTGCCGATCTCCTCGTTCCTCTTGCCGAAGTGCGCTCGGCCGCCGCGGCGCTGGCGCTCGAGATCGCGCAGTCCTCGCCCCTCGGGATCGCCGCGACGCGCGAGACCCTGCGCCGCGGTCTCGCCGACCGCGTCGAGGCCGCAACCGAACGCGAGCTCGTCGAGCAGGATTGGCTGCGGCGCACCGATGATTTCACGGAAGGCGTCAGGGCCATGGCCGCACGCCGGTTGCCGAATTTTCGAGGGGGATGAACGCGCCTTGAGCGTAGGGGCTCTTCTTCCCGGGGTCACCAGTCTCCGACCTTTTTACTTAAAGAGCGCGTGGGAAAGCGCGATCACGAGGCAGAGCCCGGGCGGCAGGTGCCGCCCTCGGTCAAACATCAATTCCAGAATGGCTGGCATGCAGAACTGGCGCCGCGAAAAATTGATCTAGATCAAGATTGGGCCGGAACATGAGTGCTTCGGTGCCGTCCGAAAGCGCTTTCCGCCCTCAAAGCAGCAAAGCAAAAACACTGAGAGAGGAGACAACGCGATGACGGTCGACCCCTTTTCCGCTCGATCGGGTGGGTCGGCGAGCGAGCGGCTCGGCCAAAAGCTAGACAGCATCCCGTTTAGCGCTTATCACCTGGGTCTAATTCTCGTGCTCGGGCTCGTCGGCTTCGTCGAAGGCTATAATCTGGCGCTCTCTGGTCCACTGATCGTTCTTGCCAAGACGCCGTTGCACATGACGGCGGGAGAAATTCGCTTTCTTGCCATCTCCCCCGCTTTGACGCTCGTCATCGGCGGCTTTATCGCCTCGGCGATCTCCGACCATGTGAACCGCAAAGCCATCATTCAGATCGGGTTGATCGAGACCACGTTCTTCACGCTTCTGATCCCGGTTGCGCAAAGCACCTCTGAGTTGCTGGTCATTCGCCTATTGACCGGGATCGGATTGGGTTTTGCCGTCTTCGCGCCCTATCCAATCGCCGCCGAATTGATGCCAGCGCAGCACCGGCGGACTTACGGCGCCATTTACGAGATAATCTTGGCGTGCGCGTTTACGCTCCTCCCCTTCCTCAGCCTTCTGTTCGCCCATAGCCCGAACGGCTTTCGCCTGATCGCTCTGCCTGGCGGACTCGCGCTTTTTATCGTCCCGGCGCTGGTGCATTTCGTCATCCCGCAAAGCCCGCGCTGGCAGTTGCGCAAGGGCCACATTGAGGCGGCGGTCGACACGGTCAACCGGATAATCCACAGATGCGGCAACCGCGTACCACCGCTGATGGTCGCGGAACTTGGACACAATCTCGAGGGCGTGAGGGAAGAGCTTCCGCCATATTCGGCGCTGTTTGCGCGCGGTCAGCTCCGCTGGACAGCTGTCGGGGCCATCACCCTCACGGCCCAATCGATAGCCTACTACCTCGTCGCCTTCCTTTTGCCAAAGGCCCTTGTAGACCAAGGCGCAGCGGTGCGGATGAGCTTTGGCATCAGCACCCTCATCTTTTTCGCGACAATTCCGGGGAAGGCCTTTATCGGCTATCTGATGGAAGCGATCGGGCGGCGCTGGACGATCCTCTATGCGCTCGCGGGCGGGCTTCCCGGGCTCGTTCTGATGATGTCCGCCCATCTCGCGGGTGCCTACGCCCCGCTCGCCATGAGCGTTGGGGGGGCGCTCACGGGCTTTACCGTTCTGTCGTGTCCGGCAGCGACCCGAGTGTATCTTTCGGAACAGTTCCCCACCGCCCTGCGCGGACGCGGCCATATCTTCGGCGAGGCGTTCAGTCGGGCTTTCGCGGCGGTCGCGGCGCCCTTCCTCATGGAACCGCATACAGCCTCACCGTTCATCTTTTTTGGCACGATGATCCTGGTCGTTCTGGTCGGCGCCTTCCTGCCGATCCTCCTCGGGAAGGAGACTGTGGGGCAAATCGAGCTGCTCGCCGCAGAGATTGCCAAACCGCTTGAGCGGCGGGAAGCGCTCCGTGTCGGGAAATCGCGAGCTTAGCAGAGCACACCAGACGACAAACAGTAAGGGGAAGCGATATGGCCGAGGTCCTCACGACAGCTCCCGACAAATTGTCCCCTTCGGCCGCTCAGCCCATGAATACGCTGGGCGCCTGGGAACTTCCGGAGGAGCTCCGGATGTTGCGGGAAGTGACCCGCCAATTCATGGAAGAGGAGGTCCGCCCGGTCGAAGACACCCTTCCCCATGACTGCTTCAAGCTGCCGCCCGAAAAGCTCCTCCCGCTCCAGGAGAAGGCAAAGAAACTCGGTCTCTGGTGCGTCGAGTCGCCGGCCGAATACGGCGGCGCGGGTCTCAACCTTCTGGGGCAGGCCGTCGTCGCAGAAGAAGGGTCACGCTGCAAGATGGGAGCCTACATACGGGCCTGCGGCGCGTTCAGCCATGACCCGCCGAACGTCATCTTTCTCGCCACCCCGCAACAGATTAAGACTTATGCGCTGCCGACCATGGAAGGGCGGCGCAAGGCCTTCGTCGCGATCAGCGAGCCTTCCGGAGGCTCCGATCCGGCGCGCGCCATTCGGACGCGCGCCGTCAGAAAGGGCGATCGCTACGTCATCAACGGCACCAAGACCTGGATCACCGACGCCGGCAATTGCGACTGGGGGATCCTCTTCGCGCGCACCGGGGAGTTGGGCGACCGCGGCGGCATCACCTGCTTCATCGTGGACAGCAACACGCCGGGGATCAGTTTCCGGCGCATTCCCGTGATCCGCGCCTATTCGCCTTATGAGATTCACTTCATCGACGCCGAGATCCCGGCGGAAAACCGGATCGGAGAGGAAGGGCAGGGCTTCCGGGTCGCCGAGAAATGGCTGGTGCACGGGCGGGTGCCGTATGCGGCCGGAGTTATCGGCGTCGCCCAGCTCGCGCTCGAGATGGCGATCGAATGGGTGAAACAGCGTGAAACATTCGGGGCAAAGCTCGCCACCCGCCAGGCGATCCAGTTCATGATCGCCGACAGCGAGATGGAGCTGGAGGCCGCGCGCCTTCTTACCTACAAGGCCGCCTGGGAGGGCGACCTCGGCCACGACAACAAGATCGCGGCCTCGATCGCGAAATTGATGGCGACCGAAACCGCCGGCCGGGTCGTCGACCGCTGCGTGCAGATGTTCGGCGGCATGGGCGTCGCGCAGGAGATGCCGCTCGAACGCTGGTATCGCGAGATGCGCGTGAAACGCCTTGGCGAGGGACCCTCGGAAGTGCAGCGCATGGTCGTCGCGCGCAGCCTTTTGGGCGACGCGGCTCGTACCAGCCGCTGACCTGCAACAGGAAAACGCGAGGAAAGGCGGGGTGACACCTGTGCCCGAAGCCGCCCTGCCCTTGGCGGGGGTCCGCGTAGTCGATTTGACGCGCATCTACAGCGGTCCCTATTGCACGTTTTTGATGGGGATCGCCGGCGCGGAAATCATCAAGGTCGAGCCGCCGGAGGGCGAGCATCTGCGCACGCGCAAGGCCCGCGCGGGCGCCTCGTTGCCGTTTCCGATGCTCAACGCCAACAAGCGCCATGTCACGATCGCCATCAAGACCGCGCAAGGCCGGGAGCTCGTCCTGCTTCTCGCGGAGCGGGCCGACGTGCTGGTCGAAAACTTCCGGCCGGGAGTGATGGACGAGTTGGGGCTCGGCCGAGACGTGCTGCGCCAAAGGAACCCGCGTCTCATCTACGCCTCGACCAACGGCTTCGGCAGCAGCGGCCCTTATCGGGATTACGCGGCAATGGACCTCACGATCCAAGCCTTGGGCGGGGTCATGGACAGCACGGGGTTCGCCGGCAATCCGCCGGTCAAGGCGGGTCCGGCGATCGGCGATTTCTTTGCCGGGATACACCTCTTCGGCGCCATCGTCGCGGCGCTCTATCACCGCGAGCGCACCGGCGAGGCGCTGGCGCCCGAAGTGGCGATGCTGGAAGCGGTCTATCCCTCGCTCTGTTCGAGCCTCGGGATGGTGATGGGCGACGCGTTGCTCATTCCCCGCACCGGCAACCGTCACGGCGGGCTCAACCAATGCCCCTACAACGTCTATCCCGCCGCCGACGGCTATTTCGCCATCATCTGTACGAGCGACCGGCATTGGCAAAGCCTGCTCACGGCGCTCGGCCGCAAGGACCTCGATCAAAGCCGCTTTGCGACGATTTCCGACCGCGTCCGGCACATGGACGAGATCGACGAGGAAATCTCCCGCGTGACGGCGAAAGAGACGCGGGCGGAGCTGACGAAAAAGCTCAACGCCGCCGGCGTGCCTTGCGGCGCGGTGCAGTCGCTTTCCGAGGTGATCCGCGACCCGCAGCTGCACGCGAGCGGGATGCTGCGGGAACTCGATCACCCGGAATTCGGCCCGATCGTCGTCTCGCACAGCGCCCTCACCTATCGCGACCATCCGCGCGCGCCCTATCGTGCGAGTGGAAGTCTCGGCCGCGACAACAGAAGCGTCTTTTCCGAGATCGGCCTTAAGGACGAAGACTTGCAGAGGCTCAGCCGCGCGGGCGTCATCTAGGAGCTCCCAATGACCATCGACGTCGCTGTTGAAGATCATATCGCCACCATCACCATCAACCGTCCCGAACGTTTGAATGCGATGGACGCGGAGCACTATCACGGCCTCTCGCAAGCGTGGATGCGGGTGCGCGACGACCCCGAACTGCGGGTTGCGGTGGTGACCGGAGGCGGCGATCGCGCCTTTACCGTCGGCGCGGACATCAAAGGCTTTCTGACCCGCAAGAGCGAATGGCGCGAGGTCTGGATGACGCAGCGCGACCAGCTTTTGAACCGCGGCATCGAACTCTGGAAGCCGGTCATCGCCGCGGTCAACGGCTATTGTCTAGGCGGCGGCGTCACGCTTCTCCTCGCCACCGACATCCGGATTGCCTGCGAGACCGCGACCTTCGGCCTCTCGGAGGTAAAGCGCGGCATTATCGCCGGAAACGGCGGCACGCAGCGCGTGCTCTCGCAGCTCCCCTACCCGATCGCGATGGAAATGCTCTTGACGGGAGAGCCGATCTCAGCCGCGGCGGCCGCGCATTGGGGGCTCATCAACAAGGCCGTTCCGCGCGAGGAGCTGATGCCGACGGCAATGGGCTATGCGCGCCGCCTCGCCGCGCTGCCGCCATTGGCGTTGCAGGCGGCGAAGGAATTGGCAATCCGCAGTCGTGACGTCGATCTCGCGACCGGCCTCAGGGTCGAACAGCTGGTGGCCACGCTGCTGCGGCAAACCGAGGACGCCAAGGAGGGCGCGCGCGCCTTCGCGGAAAAGCGTCCGGCCCAATTCGAAGGACGTTAGATGATGCGCGGCAAATACGTCATCGCCGGGATCGGCCACACCGCCTTCGGCAGCCTGCCGGGGCGGTCCACGATCTCCCTCAATGTCGAGGCGGTAAGGAACGCGCTCGCGGATGCCGGGGTCGAGAAGGATATCGTCGATGCGGTGCTGGTCAAATACCCGACATCGCATTTCGAAAGCATTTACGGCCAGAAGGTCGCGGAGGCGCTCGGCCTCACGCCACGCATCAATTGCGTCGTCGACCAGGCGGGCGCTTCCAACATCGGCATGATCGGTTATGCCGCGATGGCGATCGAGCACGGCCAGTGCGAGGTCGCCCTCGTCTCTTTTGCGGACAACCCGAAAACCGGCAGCCGCGCCGTCTTTTCGCGCTCGCGCGATCCGAATGCCGTCTTTGGCTGGTTCGGGGTGCCGGCGGGCTATGCGATGGTGGCGAGACGGCATATGGGAGAGTACGGGACGACCCACGCGCAACTCGGAGCCGTCGCCGTCGCGTGTCGCCGCCACGGCGCGCAAAACCTCCGCGCCCAACTGAAAAAGGCGCTGACGATAGAGGAATATCTGGAGCAGCCGATGATGGTGGCGCCCTTTCGCCGCGACGACTGCTGCCTCGTTTCAGATGGCGGCGCGGCCGTCGTGGTGATGAGCCGCGAACGGGCGCGCCAGCTGAAAGTCCGGGCGCCGGTTCCAATCCTCGGCTTCGGGCAAGGCCACACCGCTTGGGACGTGGCGCAGCGGCCCGACATGACGACGACAATGGCGAAGGCTTCGGCGGCGACCGCCTTCAAGATGGCCGGGCTTCTCCCCAAAGACATCGACGTCGCGCAGATTTACGACTGCTTCACCATCACCGCCCTCATGACATTGGAAGACTACGGCTTCTGCAAGAAAGGCGAGGGCGGCCATTTCGTCGAAGGCGGTGGGATCGAGTTCGGCGGCCGGTTGCCGATGAACACCGCCGGCGGGCTGTTGTCGGAAACCGGCATGCCGGGCCTGCAGTTGGTGCTCGAAGGAGTGCGGCAAATGCGGGGCGAAGCGGTCTTGCAGGTGCCCCACGCCCGCACCTCGATCGTCAGCAATCAGGGGGGAGTGATGCACACTCACGCGACACTTATTCTGGGGCAGCCATGACCGATGATGAGAAAGCGGCGGCGCTGCGGCCGCCCGCGGATCCCTTGGGCGATCAGTTCTGGCAGTCGCTCAAGGAGGGCCGGCTGACGTTCCAGAGATGCAAGCATTGCGGGAACGCCTGGTTGCCGGTCCGCAGCGAATGTCCGAGGTGCCTGGAGGCCGACTGGGCGTGGGAAAATGCGAGCGGCGCGGCGCGGCTCATCAGCTGGGTCGTCTACCATCGCGCCTTTCATGAGGCGTTTGCGGACCGCGTGCCCTACACGGTCGCCGTGGTCGAACTCACGGAAGGCCCGCGCATGACCAGCAACATCATTGGCGCGGGCGACCCCGAAGCACTCAAGATCGACCAAGCGCTGCGGCTCGTGATCGAACCCGATTTCGGTCTCTTCGTGCCGCGCTTTACTCCCGTGTAGCAGCCGAGACAAACAAGCCGGCAGCAATGACCGGCATCGCCGCGGCAGGGAATTGCAAGGAGAAAACAACAATGCGGGCAAGGGAAAATGTGTTAAGGCGGCACGACGTTGAAACTGCCGGCGAATTGATCGCAAGAGTGGACCGGTTACCGGTCTGGCCGCATAGCCGGTGGGTATTGTTCATTATTGCAGTTGGTTGGTTCTTCTGTTTCTTTGATATTCAGACGATCGCATTTTCTCTCCCGCTTGCCATAAAGCACTACCATGTCAGCGCCACGATCGGCGCAACGGCAGCCAGTTTTGGACTGATAGGTTTCGTCGTCGGCGAACTCGCGATCAGCGTCATCAGCGACCGTTTCGGCCGCCGCGTTGGGGTTTTCGCGAGCATCGCGCTTTATTCTGTTGGGGCGCTGCTCAACGCGCTCGCTCCGGGCGCTTTGTCGTTCATCGCAGCGAGAACGCTGAGCGGCGCCGGCATCGGCGCCTATATCGGCGTCGCCGCCACCTATGTGAGCGAGGTCATGCCCGCGCCGATCCGCGGCAGGTTTGCTGCCTGGACCACTTTCGCGGCTCTCGTGGGCGCCTCCACAACACCTTTCGTGGCGCTCTTCCTCCTGCCGAGTGTCGGCGTCGGCTGGCGAATTCTTCTCGCTCTTCCGTTCATAAGCGTCTTTCCGCTCATCCTCGGCGCGCGCGAACTTCCCGAGTCGATCCGCTGGCTCATCGAACATGGTCGGATCGACGACGCGGCCGAGATTGTGGCGCGGATGGAAGACCGCGTCAGACGCACTCTCGGCTCGCGGGAGCTGCCGCCTGTGGAGGCCACGATCCGGGCGGCGGTCGAAACAGAGGAACGAGAGACTTTCACCTGGACGTCGATCTTCCGACCGCCGATCCTGCGCTACACGGTCATTTTCTTTCTGGTATGGTTCTTTAATTACGTCACGGTCTACGGGTTCGGAACGATGGGCGTGACCTTGCTCGTGCAGCATGGGTATACCTTGGTGCACAGCATCGAAATGGCGATCGCCATGGCTATCGGCCATGTCAGCGGCGGGCTCATCTCTCCTTTCGTCAGCGACCGGTTCTCCCGCAAATGGCCGCCCTTCGTGGTGACCGGCCTCACCGCGCTGGAGCTGGTGTTTCTCGGCATCTTCCCCGGGCCTGTGCTAATCACGCTCTACTTCTTCCTCGTCGGGTTCCAGGTGGGGATCTTCGCGCCGCTCATCTATCTGCTAACGGCTGAGCACTTCCCGACCTCCGTGCGCAACCTCGGCGTGGCGTTCTCCGATGGGGTCGGGCATGTGGGCGGGGCCATCGCGCCGATTGCAGCGACATTGGTTGCCGTCAAGTTCGGATTCGGCGCGGTGTTTTTCTTCCTTTCCGGCGCCTTCTGGCTCTGTGCCCTGACGCTGTTGTTTGCGAAGCCGACGACAAAGCGGAACCTCGAAGCCATCATCCTCTCGGAGTTCGAACGCGAAGGTTCGGCGCGAACGGCAGCATTGCCACCGTAAACTTGGACGGCGCTGCCGTTCTCCAACGAAAGGATCCGCATCCATGGGCAAGCTTACGGGCAAGACCGCCATCGTCACCGGCGCCAGCCGCGGCATCGGCGAGGCAATCGCCGCGCTGTTCGCGGCCGAGGGCGCCAAGGTCGTCTGCGCGGCGCGCACCCTCAATGAAGGCGATCACCGCGTGCTCGAAGGTTCGCTCGCGCGCACGGTCGAAGCAATCCGCGCGAAGGGGGGCGTCGCGACGGCGGTCCGCGCCGACGTCTCCCGAGAAGAGGATTGCATCGCCTTGGTGGAGGAGGCGCGCCAAACCTTCGGGCCGATCGACATCCTCGTCAACAACGCCGGGCTCACCTACTACCTGCCGACCGAGACGTTTCCGACCAACCGCTGGGTGCGCTCTTTTGCCGTCAACGTGCACGCGCCCTTTATCCTCTCGAAAGAGGTGCTGAAGGACATGATCCCGCGGCGTTCGGGCGCGATCGTCAACATCAGCTCGGCGGGCGCCATCGGCCCGGGGCGTGGCCCCTATCAGGACCAGAGCGTTCACGGCCGCGTCATGTACGGCGCGACCAAGGCGGCGCTCGAACGCTTCACCCAGGGCCTCGCGCAAGAGATGGCGCACTATGAGGGGATCAGCGTCACGGCAGTGGCGCCCTCGAAGGTGGTGGCGACGCCGGGTTCGCTCCATCACAGCCGGATTTCCGGCGCCCCCCGTCCGCCCAGCGAGCCTGCAACCCTGATGGCGCGCGCCGTGCTGTTGCTGGCGAGCGAACCGCCGGCGAAGATCAACGGCCGGGTGACCTACAGCCAGCAGATCCTCAAGGAGTATGGCTGGATCGAAGAAGCCTCGGGGCACGGCGTCGATAGCCCCGGGTCGGGATATTCGCAGATCTGAGCCGCTGCCTTCCGCATGCGCAGCGCAAAAAGCCGACCCGCGTTGACATTCCCGGTCGTGGGCGATAGTGGTTGAGCGGCTTCTGAAACCAAAGAGCACGCAGAGCGCGATCGGGGGAAGGACCGGGGTGGCACCCCTGCTGGAAGTCAGGAATTTGCGTACCGACTTCCGCACCGGCGCCGGCGTCGTTCGTGCGGTCGACGGCCTTTCCTATACGGTCGAGAGGGGCGAGACGATTGCGATCGTCGGCGAGAGCGGATCGGGGAAAAGCGTCGGCGCCCTGTCGGTCATGCGTCTCATACCAAACCCGCCCGGCCGCATCACCGGGGGCGAAGTGCTGTTCGCCGGTCGGGATCTGATGAAATTGCCCGAGGAGGCGATGCGCGAGGTTCGCGGCGGCGACATCGGCATGGTATTTCAGGAGCCGATGACCTCGCTCAACCCGGTGCTGACGATCGGCCGCCAGATCACCGAGACGATCGAGCAGCATCGCGGCGCGGATCGGGTCGCGGCCGATCGGCGCGCGGTCGAACTCTTGCGCCTCGTCGGCATGGCCGATCCGGCGCGCCGGTTGAAGCAGTATCCCCATCAGCTTTCGGGTGGCATGCGCCAGCGCGTGATGATCGCGATCGCGCTCGCTTGCGAACCGAAACTCATCATCGCCGACGAGCCGACGACTGCGCTCGACGTCACGATCCAGGCACAAATCCTCGCGCTCATGCAGAACTTGACGCGCCGCCTCGACGTGGCGCTCATTATCATCACGCACAATCTCGGGGTGGTGGCCCGCTATGCGCAGCGCGTGAATGTCATGTATGCGGGACGGATCGTCGAAAGCGGCACGGCGGAGCAGATCTACCACAATCCCCGCCACCCCTATACGGTGGCGCTTCTGCGTTCGGTGCCGCGGCTCGACCGACCGCGTCAGGCGCGGCTCGACCCGGTCGAGGGCCAGCCGCCCGATTTGACCCGGCTCGATGAAGGATGCGCTTTCCGGTCGCGCTGCCGGTTTGCGGTCGCCTCATGCGCGCGCTCGGCGCCGCCTCTCGATCCGACCGAGGAGAAAGGCCACCTCTCGGCCTGCTTTCGCAACCACGAACTCGGCGTGGCGATGGCAAGCGTCGCATGACGAGAGAGGCATCGGCAGGCGCTCGGCCCCTCGTCGAAGTCAAGGGACTGAAGATGCACTTCCCGATCACGGAAGGCGTCCTGATCGGCCGCAGAGTGGGCGAGGTCAAGGCGGTCGACGGCGTCGATTTCTCGATCGGGCGCGGCGAGACCCTGGGGCTCGTCGGCGAAAGCGGCTGCGGCAAGACCACCATCGGCCGCTGTCTTCTGCGTCTCGAAGAGCCGACCGCCGGCGCGATCTTTTACGACGGTGTCGACATTGCAAAGCGCGGGCGCAAGGATTTGCTGCCTCTGCGGCGGCGCATCCAGGTCATCTTTCAGGACCCCTACAGTTCCTTGAACCCGCGCATGAAGGTCGGCGACATCATCGCCGAGCCGATGAAGGTGCACCGCACCGGCGTCAATGGCAAAGAGCGGACGGCGCGGATGCGCGAGCTCCTGTCGGTGTGCGGGCTCAACCCGGCTTTTGCCGACCGCTACCCCCACGAAATGTCGGGTGGGCAGCGGCAGAGAGTGGGGATCGCCCGCGCCCTCGCGCTCGATCCCGAGTTTATCGTTTGCGACGAAGCCGTTTCCGCCCTCGACGTGTCGATCCAGGCGCAAATCATCAATTTGCTCGAAGATCTGCAGTCGCGCTTTGGCCTCACTTATCTCTTCATAGCCCACGATCTCTCGGTCGTCCGGCACATCTGCCAGAGGGTGGCGGTCATGTATCTCGGCCGCATCGTCGAGATTGCCGAATGCGACGAGCTCTTCGACAACCCGCTTCACCCCTATACGCAGGCGCTGCTTTCGGCGGTGCCCGTGCCCGACCCGACCGTCGAGGCAGCCCGCGAGTTCCGCCCCGTCGAAGGCGAGGTGCCAAGCCCGATCCATCCGCCTTCGGGTTGCAGCTTCCACCCGCGCTGCCCGCTCGCGGTCGCGGCGTGTCAGCGCAGCCGCCCGGAATTGCGCGAATTGCGGCCCGGCCACTGGGCCGCCTGCGACGTGGCCGGTTCAATGGCGCCGCCGCCCTAAGGCTCGTCAACAAGAGAGAATGAAAGAGAAAAGGAGACGCTCATGAAATGGAAGATGGCTGCAGTGGCGACGGGTGCCCTGCTCGGCATGATAGGCTGTCTCGGCCCGGCGAACGCGGCGCACCAAAAGCCCCGTTATGGCGGGATCCTCCACTACATGGTCGCGGCCGACGCACCGCCGAGCTTCGACGGGCATGCCGAGGGAACTTTCGCGACCTTGCACCCGTTTGCTCCCTTCTACAGCGTCCTCATCCGGGTCAACCCGAAAACTCCGTCAAATACCGGCGATATCGTGTGCGATCTCTGTACGCACATGCCGAAGCCGACCGACCATGGCAAAACCTGGACCTTTACCATCCGCAAAGGGGTCAAATTCACCGACGGCACGCCTCTGACGGCCGCGGATGTCGCCGCGAGCTGGAACGAGAGCATCTTTCCGCCAAAAGGCGTCGTGAGCGTGCGCCAGAAAAATTACATCATGGTGAAAAGCGTCGCGGCGCCGAACCCGACGACCGTCGTCTTTCATCTGAAGTTTGCGACGAGCGCGTTTCTGCCGGCGCTTGCCGACCCCTTCGCATGGATCTACGAGAAGAAGATCCTCGACAAAGACCCGCACTGGTACGATCGGCATGTGATGGGCTCGGGCCCGTTCAAGTTTGCCGGCTATCAGGTCGGCCAATCCGTCAAAGGGGTGCGCAACCCCGATTACTATCACAAGGGTCTGCCCTATCTCGATGGGTTTGTCGCGACTTTTGCTCCAAAGGAGGTGGTGCGGGTCGACGCGATCCGCGCCGGCCGCGCGGCGATCGATTTCCGCAGCCTCTCGCCCGCGTCGGCCCAGGAGTTGAAGGCGGCGCTCGACGGCAAGATCGCGGTACAGCGGCACGACTGGGTGTGTGGCAACCTATTGTACTTTAATGAGAACAAGAAGCCGTTCAACGATGCCCGCGTGCGCCGCGCGCTCACTCTCGCGATCAACCGCTGGAAAGGAGCACCAGCCCTCTCCAAGATCGCGGTCGTCAACCCGACGGTCGGCGGCATCGTCTACCCGGGCTCTCCCTGGGCGATGTCAAAGACGAAACTCGAAAAGATCGCCGGCTTTTGGCCAAACATCAAGAAGTCGCGGGCCGAAGCGCGGAAATTGTTGAAAGAAGCCGGAGTTCCTCACCTCAGCTTTACCTTCATCAACCGCAACGTCGATCAGCCTTACAAATATGTCGGCACATGGCTCGTCGATGAGTGGAGCAAGATCGGGGTCCACGCCACTCAGCGCCCGGTGCCAACCGGGCCGTGGATCGCGTCGGGGCGCTCGGGTAGTTACGAGGTGTATATGGGGGCCGCGCTCTGCCGCAGCATCCCCAACCCGCCGATCGATGTTCAGGTCGTTCTGCCGCACTCGTTCAACGCCGGCAATGTGGGTTATTACGAGGATCCTCACGCCATCGCCCTCTACGAGCAAATGCTGCACGAAACCAATCCGCAAAAGCAGCACCAGTTGCTGGACGCATTCCAAAAATACATGATTGGCACGAAGGCGCATGAGATCCCGGTGGTGTGGTGGTACCGGACCGTACCCTATAGAACCTATCTCCATGGCTGGAAGATCAGCCCCAGCGAGTACATCAACCAGGATTTGTCCCACATCTGGTTTTCGCCTCCCCATTGCGGGAAATGCTCTTTGACACCGCCAAAGACGGCCGATGCGAGCCCGAAGTAGCTTGAAGGCGCGATGAATCAAAATGAGAGCGAACGGGAGGAGATGAAGGCACCGGCCGCCGGAGGGAGCGTCTGGCGGCCGGTGCGAGGGCCTCGGTCAAGCCGATGTACCGATATCTCGTAAAACGGCTTTTGCTGGTAATCCCGACCTTGTTCGGGGCGGCGGCGCTCGTGTTCTTTCTGATGCGTCTTATTCCGGGCGACGTCTGCCTCGTGCGATTGGGCGCGGGCGGCGCCACCGTCACGGCGCAGGCGCTCCACACCTGCCATGTCAAGCTGGGGCTCGACAAGCCGCTGTGGCTGCAGTTCGTCCTTTTCATCTGGGGCCTTTTCCACTTCAATCTCGGGATCTCGTTGTGGTCGGGCTATCCGGTCAGCTACGAGATCGCGACGCGTTTCCCGATCACTCTCGAAATCGCCATCTTCGCCACCGTGCTGTCGATCATGATTGCGGTGCCGGCCGGTACGATTTCGGCGATTAAACAGAATAGCTGGACGGATTTTTTTGTTCGCACTTTTGCGATTTCCGGGATCGCGATGCCGTCCTTCTGGCTCGGGATCATGACCCTTATCGGCGTTCTCAACCTGTCGCAATACCTGACCGGCCGCGAGTGGATGCCGCCCATCAGCTACATCCCTCTGTTGCAGCATCCCCTCGAAAATTTATCGGCCGTCTTTCTGCCCGCGATCACCGTAGGCTACCAGTTTTCCGCGGTTGTGATGCGCATGACGCGATCGGCAATGCTCGAAGTGCTGCGCGAGGACTATATCCGCACTGCGCGCGCCAAGGGATTGATCGAGCGGATCATCATCAATCGGCATGCGCTGAAGAATTCGATGCTTCCCGTGGTGACCGTGATTGGCATCCAATTCGCGTTTCTGATCGGCGGCCTCGTGGTGACCGAGCAGGTGTTCAACATCAATGGCCTCGGACGCCTATTGGTCGAGGCCGTGCAAAATGAGGATTACACGCTGACGCAAGGGATCGTCTTGCTCGTCGTGACGGTCTTCATTCTGACGAACTTAATCATCGATATCGTTTACGCGTGGCTCGATCCGCGCATCCGCTACGCCTGAGGCCGCCGCCATGACCATGGTCACGCCGAACCCCGCTTTGAGCCGCGCCTCGGAGGAGGCTCAAGAGATCCGGCGCCCGTTCTCTGCAAAGGTTTTCGGCTTCATTCGCCGTCAGCCTCTTGGCACAGTTGGCATCGTTATCGTGGTTGTCATCACGCTGGCGGGGATCGGGGCGAATTGGATCGCCCCCTACAATCCGATCTCCGACCATTTCAGTGCCATGCTCCAACCGCCGAGTTGGCAGCATCTTCTCGGCACCGACCAGTTCGGGCGCGACATCCTATCGCGGATCATCTTCGGCGCGCGCACGGCCCTCATCGTCGGCCTTTCGAGCGCAACCATCGGCGGCCTCAGCGGACTCGTTTTGGGGGTTGCGAGCGCCTATTTCGGCGGACGCCTCGATCTCCTGATCCAGCGCGTTCTCGATATCGTGATGGCGTTTCCGCTCATCATCATGGCGCTTGTGATCGTATCGGTATTCGGGACCGGCGTCGATAACGTGATCATCGCCATCACCATCCCGCTCATCCCGCGCTGCGCCCGCGTCGTGCGATCGAGTGCCCTCTCAATCCGCGAGGTTCCCTATATCGATGCGGCGCGCGCTTGCGGGTTCAGTCACGCGCGCATCATCCTGCGCCACATGGTGCCGAATGTGGTGGCACCGTTCTTGATCATGGTGACGGCTTTCGTCGGTCAGGCGATCCTCATCGAGGCGGCGCTCTCCTATCTCGGGCTCGGCGTCCAGGAGCCCGTTCCGGACTGGGGTCTGATGCTCCAGGGCGGCGCCGAGGAGTATGCCGCGACCGCGCCGTGGATCGCGATCTTCCCGGGCCTCGCGATCATGCTGGCCGTGTTCGGCGCCAACGTTTTCGGCGATGCGTTGCGCGACGTTCTCGATCCGAGGCTGCGCGACCGGTAAGCCCATACGGGGAGCGCTTCCGAGCTAGAAGCGGTTGGTAAGCGAGGCCCAAAGGAGGCGCCAGCTCTGGAACGGGTCGGGGGCCGCGAGCGCGGGCGCAAACGGGTCGCAGCCGGCGCGCCGCAGACGCGTGAGGGCGCGCGCGGCGATCACTGCCGGAAGAAGCGCCGGCAAAGCGGAGCGCGGGACCCTTTGGCGCTTCCTGCGCGCGGATTCGAGATGCGCGGCGGCGGCGGCGGCGATTTCCGCGGCGGCGGCGCTGAGCGCCGGGCTCGACCGCCGCGCCGCGATGTCGCGTTCGCGAAGCCCGGTCTTGCGGGCGATATCCTCTGGGATAAAGGGCCGCCCGCGTCCTCCCCAAAACGGCATCGCTCGCAACAACCCGGCGAGCGCATAGGCGATCCCGATATGGGTTCCGGCCTCGCGTGCTTCGGCGCCGGATGCACCGAGAACTTCGAGAGCGAGCTCGACGAGGCTTGCCGAACTCGCGGCTGCGTAAGCTTCGAGCGCATCAAGATCGGGCGGAGGCTCGGCTGCGAGATCGCTCTCGCGCGCCGCGATCAGTCTCTCGAAATGGGCGCGCGCGAGAGCGCGCTCGCGGATGGCCTGGGTCAAGGGGAGGGCGACGATATGGCGGCGCGGCGGCGCCTCTTCATAGGAAGCGGCGATCGTCTCCCGCCACCACTCGAGACGAATGCGGCCGAGCATCGGCAGGCTCGCGATTTCGCGCACTCTGGCAATCTCGGAATTGAAGGCATAGATTGCGAAAAGCGCTTCACGGTGGGCGGCGGGCGCGAAGAGCGCCGTCTGAAAGCGGTCTGGGTCGCGGCGCCGCAGGAGTTCCGCGAGCGGCGACAGCGGTCGTGCCACGGCGAAACGCTCAACCTGGGCGGATGCCTTTGCTTGCGCTGGCTTCGCTTCCGCTGGCTTCGCTTGCGCCCGGGGGGTCGGCTTCACGGGTCTCACCAAGAAATGGAAAGGTCGCCATGGCTTTCGAATTACCCCCCCTGCCTTACTCGAAAAGCGCCCTCGAACCGCATATGTCGGAGCGCACCCTCGATTTTCATCACGGCCGGCATCACCAAGCCTATGTCACAAACCTCAACAATCTCATCAAGGGCAAGCCGGAAGAACGCCAATCGCTCGAGGATCTGATCCGGTCGAGCCACCGCGACGAGGCGAAGACAGGAATCTTCAACAACGCCGCGCAGGTCTGGAACCACACCTTCTTCTGGAACTCCCTGAAGCCGGGCGGCGGCGGCGCGCCGAGCGGGGCGCTTCAAGCCGCGATCAACGCGGCTTTCGGCAGCGTCGAGAAATTCAAGGAAGAGTTCAAGGCGGCCGCGGTCGGCCAGTTCGGAAGCGGCTGGGCCTGGCTCGTCCTCGACAAGGGTGCGCTCAAGGTCACGAAGACGCCGAACGCCGTCAACCCGCTCGTCGAGGGGCAGAGCGCGCTTTTGACCTGCGATGTGTGGGAACACGCCTACTATCTCGATTTCCAGAACCGCCGTCCGGATTTCGTGCAAACCTTCCTCGACCACCTCGTCAATTGGGATTCCGCGGCCGCGAATTTCGCCAAAGCGCGCTAAGCGACCGGGGAGCGCGCGCGTCCCGCGCGCAATCGAGCGGGCGGGACGCCTGCGGTCCGGCCAGAGCCCGACCGTTTCACGCGGGGGTTTCCTATGTTCGCCATGCCCAGCTTTCACCATCTCCATCTGAGTTCGGTCGATCCCGATGCCGCCCTCGACTTCTACGCGCGGCAGTTTCCAAGCACGCGCAAGGGCGAATGGGGCGGGTTCCCGGCGCTCTTCTCGCCCAACAACGTGCTCCTTCTCTTT
>JAKAOO010000051.1 GCA_021812165.1 Pseudomonadota bacterium | reverse complement strand
TCCGATCTTAGGACCCATTCGATCCGCGTCAAGCATCACCAAACCGCGATCGCGTGTTGCCGACGGCGTCGGGAGCGGAGACCTCGACTATTCTTCATTGGCGGTCGCATCCTGCCGAAGATACCCCCCCTCGCCCCGAAGCTTCCTCACCGGCTCGATCGATCGTGCGCGGTGATACCTGCGATGATATGCGCAACGACGGATCGGTAGCGAGTGCCGGCCGCGGTCATCCCCGCGACGTGTCGTCATGTTTACCAAGGTTTCGCAGGGCGGCTATCGACCCGATGCGAATCGCCTCCGTTCGCGGGTGATCGGCTGAAAAAAGAGTGCTCGCAACGGCGGGTTCGGAAAGAGCTTTCATGAGGTGTGTGGCGCAACGCGGTGCGAGCTACGGGATTGCGTCAAGCCCTCGACAAAAATAGGATTGGGCCGAAGACGGAAAGAGTGAGGCCTCATGCTGTCGCGATCCAACACCCCCCTCTCGCAGATCCATCTTCAGATCATGTGGAACCGGCTCATCGCGGTCGTCGAAGAGCAGGCGCAGACCCTCATTCGCACCGCCTTTTCGACCACCGTGCGCGAGGCGGGCGATCTCTCGGCGGGAGTGTTCGACCGCGAAGGAAATATGCTGGCGCAAGCGGTCACCGGCACTCCGGGCCACGTCAATTCGATGGCCGCGGCGGTCAAGCATTTTCTCGACGCCTTCCCCTTGAAGACGATGCGGCCGGGCGACCACTACATCACCAATGACCCGTGGCTCACCTGCGGTCATCTCCACGATCTGACCGTGGTGAGCCCGACTTTTTATGAGGGAGAGCCGGTCGGGCTTTTCGCAAGCACCGTGCACGTGGTCGATATCGGCGGGCTCGGGATGGGTCCCGACGGCCGGCAGGTTTACGAAGAAGGCCTCTCCATTCCGCTTTTGCCGCTCGCCCGCGAAGGGCGGATGAACGAAGATCTCTTCGCCGTCATTCGCGCCAATGTCCGCGAGCCGCTGCAGGTGGAAGGCGATGTTTATGCCCTCGCCGCCTGCAATGACGAGGGCGGCCGCCGCCTCATCGAGATGATGGAAGAGTTCGGGATCGCGGGTCTCGACCGGTTGGCCGAGCATATCATCGAAACCTCCCGCGAGGCGACGATCGCGGCGATCCGCAGATTGAAGAAGGGGCGCACCAAGAACGTCCTCAAGATGGACGGTTTCGACCGGCCTCTGACGCTCGCCGCCGAGATGACGATCGGCGAGGAAGGAATCCACGTCGACTACGCGGGAACTTCGCCCGCGAGCGCCTTCGGCATCAACGTCGTCCTCAATTACACGACCGCCTATACGGCCTTTGGCGTCAAATGCCTCGTCGCGCCGGAGGTGCCGAACAATGCAGGCTCGCTCGCGCCGATCACGGTGAGCGCGCCCGAAGGCTCGCTCCTCAATGTAAAGCGCCCGCGCGCCGTCGCCGCGCGGCACACGGTCGGCCATATGCTTCCCGATGTCGTGTTCGGGTGCCTGCACCAGGTGATGGAAGGCGGGGTTCCGGCCGAAGGCGCGTCTTCCTTATGGATCCCGCAGATTTACGGAGGCGGCGAAATCCTCGACGAGCTCGGTGCCGGCGCGGCCGAGCATCCGGACATCCGACCTTTCAGCACCGCCATCTTCCATTGCGGGGGAGCGGGCGCGCGGCCGGGGAAGGACGGGCTCGACGTCACCGCCTTTCCTTCGGGCGTGCGCACGATCCCGGTCGAGGCGAGCGAGCAGGTGGCGCCGCTCCTCTTCCGCCGCCGCGAATTCCGCGAGGATTCGGGAGGCGCCGGGCGGTTTCGCGGCGGGCTCGGCCAGATCATCGAACTCTCCGGGGCCGAGGAGACGCCGATCGCGATGCTGTGCAATTTCGAGCGCATCTCGAACCCCGCGCGCGGCCGCGACGGCGGCGGCGAAGGCGCGCCGGGACGGGTGAGCCTCGCCTCGGGAAAGCCGATCGGAGCCAAAGGGCGCCAAGCCGTTCCGGGCGGCGATTTCATCCGCCTGGAGCTTCCGGGAGGCGGCGGTTTCGGCGACCCGGCCGAGCGCGATCCCGAGCGCGTCGCTGCGGATGTCGCCGACGGGCTCATCTCAAGGGAAAGCGCGCGCCGCCTCTATCGCGTCGCGATTCAGCTCGACGGCAAGCTCGATTGGGGCGAAACGGCGCGGCTGCGCGCCGCCTGAGCGTTGGTGAATGAAGCTGCACGCCCACGCCGTCGCGCGGATAGCCGAGCGAGGTGCGAGCGAGGAAGAGGTTGCTGCGGCGATCCGCGAGGGAGAGCGCTTTCCCGCGAAGTTCGGCCGTACCGGCTTTCGCCGCAATTTTCGCTTCGACGGAAAATGGCGCGGCCGCACTTACGGAAATAAGCAGCTCGAGGTGTTCGCCACCTTTGAAGATGACGATTGGCTGGTCATCAGCGTCGTTGTGAAGTACTTTTAGCATTGTTGATCTCGGGAGACTTTGAATGCGGCTCACTTACGATCCACGTCAGAATATAGCTTATCTGCGTTTCCGCGAGGCCGATCGCGTACAAGTCGAGACCATTCGGCTCAGCGACGAGGTCAATGTCGATCTCGCACCCGACGGGTCGATTTACGGCATCGAACTTTTGAACGCGAATGCGCAACTCGGTGCGGCAGAGGGGCATCTGGTGCTTGATCTAGCCGGGCAGCGGATCGAGGTGCCGCTGCCTCAGCTCGCGTAGGCGGAAGGGGCCCGACTGCGGCGTCGGCGGCAGAGGAAGCGCCCTTGCCGAGGAGGCGCATTCGCGGTTTGCTGACCCATGACATCGGACCGGGAGGAAGTGATGGCGAAGCGCGTGGGCATCGTCGGCATCGGCATCATGGGGACGGCGATGATGAAGAACCTTTTGAAGGAGGGGTTCGAGGTCGTCGGTTACGACATCGCCGAGGCGGCGATGGCGCGGCTCGCCGAAGCCGGAGGGATCGCCGCCGCCTCGCCGCGCGATGTCGCCGAGAAGGCCCCTATCTTCATCACTTCGCTGCCGAGCGTCGATGCTTTCGACGCGGTAACGACGGGCCAGGGCGGCATCGCCTCCAGCAACGGCAAAGGGCAGATCATCATCGAATGCAGCACCTTGCCGATCGAGGCGAAGGCGCGCGGGGAGGCGCGGCTCAGGGCCGAGGGCAAGATCCTTCTCGACTGTCCGGTGAGCGGCACCGGCGCCCAGGCTGCCCGCAAAGACCTCGTCGTTTTTGCGAGCGGCGACAAAGCGGCGTTCGAGCGCTGCCGCGAGGTCTTGGCCGGCATCTCGCGCGCACAGAAATATGTCGGCGTCTTCGGCAACGGCAGCCGGATGAAGTTCATCGCCAACCATCTCGTCACCATCCACAATCTCTCGACGGCCGAAGCCTTGGTATTGGGCGAGATGGCCGGGCTCGACCCTGCGCTCGTCTTCGACGTGATCGCCGAGAGCGCCGGCACTTCGCGCATGTTTCAGATCCGGGGGCCCTTGATGGTGGAGGGCCGCTACGACGCCCCGACGGCGACCTTCAAGACGCATTTGAAAGACCTCGACATCATCGGCAAATTCGCCGCCGACCTCCATTGCCCGACGCCGCTCTTCACCGCCGCCGTGCAGTTCTATTATGCGGCCGTCGCGCAAGGCCGCGGTGAAGAAGACACCGCCGCAGTCTGCGCGGTGCTGGAAAAGCTTGCCGGGATCGAACGGAAAGGGTGAGGGAGGCGCGCCCGCAATCAGGCGCCGACGCCCCAGGCGATGGCGTTCCGCAGCAGCTCTATGAACGCGCGCGATTCCCACGAGCCGCGGAAGGTGAGGGGCGTCCTGTCCCCGGGATCGCTGTTCGAGGCCGCGCGGATCACAGGGTTGTGGCAATGGCCGAGGGTGAAATAGGCGATGCCGCCCTCCCCGATTTCACGGGTGTAGCCGAGTACGCGGGTTCTGCCGTCGGGCTCCAGCGAGGTGTCCTTGCCGTAGAGCGCGCCGACGGTCGGTGAAGTGACGTTCGGGCCGTAGTCTGCGGAGAGGAGAATTCGGGTCGACTTCGGATCCTGCAGCTCGATGAAGTAGGGTTCGTCCTCGACTTCGAAAGAGCTGCCGAGTCCGCGCGTGAGCGGGTGATCGATGTCCCTCACATCGACGCGAAACGGGCAGATCGGGGGATGGGTTAGAAAGAAGCTGCCGAGAAGAGCGTGGTGCTCGGTCTTGACGGTGCGGCGCTGGCGCAGGCCTTCCACCCGCTCGGCGCGGCCGCCGCTCGTTCCGTGCAACGCGAGCCAGCGGCCGCCCGCTTCGAGCCAGTTCTCGATGGCGCGGCATTCTGCGGCGTCGGGGTAGGGGCCGGCGACGTAGGTGATGAGAAACCGGCTGACCGCCAGCCATTTCTCGACATCCGCGAAGTCCCCCGCGACCGAGGCCGGAACTTCGCGTTCGGCCAAAAGCTGCGACAGCCGCAGGCGGGCATAGTCGTGATCGTGTCCGGCGGGCGAGCCGGGCGGAAAACCGCCGGCGACGAGATGCGCCCTGCCGGAATTCTTCTCTGTCATCCGATCCCCCTCGCTCGCTCTTCGGCGTTGGCAAAAACCTGTGCCTACTCTCTCACCTTCGCCCGGCTTTCGCCATGACGAAGCTCGCCGCCGTTACCAGAAGACTGCGACCCCATAGGCCGCAAAGCGCCGATCATCGGTGACGATCGCGATGCCATCGGCGAGCGCCTGCGCGATCAGCAATCGGTCGAATGGATCGCGGTGCAGCCGCGGCAGCCCGTCCAGCGCGCGCAGGTGAGCGAAGGTGATAGGGAGCACCATGAAGTCCTCCTCTCGCACGACCTCTTCCAGGTCATCGGGGAACTGCAGCTTGCCGAGACCTCTCTTTATGACGATCTCCCATAGTGTCGCCGCGCTGATCACGACCTGATTGTGGCCATCGCCGATCGCCTCGCTCGCCCTCAATGAGAGGCGCGGCGATGCGTCTCGCCACCACAGCAGGGCGTGGGTGTCGAGAAGAAGGCGCATCAGGAGTCCGAGCCTTCAAACTCGTCGATTTCCGCGTCGGTCAACTCAAAGTCCGGCGAGATCCAAATTCGCCCCTTGGATCGGCCCGGTACGCGCGGCTTGCGTTCCTTCGGGACCGGCACGAGCCTGACCAGCGGCTCGCCGTTGCGGGCGATAACAACCTCCTCGCCCGCAAGCGCGCGCTCGACGAGGCGCGAGAGGGAAGTTTTCGCCTGATGCATGTTGACGATTTCGGTCATCGCAAGCGCAGCCTTGGCTAGGTTAGCTAAGGATGTGGGGGATCGCGTTCGCGTGGTCAAGCCGCAGGAGTGGACGCTTCAAGGCGTGAAGCGTAGGGTCGCGCCATGTTTCGACCGCTTGCGCCCTATGCTTCGAAGCCGCAGGAAAGCCGGGGGCGGCTTTATCCCGAGCCCGAACATCCGACCCGCTCGCCTTTCGAACGCGACCGCGATCGCATCATCCATTCGACGGCGTTCCGCCGCCTCACCCACAAGACCCAGGTCTTCGTCTATCACGAGGGCGACCACTACCGGACGCGGCTGACGCACAGCCTCGAAGTCGCCCAGATCGCCCGTTCGGTCGCCCGCGCCCTTGGGCTCAATGAGGATCTCGCCGAGACGCTCGCGCTCGCGCACGATCTCGGCCACACCCCCTTCGGCCATGCCGGCGAAGAGGCGCTCGATGCCGAAATGGCGGCCTACGGGGGGTTTTCGCACAACGACCAGACCTTGAGGGTGCTGACCCGACTCGAGCGCCGCTACGCCGAATTCGACGGCCTCAATCTGACTTGGGAGTCGCTCGAAGGGACGGCGAAGCATAACGGCCCGCTCAAAGGGCCCGGGATCGAACGCCCCGTCCCGCCGACGATCGCGGCCTACGATCGCGTGCATCCGCTGCTCCTCGATACCTATCCGGGGCCGGAGGCGCAGGTCGCCGCGCTTGCCGACGACATCGCCTACAACAATCACGACATCGACGACGGGTTGCGTGCCGGCCTCTTTGCCGTCGCCGATCTCGCCCAAGTGCCGCTCGTCGGACCGGTCTTCCATTCCCTCGCTTGCCGCTATCGCGGGATCGAGGAGCCGCGCCTCATCCACGAGTCGATTCGCCGGTTGATCGACCGGATGGCGAGCGATCTCATCGCCGAGAGCCGGGCGCGCCTTGAGGGAAACGGCATCAAATCCGCCGCCGAGGTGCGCGCAAAAGGGGCGCCGGTCATCGCCTTTTCGCAAGAGATGCATCGCAATGACCGGGCGCTTAAAGAATTTCTTTTCGAGCGCATGTATCGCCACGAGCGGGTCAGCCGCATGACCGAAAAAGCGCGGGGGATCGTCCACGACCTTTTCACGCTGTTTCTCGGCGAGCCGCAATCTCTGCCGCCGGAATGGCGCCGCCTCGCCGCCGGGCCGAACGAGCGGAAGACCGCGCGCGTCGCCGCCGATTACCTCGCCGGGATGACCGATCGCTTCGCTCTCGACGAGCATCGCCGCCTTTTCGAGGCCGGAACGGCGGAATGACCGACATCTGCGGCGATTTCCGCCGCCTCGTCATCGCGGCTCTCGAAGATCTCATAGGCGAAGGGGCGCTGCCGCGGGAGCTTCCCTTGTCCCGCGTCGCGGTCGAGCCGTCGCGAGAAGCCGCGCATGGCGAACTCTCGACCAACGCCGCAATGGTGCTGGCCGGTCCTCTGCGGCAAAACCCGATGGCGCTTGCCGAGCGGATCGCGGGAGCGCTCCGAGGTCGCGAACTCGAAACCGGAGATTATCGCGGCAGAGGGTTTTGGGTCGCGGCAGTGCGACCGGGATTCATAAACATCCGGTTGGCGCCCGAGGCGTGGCACGCGCAGCTGCGGGCGATCCTCGCCATGGGCACGCATTTCGGCGATTCGGATCTGGGCGGCGGCGAGAGGGCCAACATCGAGTTCGTTTCCGCCAATCCGACGGGGCCCATGCATGTCGGTCACGGGCGCGGCGCCGCTTTCGGCGATGCTCTTGCCGCGCTTCTCGAAAAGGCCGGGTTCGCCGTCACCCGCGAATACTACATCAACGATGCCGGCGCCCAGGTCGACGCTCTCGCGCGCTCGGTCCATTGGCGCTACCGAGAAGCGCTGGGCGAAAGGGTCGGCGCCATCCCGGAAGGGCTCTACCCCGGCGAATATCTCGTCGAGACGGGCGAGGCGATGGCGCGGCGCGACGGCAGAAAATGGTTCGGCCGGCCTGAGGAGGCGTGGCTCGCGCCGGTCAAGGATTTCGCGATCGCCGAGATGATGGCGCTCATCCGGGCGGATCTCGAAGCGCTCGGCATTCGTCACGATCTCTTTGTTTCCGAGCGCGAACTGATCGACAGCGGAGCGGTGGAGGAATCCCTCGCCGCACTGGAGAAGGGTGGGCTCATCTACACGGGCGTTCTCGAACCTCCCAAGGGCAAGCCGCCGCCCGAGGATTGGGAACCGCGCCCGCAGACCTTGTTCCGGGCGGCGCGATTTGGCGACGACCTCGATCGGCCGCTCAGGAAGTCCGACGGCTCGTGGACCTATTTCGCCGTCGACATCGCCAACCATCGCGAGAAATTCCGCCGCGGTTTCAATAATCTGATCGATGTCTGGGGCGCCGATCACGGTGGCTACGTAAAGCGCATGCAGGCGGTCGTCAGCGCGTTGAGCGACGGTAAGGCGACCCTCGACGTGAAGCTCATCCAGCTCGTGCATCTCTTCGACAAGGGCCAGCCGGTGCGCATGTCGAAGCGAGCAGGCACCTTCGTGACGCTGCGCGAGGTGGTCGAGGAAGTCGGCAAGGACGTCTTCCGCTTTATCATGCTGACGCGCAGGAACGATCAAACCCTCGACTTCGACTTCGCCAAGGTCACCGAACAATCGAAAGACAATCCGGTCTTTTATGTGCAGTACGCGCACGCCCGCGCCGCCTCGGTGATGCGCCATGCTCTGGAGGCGTTCCCGCTTGAGGCTCTCAGCGACGAGGCCCTCGCCGGAGCCCCGCTCGAGCGCCTCACTGACCCCTCGGAGCTCGCACTCCTTCGGCCGCTCGCGCTGTGGCCGCGCGTCGTCGAGAGCGCCGCGCAAGCGCATGAGCCGCACCGGATCGCCTTTTTCCTGCAGGAGGTGGCGGCGGAATTCCACACGCTGTGGACGAAAGGCAAAGAAGAGGCGACGTTGCGCTTCATCCTCGCTTCCGACAGGGAGCTGACGCTTGCCCGGCTGGCGCTCGTGCGCGGGCTCGCCCTCGTCGTCGCCTCCGGACTTGCCGTCATCGGCGTCGAGCCGGTGGAGGAGATGTAAACGTGTCTTATCAGTTTGGCTCGGTTGACCCGGGGGAACGGATCGCTCCCTCTGGGCAAGAAGAGGGGCCCGGCCGCCGTCCTTTGCTCGCAAGCGCGCTCGTCATCCTGGTGATGGCCGTCTTTGCCGGCGGTTTATGGTTTGCCTATCATGCCGGCGAGCGGCGCGGCAGCACGGAAGTGCCGCTCATCCGCGCCGAACGGACGCCCATAAAGGTGCGTCCGAGTTCCCCTGGCGGATTGAAGATCCCCGACCAAAACATGCTGATCTACAACGAGAGGGAGCCCCGGATCGAACAGCTGTTGCCCGGCCCGGAACGGCCCTTGCCGCGCCCTGTCGCCGAACCGCCGGCGGCGGCGCCGAAGCCGGCTGCGACCCCGAGGGCGGTGCCGGCGAGCCCGAACCCCGCCGCGACCCTTTCGCCTGCGCCGCCGGCACCGCAGCCAAAGACCGCCGAGCCCTCGCCTCGGACCACCCCGGCTCCCTTGGCTGCGCCGCCCGCTGCCCGCTCGACCCCCGCGGTCCATGAGGGAACCCGGATCCAGCTCGGCGCTCTCAAAAGCAAGGCCGCGGCCCGCGCCGAATGGGAACTGCTCAAACGCGCCAACCCGCAAATTCTGGGTCGGCTCTCGGCGCAAACCGTGCGCGCCGATCTGGGCGGGAAAGGCGTCTTCTACCGGGTCGAAGCGGGACCCTTTGCGAGCCCCGCCGAAGCCGCGAAGATCTGCGGCCGGTTGAAGCGGCGCAAGATCGCTTGCTTTCCTGTGCAATGAGCGTTCCGGTCCGCGGGCGACCTCCATGTCCGACCGTTCTCGGCTCAATTACAGGAGGCCCGTGCGGCTGGAAGCCCGCGGATCACCCGCGCCGCCGCCAAGAGCCGTCATTTTCGGTTGTGAAGGCGAGGAGCTTGCGCCGGCGGAGGAGCGCTTTTTCGCTTCGGCCAATCCGCTCGGCTTTATTCTCTTCCGGCGCAATTGCCGCGCTCCCCGACAGCTCAAGGACCTTGTCGCGGCGCTGCGCGCGAGTGTGGGCCGCGAGGATGCGATCGTGTCGATCGACCAGGAAGGCGGACGCGTGGCGCGCCTCTCGCCGCCCTCCTGGCGGCTTTACCCTTCGGCTGCCCGCCTTGCTTCACTGCCGGATCCTCTCGCCGAGGAAGCGGTTCGCTTGGGCGCGCGCCTCATGGCGGACGACCTCGGCCGGCTCGGGATCACGGTCGATCTCGCCCCCGTCCTCGACCTTGCTGTCGCCGGCGCCGATCCGGTGATCGGCGAGCGCTCATATGGCAGCGATCCGCGGCGCGTCGCGCGTCTTGGCGAAGCGGCAGCCGCGGGCCTCCTCGAAGGGGGCGTTCTGCCGGTGATGAAGCACATCCCCGGCCATGGGCGCGCCGCAATCGACAGCCATCGCGCAAAGCCGGTGGTCGATATCCCGCGCGCAGAGCTCTCGCGCACCGATTTCGCGCCTTTTCGGGCGCTCAGAACGAAGCCCTGGGCGATGACGGCTCACATCGTTTTCTCCGCGATCGACGCCGAGGCCCCTGCGACCTTCTCGAAAAAGGTCGTCAGCGAGGTCATTCGCGGCGAGATCGGGTTTGACGGCGTTCTGGTGAGCGACGATCTAACGATGCGTGCGCTCGAAGGACCGCTCGAAGAGCGGGCAAAGAGGACGCTCGCGGCGGGTTGCGATCTCGTTCTTCACTGTAACGCGGACCGGCGCGAGATGGAGAGGGTCGCCGCGGCGACGCCGGCCATTTCCGCCGAGACGGCAGCGCGTCTCGAGCGTGCCGAAGCGTTGCGCCGACAGTCTCGCGTCCCTTCCTTCGATCGCGAAGCCGCCGAGGCGCGGTTCGAGGCATTGCTGGCGGAGAGTTCGGCGCGATGACTGCTTACGAGGTCAGTACCTGGGTCCTCCCGGTGATCTTCGCCGTCACTCTTCACGAGGCTGCGCACGGCTTTATCGCCTATCAATTCGGCGACGACACCGCCTGGCGAATGGGCCGCGTAAGCTTCAACCCGTTGCGGCATGTCGATCTTTTCGGAACGATCCTGCTGCCGGCCATTCTACTGCTTGCGCGTTCCCCATTCTTATTCGGCTATGCCAAACCCGTTCCGGTCAATTTTGCGCGTTTGAACCGGCCGCGACGCGACATGATCTGGGTCGCGCTCGCCGGCCCCGGAACCAACATTCTCCTCGCGATCGCCTCCGCGCTTCTCGCCTACACCCTCGGCTTCATACCGATCCGAGCCGCCCTCTGGCTCAGCTACAACCTGCGACATTCCATCGATATCAATGTCGTCCTCTGCGTCTTCAACATGCTCCCTTTGCCGCCTCTCGATGGCGGAAGGGTCGCCGTCGGACTGTTGCCGCGTCCGCTCGCCTTGCCTCTCGCCCGGCTCGAGCGCTATGGGATCCTCATCCTGCTGCTCTTTCTCTTTGTCCTGCCATTCGTGGGAGAAAAGACCGGCCTCAATCTCAACATTCTCGGTTGGGTGATCGGCGTCCCCGCCGAGGCGCTTTATCGCTTTGTTCTGGCGATCACGGGGCACGGGTGATGAGAGAGATGCCGGAAAGCGAGAGGACCGGGTTCGTTCTCGCGCTCGAAGGATATGAAGGGCCGATCGACTTCCTCCTCGATCTCGCCCGCTCGGGAAAAGTCGACCTCTCGCGGATCTCGATCCTCGAAGTCGCCGAGCAGTTTCTTGCCTTTCTCACCGGGAGGGGCAGCCTACGCCTCGAGCTTGCGGCCGATTATCTCGTCATGGCCGCCTTTCTCGCCTATCTGAAGTCGCGCCTTCTGTTGCCCGACCCGGAGGGCGCGGAAGAACCGGAGGAAGCCGATCCTGCCGCGGATTTGCGGCGGCGGCAGTTGCTGGAGGCGATAGAAGCCGCGATCGAGGAGTTGTTGGGAGGCCCCCAACTCGGGCGCGACGTCTTTCTGCGCGGCGCACCGGAGGGGCTGCCGACGCGGCAGCTCGCGACCTTCGAGCTTCAACTCTACGAGTTGCTGCACGCCTATAGCGAGGGCAAGAGGCGGCAGGAAAACCCGGTTCTGCGGATCGAGCCGCTCTGTTATTGCGCGATGGAGGAGGCGCTCGAACGCCTGTTGCGCGTGATCGGCCGGATCGCGGAGTGGCGAGACCTGTGGAGCTTTCTGCCGGGGAGGGAGGGCGACGCGCTCTACCGGCGTTCCGCGCTTGCCGCCACGCTTACGGCGAGCCTCGAACTCGCGCGTTCCGGCCGGGTCGAACTCCGGCAAGACCGGCCTTTCGGGACGATCTATCTGCGCAGTCCCGCCAAGGCCGAAAGAGAAGCGCGGGAGCGGAGCGATTGAGCGAGCGCGCAGAGACTCTGCGTCTGATCGAGGCGCTGATCTTTGCCGCCGGCGAACCGGTCGGCGAGGAACTCCTCTCCTCGCGGCTCGAAGACCCGGCCAATCTTTCCGATCTGCTGCGCGAGCTTTCGGAAACTTACGCCGGGCGCGGCCTCAACCTCGTGCGCCTTGCCGGGGGCTGGACGTTCCGGACCGCGCCCGATCTCGCGGAGAAGCTCTCCATCGAGCGGCGGGTCAAGAAACGACTTTCGCGCGCGGCGGTCGAGACTTTGGCCGTCATCGCCTATCACCAGCCGGTGACGCGCGGCGAAATCGAAGAATTGCGCGGCGTCGGCCTTGGCACGGGGACGCTCGATCTCCTCATGGAGACGGGCTGGGTGCGTCCAAAGGGGCGTCGCGCGAGTCCGGGCCGCCCCCTCCTTTGGGTGACGACGCCCGCGTTCCTCGTGCATTTCGGGCTCGACAGTCTCGGCGATCTGCCGCGGCTCGACGAGCTGTCCGCGGCCGGGCTCATCGATGTCAGCGAGCCCGGCAGGCGGTCCTTTAAGGGAGAAAAAAGGGAACCCGACAGTTCGCCCGACAGCGCTGCCAGCGGCCGCAACGGCGGGTGACGGCGGCCGCGATTGCCGGGTCGGGGCCTTTCTGCCATGATTACCTATATGATTCTCTGTTCAATGGATGGCGACACCGTCGAAGGGCGGCGGCAAGGCAATGCTGTTTGATTTCGGCTGGTCGGAGATCATGTTGATCACGGTGGTGGCGCTCGTCGTCATCGGGCCCAAGGATCTGCCGCGGGCGATGCGGGCGGCCGGCTATTGGATACGCAAGGCGCGCAGCCTCTCGCAAGAGCTCCAAGGCCATGTCGACGACATGATGCGGGAAGCCGAACTTTCCGAGATCCACGAGGGCCTCAAAAAGGTGACCGAGATCGATCTCGGGCGGCAGATCGAAGGAACGATCGATCCCGAAGGAACCATCCGGGAGGGCCTTACCTTGCCGGAACCGGAGGGCGCCTCGTCCGCGCAGTCTGACGACGCCGCGCTTGAGGCGCCGGAGCATATCCCCGAAGAAGCATCCCAGCCTCTCCCGCTTGAGGCGCCGCAGCATGTCGAGGAGGAGGCGCTGCCGCACCTCGAGCCGGAAGCGCGGCAGAACGTCCCGCAGGAAGCGGCAGAGGATGCTCTGAAAGCCGCGGATGCGCCTCATGCGCCGCCGGCGGACGGCGCCGGGAAGGAGGCTGCAGTCGCGGCCGAGCCGCCGCGGCCGCCGCTCCCGGCCGAAGGAGCGGCGGCGCCGAAGCCGTAGGGTCGCGGGATGGCCGAGGACAAGGAAACCGAGCTCGAAGGCGGCAGGATGCCGCTCCTCGATCATCTGATTGAGCTGCGCAAGCGGCTGATCTGGTCGCTCGCCGCGATCTTCCTCGGCTTTATCGGCTGCTATCTGGTGAAGCGGCAGATTTTCGCGTTTCTCGTTCACCCTCTCGCGGTGGCGCTTGCCGGCCAGCCGGATCGCAAGCTCATTTATACCGGCCTCACCGAAGCTTTCCTCACCTATGTCAAGGTCTCGTTCTGGGCAGGATTTTGCATCGCCTTTCCGTTCGTCGCGATACAGATCTGGAAATTCGTCGCGCCCGGCCTCTACAAGAACGAGAAGCGGGCGTTTTTCCCTTATGTGTTCGCGACGCCGATCCTGTTCATTCTCGGCGCCTCGCTTGCCTACTTCGTCGTCATCCCCTTTGCCTGGCATTATTTTGCGAGTTTCGAGTCGCCGGGCGGCCCCGGCACGTTGCCGATCGTCCTCGAAGCGCGGATCAGCCAATATCTCTCTCTGGTGATGACCTTGCTCGCCGCTTTCGGCATCGCCTTCCAGATGCCGGTGGTGTTGACGCTGATGGCGCGGGTGGGGCTCATCACCTCCGCCCAACTCGCGTCCAAGCGCCGTTACGCGATCGTCGGCATGTTCATTCTCGCTGCCCTATTGACCCCGCCCGACGTATTCAGCCAGACAAGCCTCGCCTTGCCTTTGATCGCGCTCTTCGAGGCGTCGATTATTTCCTGCCGCATGGTGGAGAAGGCGCGCGCCCGGCGCGAAGCCGAGGAGGAGGCGGAGCTCGCCGGCAAAGGCAAGCCTGCAACCGGCAGCTGAAAAAGGGGATAGGCGTCCTGCAGCCCGATCCTCAAGGCGAAATCGATGCATGAACTCCAATGGATCCGCGAGCACGCGGAGGAATTCGACCGGGGACTCAAAAGACGCGGCCTGCCGCCGCGCGCGGAGGAAATCCTCGGACTCGATCGCGCATGGCGCGCGGCCACCACAGAGGCGGAGGAGGCGCAAAGCCAACTAAATCGTATCGCTCGCGAGATTGGTGCCGCCAAGAAGCGCGGAGAGGATATCGGCACGCTCCTTGTAGAAGCCGCTGACTTGAAGTTATGTGCAGACATCCGCCCAGGCGAGGCAGCAGCCAGGAGGGCCGAGCTCAACCAGCTACTCGAAACCTTGCCGAACCTTCCGGCCGAAGATGTCCCCGAAGGCGCCGATGAGAGCGCGAACCGGGTGCTGCGCCGTCACCTCGAACCGCCCGTATTCGACTTCCCTCCTCTCACCCACGACATCATCGGCGAGCGCCTCGGGCTGATGGATTTCGCGCGTGCCGCCAAGCTTTCGGGCTCGCGTTTCGTCGTGCTCAAAGGCGCGCTCGCGCGGCTCGAACGCGCGCTCGGGCAATTCATGCTCGATCTCCACACGAGAGAATTCGGTTATCTCGAAGTGGCGCCGCCACTTCTCGTCCGCGACGAGGCCGTCTTCGGCACCGGGCAGCTGCCCAAATTCGGCGAGGATCTCTTCCGCACGCGGGAGGGCTATTGGCTGATCCCGACGGCCGAGGTGCCTCTCACCAACCTCATCGCCGGCGAGATCCTCGAAGAGAGCGATTTGCCGCTGCGTTTCACGGCCTCCACTCCCTGCTTTCGCTCCGAGGCCGGAGCGGCCGGCCGCGACACCCGCGGCATGATCCGCCAACACCAATTCATGAAGGTCGAACTCGTCTCGATCGCGCGGCCCGAAGATTCCGAGAGCGAGCACGAACGGATGACGGCTTGCGCCGAAGAGGTGCTGAAACGGCTCGGTCTTCCTTACCGGGTGGTTGTGCTTTCGACCGGCGACATGGGCTTTTCCGCCCGAAAGACTTACGACATCGAGGTCTGGCTGCCCGGAGAAGCGACCTATCGTGAGATCTCGAGCTGTTCCAATTGCGGCGCCTTCCAGGCCTTGCGGATGCGGGCGCGCTATCGCCCGGCGGGCGGCAAGGGGACACGGCCGGTGCACACGCTCAACGGCTCGGGGCTCGCGATCGGGCGCACGCTCATCGCCATTCTCGAAAACTTCCAGCGCCGCGACGGCAGCGTCGCCGTGCCGGAGGCTCTCCAACCCTATTTCGGCGGACAGAAAGTCATTGATTGAGATGATCCTCGGGGCGCCCGAAGAGGTTTTGCCGTGAGCCCCGAGGAATCCGCCCTCATCGCCAAAAAACTGAAGCTTCTGATGGAGCTGCGGGGCGCCGGCATCGGCGACGCGCGGGTTCTGGGAGCGATCGAGAAGGTGCCGCGCGAAATCTTCGTCCCCCCCTCTTTCCGCGACAGCGCTTACGAGAACGTGGCCTTGCCGATCGGCCACGGGCAGACGGTGAGCCAGCCCTCGGTCGTGGCGCTGATGACGGAAAAGCTGGAGCTCGGCGAACGCCACAATGTGCTCGAGATCGGCACCGGCTCGGGATATCAGACCGCGGTGCTGGCGCGGCTCTCGCGCCGCGTTTTCACGATCGAGCGCCATCGCGCGTTGCTCGCCGCCGCCGAGCGGCGATTTGCCGAATTGAAGCTTTACAACATCGTCGCGCGCCTCGGCGACGGCGCCCGAGGCTGGCGGGAGCAGCCGCCTTTCGACCGCATCCTTGTCACCGCGGCGGCCCGAGAGATCCCGGCGGCGCTCAGAGAGGCGTTGGCGCCGGGAGGCATCCTCCTCGCGCCGGTCGGGAAGGAGCGCCGCGGTCAACGCCTGATGCGGATCCGCCGCGAGGAAGAGGGGTTCCTCGCCGAAGATCTGGGCCCGGTGCATTTTGTTCCGCTCGTCGGCGGCCTGCCAAGGCCGGCTGTCGGGCCTCGGCGATGAAGGTTCGCGAGGTCATTCGGATGCTTGAGGCCGACGGCTGGTACCTCGTGGCGACCCGCGGCAGTCATCGCCAATTCAAGCATCCTACAAAGCCTGGGAGGGTGACGGTCGCCGGCAAACCCTCTGATGATCTTGCGCCAGGGACGTTGAATAGCCTCTTTAAGCAAGCGCTAATTGAGCGGGGTTTCTGACATGCGTTACGCAATAGTGATCGAAAAGGCGGCAGGCAATTATTCCGCGTATGTTCCGGATCTTCCAGGGTGCGTGGCCACAGGTGCGACGGTCGAGGAGGTCGAGCGCGAAATAAAGGAAGCCATCCGCTTCCACCTCGAAGGACTGCGCGAAGACGGATTGGCGGTCGGGCAGCCTTCGGCTGTATGCGAGTACGTCGAGGTTTCGTGAACGCGACGCCCTGTTGCTTCGAGGGCCGATAGGCAGCCGATTCTTTTTCGAGAGACTGCGGGAAAACCTCGAAAGACGCCGGGTAAGCGCGGGCGTTTGCGCGAAGCGGTCATTCCCCGGAAAGACAGAACCTTTCGATATCAAGAAATTAGAGATCGAGTCTCTGCGCTCCGTTGCGATCCGGGTTGCAGGTTGTTGTGCGGCACAAGATCTTTTTCAGCGGTCTCTTTAGGATAGAGGAAGCGTTTCCCGTTTCGGCGGGTCAATCTTTTGCGCGTCGGGGGACACGCAAAGGGGGGAGTATGGGAAACCGCAGTCTCTTGGGCCGCGGCCTTTTCGCGTTGTCGGTGGGCTTGGCGCTGTTGTCGCCTCTCTCCGCGTGCGGCCCGCGGGTGGGTGGATCGGCGCCTCTGGTGATGGGGGTTTCTCCCTGGCCGGGCGCCGGCGCGAGCGTCGCCGCCAATCGTTGGGAGCCGCCTTATCGCCCCGCGACCGCCCCCCTCGCCGCCCTTCCGCGCGAGCGGACGCAGGCGGCAATGCCGGAAGAGATCGCCGCTCTGCCGCCGCCAGCCGAGGCGGTGAAGAAGGCGCCGCGTCCCTTCGAGAGCGCAGAGGCGATCGCAGCGCCACCACCGGCGCGCCGGCCGGCGCGGAAGCCTGGGCCACCCGCACCCGTCATGGCGGCTTCCAGGGAAAGACCGCCCCGGAAAGAACCTCCGCGGGAAAAACCGCCCCGCCCGGCTCCCGAGACTCGCTGGAACAATCCGCCGCGGGTAAGGCCGGCCAAGGCTCCTCCCTCACCCGCTCCGCCGCCGGAGCCGGCGAAGTCCGCCCCTCCCTCACCCGCCCCGCCGCCGGAGCTGGCGAAGTCCGCCCCTCCCTCCGCGCCTGCGGCGAAGCCGGCGGCTGGCGCGAACTTTCTTTGGCCGGTCAAAGGGCGTGTGATCGCCGGCTTCGGTGCGGGACCGGATGGAACGCATAATGAAGGCATCAATATCGCGGCGCCCCGCGGCGCCCCGGTCGCGGCGACCGCCGGCGGGGTCGTCGTCTATGCCGGAAACGAGCTGCGCGGCTACGGAAACCTGATCCTCATCAAGCACCCGGAAGGCTGGATCTCGGCCTACGCGCATCTCGACGTGATCCTCGTCAAGCGCGGAGAAAGAGTGAGTCGCGGCCAAGTCATCGGGCGCGTCGGGGACACCGGAAGCGTCAACGCGCCGCAACTCCATTTCGAGTTGCGGCGCGCCGACCGTGCCGTCGATCCCCTCAAATTCCTCGCGCCGCGGTCGACGGCGGCCACCTCTTCGCGCCTCAACCGGGGCTGAACGATTACGGTGACACGATTAGATTGTTGATTAAATTACGGTGACAGTGCACCTAATCTCCCCATCCGGGACCAAGCTGCGATCAAGTAAGGCGTCGCCACGACGCCCACAACTCCGAAGGCATGTCAGTTAAATGCACTGTCACCGTAACTCCGTAACTCGTAACTGCGTAACTGGTCACCGTAACTGGGAAGTTATGGTGACGCCTTACCGGGTCGATGGGACGGGCGCGACCGAGAGGGTTGCCGAAGCCATCGACCGGGTTCTCGGGGGTGGCGAAGCGCAGGATTGACGGGTGAGCGGCTCGATCCGTATAATCCGCCCTCTTGTGCGGACGGGGCCGAGTTCCCTTATTTTTGACGAGAGGTGCAGGTGGCGCGGATCGCCGGGGTCAACATCCCGAACCAGAAGCGGGTTCCGATCGGGCTCACCTATATCTATGGGATCGGGCGAACGAAGGCGCACGAGATCTGCGGTCGTCTCGGGATTCCGGTGCAGCGCCGGGTGCATGAGTTGACCGATGACGAGGTGCTGCGCGTGCGCGAGCTGATCGACCGCGAATACATGGTCGAAGGCGATTTGCGGCGAACGGTCGCGATGAACATCAAACGGCTGATGGATCTCGGCTGCTACCGCGGGCTGCGGCATCGAAAGGGGCTTCCGGTGCGCGGCCAGCGCACGCATACGAACGCGCGCACGCGCAAGGGACCCGCGCGTCCAATTGCGGGCAAGAAGAAATAACGACTTTCCGGATCGAGCGGCGAAAGAGAAGCGATGGCCAAATCGGCGGCAGCGACCCCGCGCCTGCGTCGGCGCGAGCGCAAGAACATCAGCGCGGGCACGGCGCACGTCAACGCCACCTTCAACAATACGATGATCACGATCACCGACGCCCAGGGCAACACGATCGCCTGGGCCTCGGCGGGCAGCGAAGGGTTCAAGGGTTCGCGCAAATCGACCCCCTACGCGGCGCAGGTCGCGGCCGAAGCGGCGGGTCGCAGGGCGATGGAACACGGCATGCGCACGCTCGACATCGAGGTCAAAGGACCGGGCGCCGGACGGGAATCGGCGCTGCGTTCGCTGCAGGCGGTGGGGTTCGTCGTCACCTCGATCCGCGATGTCACTCCGATCCCGCATAACGGTTGCCGCCCGCCAAAGCGCCGCCGTGTGTGACGCCGCCTGGCCTTCGCCGGATCAGACTTGAATAATTGAGGTCCCTCTTGTGATTCAGAAAAACTGGCAAGCTCTCATCAAACCGAAGCAGTTGAAGATTGAGTCCGGCGAAGATCCGAAGCGCGTCGCGACGGTCGTCGCCGAGCCCCTGGAACGCGGGTTCGGGTTGACGCTCGGCAACGCGCTTCGCCGCGTTCTTCTCTCCTCGCTGCGCGGCGCGGCGGTCACCTCGATCCAGATCGAGGGCGTTCTGCACGAGTTCTCGTCGATCCCGGGCGTGCTCGAGGACGTGACCGACATCGTGCTCAACGTCAAGAACATCGAGCTCAGAATGTTCGGCGACGGGCCAAAGCGCCTGCGCCTCAAGGCCACCGGCCCCGGCGAGGCGCGCGCGGGCATGATCGAAACGGGGCACGATATCGAGATCATGAACCCCGATCTCGTCATCTGCACGCTCGACAGCGGCGCCAAGATCGTCATGGAGCTGACGGTGGAAGGGGGCAAAGGCTATGTCCCGGCGACGCAGAACCGGCCGGAGGATGCGCCGATCGGTCTCATTCCCGTCGACAGCCTCTTCAGCCCGGTGCGCAAGGTTTCCTATCGCGTCGAGAACACACGCGTCGGCCAGGTCACCGATTACGACAGCCTCTCCCTTCGGGTCGAGACCAACGGCACGTTGACGCCCGAGGATGCGGTCGCGCTCGCGGCGCGCACGCTGCAGGACCAGCTCCAACTCTTCATCAATTTCGAGGAGCCGCGAGCGGCGATCGAAGAGCAGAGGCCGAGTGAGCTGCCCTTCAACAAGAACCTCTTGCGCAAGGTCGACGAGCTCGAGCTGTCGGTGCGCTCGGCCAACTGCCTCAAAAACGACAACATCGTCTATATCGGCGATCTCGTCCAGAAGAGCGAGGCCGAGATGCTCAGAACCCCCAATTTCGGTCGCAAATCCTTGAACGAGATCAAGGAGGTGCTGACGCATATGGGACTCCATCTGGGGATGGAGGTCACGAACTGGCCGCCCGAAAACATCGAGGAGCTGGCAAAGCGCCTCGACGAGCCGTATTGAGAGGCGAGGCGTCCTTCGACACGCTCGGAAGAAGAGGAGAGCGCCGATGCGCCATCGCTTGCGCGGCCGCAGCTTCAGCCGCCGATCCGCTCACCGCAAGGCGATGTTCGAAAACCTCGCCGCCGCGCTCATCAAGCACGAGCAGATCACCACCACCCTGCCCAAGGCGAAGGATCTGCGCCCGATCGTCGAAAGGCTCGTGACGCTCGGGAAGAAGGGTGGGCTCGCGCGGCGCCGGCGCCTCATCGCGGTCTTGCAGGATACGGTCCTTGCCAACAAGGTGATGACGACGCTCGCCGGACGCTACGCGAGCCGGCCGGGGGGCTACACCCGCATCATCAAGGCCGGGTTCCGCTATGGCGACAACGCGCCGATGGCGATGATCGAATTCGTCGAGCGCGACAAGGAGGCGAAGGGCAAGGATTCCGGGCCCGTCCAAAAGAAAGAGGCCGAGAAAGAAGAGGCCGAAGCGGGCTGAACCGTTCGCGCGCTAGGCGAGGGGGCCTCGTTCCGGGAAATCGCCGTCGCTGCTCGGCCGTCACTCTCGGCCGGAGGAGGAGATCATGAAGGTCGGAATCTTTCTCACCTGCCAATATCCGCCCGGAAGCGACATGGCAGGGGCGCTCGAAGCGCAATACGTGATGACGAGGCTCGCGCGCGATCGCGGTTGGGATGCGGTCGGAACCGGGCAGCATTTTCTCTCCGAGGATTTCTCGCAGCCGCAGCTCGTTCCCTTTCTCGCCAGGCTTGCCGCCGAGGCCGGCCCGATGTTGGGGATCGCCGGCGTCTTCCTCGTGACGCTTCACAACCCCGTCGCGCTCGCGGAAACCGTCGCCTCGCTCGACATGGTCTGGCGCGGCAATTTCGCGTTCGGGGTCGGGCTCGGCTATCGCGATGTCGAGTTCGATGCTTTCGGCGTCAAGCGCGGCTCGCGCGTGCGGCGTTTCGAAGAGACGCTCGGGGTCGCCCGCCGGCTCCTCGCCGGAGAGGAGGTGAGCTACGAGAGCGAGACCTGCAAGCTCGACCGCGTTCGGCTTTCCTCGCGCCCGCTTCAACAGCCCCATCCGCCGATCTGGTTCGCCGCCAACAACGACAAGGCGGTGTTGCGGGCGGCGCGCCTCGGCGATTCCTGGTTTATCAACCCGCATGCGACGGTCGAGACGATCCTGCGCCAGATGGCGCTTTATCGCGCGGAGCGCGCGCGCCAGGGCCTCGCTTTTCCGAGCGTGCTGCCAATGGCCCGCGAGATCTTTTGC
>JAKAOO010000050.1 GCA_021812165.1 Pseudomonadota bacterium | reverse complement strand
GAGCCCCATCGCTTCAAGATTGGCGAGGGTCGCGGTATCGAGCGCAAGCCGGCGCCGCGCAGCGGCTTCGGCGGCCGCTTTCACCACGCGCTCGAAACCTTCGATGCGGCTGTCGAGACGCAAGCGCGAACGGCGCGACCTCAAATCGAGCTGCATCCAGCCGTGCCGCCGGTCGCGCTCGGTCGAATAGAAGGCGAGCCGCATGCGGTCGAGTTCGGCCCAGAGAATGCGCCTCTTCTGCGCCCCCGAGGCTTCGACCATCGCCTCGCTCATCTCGATCCGGGTGAGCTGGCGCACCGCCGTGCGAATGCCGAAGACGCCGAAAACTGCGGCGAGCGCACCGAGAAAGGCGGCGGCGGCCGGCGCCAGCGGAACGAAGGCGAGGAGCGCCGTTGCCGGCAAGAACCCGGCCGCAGCGCGCAGATAATCTCCGAAAAGGGCGGAGAGGGGATAGGCGTGGGACGAACTCATGGCGCGGCGGAAGGGGCGAAAACCTCGGAGGCGGCGAGCCAGCGCGCGCCCCTGTGCGCCCGCGTGACGGCAAAAAGCCGGTCGAGGAAACGTTCGGCTTGCGGCGTCTGGACGCGATGGTGCGTCAGAATCCCGGTCGCGCCCTCTTCCTCTCGCCGGCGGCGCGCTTCGAGGTGAGCGACGAGAAGACCGAGCGCTCTTTTCTCGCCGATGAAACCGCGCTCCCCGCCCCAAGCGAGGAGATCGACATGCGTGTTCCTTTCGACGAGCCCGCTTGCGCCGCGCCGGGCCCCGAAGGCGGAAAGCGCGGCGAGCCCGCAGGAAGGAAGAAGCGGCAGAAAGGCGCTGTCGAGCCGGTTCCAAGGCGGCACGAAGACGGCAAGGGCGCGCTCTCCGAACAGCCCGGCAAGTCGCGCCCGGCCCTCTGCGATCTCCTCGGAAACGATCGCCGGAGCGCGGCTCGGCGGAAATTCGCTCTTTTTCTCTCCGGCGCCGGCGCGGTTTTCGTGACGCCAACCGTGTTGCAGGAAAAAGAGGGAAGGCGCGCGCTCGCACACGCGCAAAAGCGAAGGCTCGGCAAGAGCCGGAATGACGCCAAGCGCAAGGGGCAGTTCGCGGGCGAGCCTCAGGAGCCGCTCCAGAGCGGGCGTCGCCGCCGTGGCGTCGTCGTCGCGCCACCACAGCCTCGCCTCCAACCCCGATGCCGCCCAGAGGTCGAGTTCCGCGACGAGACCATCCCAATCGAGCGCGCGCGGCGAAAAAATCATTGCCTGATGATAGCTTTGCTTGTCGCGGAAGCCAATTGCCGGGCGCGCCGAAGAAGCATGCGGGAGAGGATCCTTGCGCTCTCTTCAGCCCCGCCCGTGGCGATTGCGGTCCGCTTCCTCCCGCGCGTCAAGGCACGGGCGATCGCGGCGGCGAGGCGCGAGGGGGTGAGATCGGATTCGGCGACGCACTCGACGATTCCCCGTGCGGCAAAGAGCTCGGCGCGCATGGTCTGCTCGGCTTCCCGCCCGGCCGCAAACGGCACGACGACGGCGGCGGCGCCGGCGGCGAGGATGTCGAGCATGGTGTTGTAGCCGGCCTGGCTGATCGAGAGGCGGCAGGCGCCGAGAAGGCTTGGGAAATCCTCGCGATAACGCTCGAGCGCGACGCCCCCTGAGGCTCTCGAAGGGTCGAGCCCTCTCGCCAAATCCGCATACTCCTCATCCGGCAAATTGGGTCCCGCGATAAGGCGCCAGGGGAGTGCGGAAAGTGAGCCCTCTCTGCGCGCCGCGAGCGAGGCCCGCAAGAGCTTGCCGCCGACCGCGCCGCCTCCCGCGGAGACGATGACCTCACCGCGGCCCGCCGCTCCCGCCGGCGGCGGCGCCTCGCGCCCGACATAGCCCGTATAGAGGAGGCGATCGGCGATCTCGCGCGCCTCAGGGAAGCTTCTTTCCAAGGTCACCAGCGCGGGGTCGCCGTGAACGAGGACGGCGTCGAACTCCTCGCGCACGCGGCGGACGATCTCGCGGGCTTTCTCGGGGGTCGAAGGCGGGACCAGTATGTCGCGGATCGAGGAGATGAGGAGCGGGCGGGGGCATGCCGCCCGCGCCGCGGCGATGAGCGGATCGAGCTCGAAGCGGAAGGCGCGGCGGCCAAAAGGAAAGCTCTCGAATATAAGGGCTTGCGGCCGCGTCTCCCTGAAAGCCGCGAGAAGCGCCTCGCGGCGCCGGGCGCGCAGCGCATCCCCGATCGGCTCGCCCCGAAGGTCGAGAAGCGCGCGGAATTCGACGTCGCTCGCTTTCACGGGGGCAAGGCGCACCACGCGCTCGGCCGCCGCTGTTGCCAGTTGCGGGACCTCCTCGCCTCCCGAAACGAGCGTCACCCGCACGCCCGAGCGCGACAATGCCGAGGAAAGCCGCAGCGCCCGCTCCAGATGCCCGACCCCGAGCAGGTGCTGGACGTAAAGGAGAACGGATGGGGTCATGGGGGTCGGTATTCGGTCAGCCGGAGAGGACCTCACGCCGCCCTCACGCCGCCCGGGCGAGAGGTTGGAGTGCTTCGGCAAGCCGGCGCGCGGCGCTTGCGAGATCGTGTTCGGCGCGCACATGAGCGTAAGCCGCCTCTCCCATGCGCTCCCGAAGCGGGCGATCGAGGAGGAGCGTTCCAACTGCTGAGGCAAAGGCGTTCTTGTCCGAAGGCGGCGTGAGAAAGCCCGTGACGCCGGCGAGCACGACTTCCCGAACCCCGCCGAAATCTCCGGCGACGACCGGCAAGCCCGAAGCTTCGGCTTCGAGAAGCGCCATGCCGTAGGCTTCATGGACCGCCGGCCAAACGTAAAGATCGGCGCCGGCGAGACGGGCGGCGATCGCCTCCGGGCGCAAAAGGCCTGCCCATTCGACCCTTGAGCCGAGAGGAGCGAGCGCGTGTCTCACTTCCTGCCTGGCGCTGCCGTCGCCGATCACTTCGAGCGACCAGGAAAGGCTCTGAAGCGCTTCGAGCGCCGCGCCGAGAAGGCGGTAAGAGGCGAGCTTGTCGCCCTCTCGCATCATCGCCACGGTGATGAGCCGCGGCGCTCCGCCTCCCCGATCCCTTTTCCGGAAAAAGGGATCCGTGTCGAGAAAAGGCTTCAAGGCGACAAACCGCGCCCGCCCTTTGAGGAGGGGCAAAACGCCCTCGCGATCGGCGGCGTTGAGGCCGATCACGATGTCGGCGCGGCGGATCGCCCGTTCGGCGGCGCCCTGTCCGATGGCCCATGGGCCTCTCGCGCGCTTCGCCGCAAAAGAAGCCTCGGCGACGACGTAAGGGATGGCGAGAGCCTCGGCGACGAACGGTCCCAGATAGTCGGGCGCCTTGTGGTAGAGATGGTAGGTGAACCAGAGCTGCGGCGCCTCGTGCGGCCGCTCCTCTGAGCGGCGCAAAAAGCGCCGCGCCTCGCGCACGCCTTCCGCTTCGAGTTCGGCTTGCCGCGCCGGGTCGCCCTTTCCCTCGTAGCTTTTGAAGCGCGAGGCGAGAAAAGCCTCGTGCCCCGCGCCTTCGAGCGCCCGCAAAAAAAGCGCCGCCATCTGCCGATCCCCCGACGGCACGGGATGATCGGGCGCCTTCATCGGGGCGTAAAAGGCGATGCGCATCCTCCTCACTCGGCGGCGCCGAGACGCGCCGGCAGCCCGAAGCGGGGCATGAGGCTCTCGATCGCCGCCGTCGCGTCGAAAGCCGATCGCACGCGCGCTGCGCCGGCGGCGCCAAGCCGGGCGCGGCGCTCGGGATCGCGCACGAGGCTCTCGATCGCGCGGGCGAGCGCGCCGAGGTCGCCCGGCGGCGCGAGAAGCCCCGTGACGCCGTCGAGGATCGCCTCGGGGGTCGCCGAGACGGCGGTCGCGACGCAGGCGAGGCCCTGGCTCTGCGCCTCGATCAGGACATTCGGCAGGCCGTCGCGATCGCCGTCCGGCGCCACCTTCGGCGCGAGCGCGAAAAGATCGGCCTCGCGATAGGCGGCGAGCACCCCCGGCTGCGATTGCGCGCCTCGCCACTCGATCCGAGGCTCGAGGCCAAGGCGGCGGCTCAAGCGCACGAGCTTCCGGGCGAGCGGTCCGCCGCCGATATGGACAAATCGCCAGGCGAGGTCGTTCGGGAGCAGGGCGAGGGCGGAGAGCAGATCCTCGTACCCCTTTTTCGCAACGGCCCGGCCGACCGAAAGCAGGATCGCCGGATTTTCGGGGTCTCTGCCGTCCCTCCCGTGGTCTCGTGCAGGCGGCGGCGGAAAGCGCGTCAAATCGATCCCGTGACGGACGAGAGAGACAGCGGCCGGCTGCGGCACGAAGCGGAGAAGATGGGCGCGCGCGGCGGCGCTGCAGGTGACGGCCCAGGCGGCTTCGGCAAGCTTCACCCGCGCCTCCCAAGGGGGAAGCGTCCATACGTCCTTCGCATGCGCCGAGACGCTCCAGGAAAGCCCCAGCATCGCCGCGGCATAACGGGCGACCGAAGCCGGGGTATGAAGGAAATGGGCGTGCAGCCGGCGGATGTCCCGGGGCAGTTCGGCCGCCAAAACCAGAGCCTGGCCGAAGCGCCGCACGCGGTTCGGGCTCGGATCGCGCAAGAGATCGGCACGCCACAAACGCCGCGCCCGAAGGTAGGAAGAGAGGCGCCGCGCTTTCCGCCAGCCGCGCCACACGCGCCGCGGTTCCGCGAGAAGGTACTCGGGGAGATAGAGAACCTCGGCCCGGATTTCTTCATGGACCGGATGCCTGAGTGGCTCGCTCGGCCGCCGCAACGAGACGATCAGAATTTCAAGCCCCCTCTCTTCGAGAGAGCGGATCTCCTGCGCGATAAAGGTCTCCGAAAGTCTGGGGAAGCCTTTGACGATAAAGGCGACGCGCCCGCCCTCCGAATCTTGCGCCATCAAGCCTCGATGGCTTCGGCCAAGGGGGAGCGCGCGCGGCGGCCGCGATCGAGCCAGCCCCGCACGAGCCGATCGACCCTTTGCGTGCCGTCGAGAAGGCCCGCCATGACCACCGCGGAGGGCGGCGGCTGATCGACGAGCCCGCGCAGTGCCGCGGCCATCCGCCTCGGATCTGCGCCCTCCTCTTCGAGAAGCATCGTCGCGAGACCGAGTTCGGCGGCGCGCCGGGCGCGGATCCATTGCTCGCGGCGCGGCACCGTCCGCGGCACGAAGAGCGCCTTCTTGTCGAAGGACAGCATCTCGCAAAAGGTGTTGTATCCGCCCATCGCCACCACCCCGGCGGCGCGGACCATCAGGGTTTCGATCCGCGCATCGAAGGTGATCGCACGGATGCGTTCGAGTCGGGCGGCGCGGGCGGCAAAGGCGGCGCGGCGCTCGGGAAGCATGAATGGTCCGAAAACGAGGAGGGCGGGGAGCGGCAACCGCGGATCGTATTCGTAAGCCCGCAGTACGAGATCGACGAGAGCATCGCCGTCGCCGCCGCCGCCCGGAGTGACGAGAAGGAATTCCTCCTCCCCGATCGCCGGAATTTCGGGCGCCGGCACGGGCGCGGGCGCCTTGCGCCGCAGATAGCCGGTATAGGTGACGCGGCGGCGAACGCTCGGCGGCAGGTCGATCCCGGCGAGCGGGTCGCAAATGGCCTTGAGCCCGTAGACCCAGATCTCGTCGTAATATTGGAGTAGGGCAGAGGCCGCGCCTTTGCGCTCCCATTCGGCCTCGAGGGCGTCCGGATCGTCGAGCACGTCGCGAAGCCCGAGGACAAGCGGCACCCCGCGGCGGCGCAACAGGCTGAGCGTGTCGCCCACCTCACCGCGCAGACCCAAAGGTTCCTTGTCGACGAGGAAGAGGTCGGGATCGAAAATATCGGCAGTGTGACGTATGATCGAAGAGCGCATCGAAAGCGTCTCCTCGATGTCGATATGCTCGTTGAGCGAGACGTACTCTCCATTGCGCAGCTTGATGACGCCGGGAACGCGGACGAAATCCACCCGGGAACGAAAATCGTAACTGCCGATAATTGGGGAACCGGAGAGGATGAGAACGGAAAGTGCGGAATTGGCCTCGACGAGAGAGTGAGCGATGGCCCGGCATCGGCGCAAATGACCGAGCCCAAAGCTGTCGTGGCTATAGATCAGCACGCGTTTATGTTCGTGGCGGCGGGCCAAAACCGTCCCCTCTCGCGGCAAATCCATCCGACTATCGCACAGCCTCAGGCGCGACGGAATGACGTTTTGGCGTAAAATCACCAATTGAAGGGAGGGAAGCGAATGGTCAGTCGCGCCGTTGAAGCGCCGCGCTCGCAACGCCCCCGGCCGCGACTTCGCGACTTCTTCCCGCTGCGCAAGGGCTCGGGTCGTGCTGGAGAACCGCCGGTAAAACCGGCCGCCGACGCCAATGCTCTCGAACCCACGATCTACCGTTTCATCCTCAAATACAGTCTGCCGCAGCAACTGACGCTTCTGGCGCTGACGGTCGTCTCTTTTCCCTTCCTATATTACTCCATCGATCTTCCGAAGCTGATCATCAACAAGGCGATCAGCGGCCATGACTTTCCCCAGAGCCTGTTGGGTCTCGACTTAGGGCAGACCGAATATCTGATGGCCTTGTGCTTTATCTTCCTCTTTCTCGTCCTCATAAACGGCGGATTCAAGTATCTCGTCAATAGATTCAAGAATCAGGTCGGAGAAAGGATGCTGAGGCGGTTCCGCTACCGCCTCTACGAGAGGATGCTGCATTTTCAGGTGTCGCGTTTCCATCAGACCTCGTCGGCGCAGATCATTCCGATGATCACTTCGGAATGCGAGGAGTTGGGCAATTTCATCGGTGAGGCGGTCGTCACGCCCGCCTTCCAAGGCGGCACCCTTCTCACGATCATTTTATTCATGTTTATGCAAAACCCGGTGCTCGGTGCGGCCGCCGTGGCCCTCTATCCCTTACAGGGCTATGTCACCCCGAGACTGCAGCGCCGGATCAATCGATTACGCCGGAATCGGGTGCGCGCGATCCGCGAGGTCGCCGACCGCGTTCAGGAGTCGTCCTCCGGCATCGTCGACATCCTCTCGAACGACATGGCGAAATTGCAACTGACCGGCTTTGCCCATCTCATGGGCAGGATCTACGACATCCGGTTCGAGATCGATCGCCGGAAATATTTCATCAAGTTCTTGAACAACTTCATTGCGCAACTTACTCCATTCTTCTTCTTTTCTATTGGCGGTTACCTTGTCATCACCGAGCGCCTGTCGTTGGGCGCTCTCGTCGCCGTCCTCGCCGCCTACAAGGACATGAGCCCGCCCTGGCGCGAACTGCTCAATTTTTATCAGGTAAAGGAGAGTTCACGGATCAAATACGAACAGATCATCGAGCAGTTCGAGCCCGACCGGGTTATAAGCCCGCGCCTCTTGGAGGAACCGGAAAAAGTCGAGCCTCTCGCGGGAGATCTCGTCGCCACCAACCTTTCTCTCGTCGAGGACGACCGAACCCGCATCGTCGACTCCGTGAGCTTCGGCATTCCCCTCGCTTCCCACACCGCCATCATCGGTCAAGGGAACAGCGGCAAAGACGAGCTCGCGCAGCTCCTCGCCGGCCTCATCGAGCCGACGAGCGGGCGGATCACCATCGGCGGCGTCGATCTTTCGAAGCTGCCGCCGGCAACCCGAGGCCGCCGCATCGGCTATGTCGGCGCAACGCCCTATCTCTTCGCCGGTAGCCTTCACGACAATTTCCTCCTCGCCCTTCGCCATCGCCCGTTGCGGCCGGCGGAATACGAGCCGGCGGCTGAAAGAAGGCGGGAGAGCGAGCTCAACGAGGCGCGCAAAGCCGGCAATATCGATTTCGACATCGCGGCGGATTGGGCTGATTACCAAAGCGCTGGGGTGGTGGACGAAAAAGAGCTCTTGGCGCGCCTCGCCGAGGTGCTCGACCGTCTCGATTTTGCCGAGGACGTCTACGGTTTTGGACTGCGCTCCCGGCTCGACCCGGAGAGGAACCCGGAGGCGGCGGCGGGCTTTCTCAAAGCGCGCAAGTCGCTTGCCGCCCGCCTCCTCGCCGAGGGCATCACGGGCCTCGTCGAGACCTTCGATCCGGAACGGTACAACAAGAACGCCTCCCTCGCGGAAAATCTGCTGTTCGGATCGCCGATCGGCCCGGCCTTCGACTACGACGCGCTTTCGAGCAACAGCTATGTCGAGCATGTTCTCGCCGAAGTGGGGCTCGCCGACGATCTCATCGAGGCCGGCCGAAAGGTGGCCGCGACGATGATCGAGCTGTTCGCCGATCTGCCTGCGGGTCACGAATTCTTCGAACGATACGGCTTTATCGGCGCGGACGAACTGCCCGAATATGCGGCGATCCTTGCGCGCGTCGGCAAAGCCGGACCCCAGGGGCTCGCGAAGGCCGATCGCACGCGCCTTTTGTCATTGCCGTTCAAGGTCGTCGCCGCGCGCCATCGTTTCGATTTTCTCGACGAGGCGCTGCAAAAAAGAGTGATCGCAGCGCGAGGTGTCTTTCGCGCCGAATTGCCGAGCGAGGCGCAGGGACAGATCGCGTTTTTTGATCCCGAGCGCTACCACGCCGCCGCCTCGGTGCAGGACAACATCCTCTTTGGCAAGATCGCTTACGGCGAGGCGGAAGCGCCGGCGCGGATCCCGAAGGTGCTGAAGGAGGTCATCGATGCGCTCGGCCTGCGCCCAAAGGTGATCGAGGTCGGGCTAGACACCGAGGTCGGAAGCGGCGGGGCGCGTCTCTCTCTCGCGCAAAGGCAAAAGGCGGCGATCGCGCGCGCCGTTTTGAAGCGCCCCGATTATCTCGTGCTCAATGAGGCGACCTCGGCGCTCGACGGCCCTGCGCAAGCGGCAGTGATGCGCGGGCTGATCGAGGAGTTCAGAGGGAAGGGGCTCTTCTGGGCGTTGCACCGTGCAAGCCTTGCGCGCAATTTCGACCGCGTTCTCGTCATGAGCAACGGCAAGCTGCAGGAAGAAGGCCTTGCGAGCGAACTCGACCGCAAGGGTTCGCTGATGGCCCTCCTCCTCGCGGCAGATTGAAAGCGGCAACAACCGGAGGGAATGGGAGGAATGAGATGAGCTTGGAGCAGGAGTTCGAGCTCTTGAAACGGGTGCCGTTTTTCGCCGACATCGAGCCTGCGAAGCTCAAACTGCTCGCGTTTTTGAGCGAACGGGTCGCCTTCGATCCGGGCCGGCCCCTCATGCGTCAAGGGGATGCGGCCGATGCCGCCTATGTGCTGATCGACGGCGAAGCCGAGGTCATCGCCGAAACCCCGGAAGGGCCGGTCACCCTCGCCACGCTCGGCGAAAACGAGGTGGTCGGCGAGATTGCGATCCTGTGCGATGTCCCGCGCACGGCGACGGTGCGCGCGAAAAGCCGCGTCGTCGCGCTGCGCATTTCGAAAGAGTCGTTTATGCACATGATCCGCGAATTCCCCAACATGGCCGTGTCGATCATGTGCGAGCTGGCGCGTCGGCTCGAACTCACAAACCAGCAGCTGCGCGCCGCGGTTTCCGAATTGAAACGGGCCTCCAAAGCGGCGGCGCCTTCCTCGTGAGCAGGCTCGACAGCGTGATCCGCCGGCTCGAGGCGCAGCGCGCCTGCCTCAACCTTGCCGCCGCGCTGGTGCACGATCTCGCGGGCGAGGTGCTGGAACTGGGGCTCGGCAACGGCCGCACCTACGACCATCTGCGCGCCCTTTTCCCCGATCGCGCCATCTATGTCTGCGAAAGGCGGGTGGCGGCGCATCCCGCGTGCATCCCGCCGCCCGAGCGCCTCATCCTCGGCGATATGCGCGAGAGCTTGCGCGAGGCTAAGGGACGCTTCGAAGCGCGGATCGTTCTCGCCCATCTCGATGCCGGGGACGGCAATGAAGGCAGAAACCGCTCGCTCGCGAAGGCGCTCGCCCCGCTCCTCGCGCCGCTCCTCCTCGTAGGCGGCCTTCTCGTCAGCGATCCCGCGATCGAAGAAGCGTTCCTTCAGCCGCTCCCTCTGCCGCCCGCGGTGCCTCCCGGCCGTTACCACCTCTATCGGCGGATATAGGGCATCTTCCGGTTGAGTGCGCTCCGGCGAGGACGGGGAAGGAGACGGCTCGACCGATAGGAAACCCTCTCTAGAGCAGGATGCGGACCCCCCCCGTCATTCCGGGACGGCCCGTGAGGGCCGGGCCCGGAAACCATGAACACAGGACAAGCCATTGATTTCTCGGGTCTGTGTTTATGGATTCCGGGCTCGTGGCCTGCGACCGCGTCCCGGAATGACGACGTTCGAGCATTTTTCCGCAGCCTCCTAAGTGAGGCTTGAGAGATGCTGCGTCTCGTTGAGCGAGCGGATGAAAAAGGCGCCGCTCTTCCATTCGAGATCGTTGATCGCTGCGGGCTCCTGGCCCAAGTGCCAGTAACGCGACAAAGGAAGCTCCATCGCGTAGATGAGGAGCGCGCGGTTGACGCTCTCATGCCCGACGACGACGACCGTGCCCCCCTCATGGCGGCGCAGAATCTCGTTGAGCGCCGCCGTCGCCCTGGCGAAGAGCGCGGCGAGGGTTTCGCCGCCCGGGATGATTGCCTGGTGCGGGCGTGCGAACCATGTCTCGACCTCCTGCGGGGAACTTCGGCGTGCCTCTTCCGGAGTGAGCCCCTGCCAGGCGCCATAATCGATGTCCGCGAGCCCCGCGACGATCTCCGGTTCGATGCCCAAGGGGAGTGCCGCGGCGCGGGCGGTGTCGCGGCAGCGTTCGAGCGGGCTCGTATAGACGGCGTCGGGACGCGGCAGCCGGGCGATGTGCCGGCTGAGAGAAGCGGCCTGGCGGCGCCCGAGATCGGAAAGCGGCAACGCCGCGCGACCGCGAAAGCGCAAGGGCGAGATGCCTTCCACATGGCCGTGTCGCACGAGGTAGAGCCTTGTCATTCCGAACCCCCTTTCCTCACCTGACACAAATCGCCGTAGATCACCCTTGCGGTGGCCTCGCTGGACCAAGTGTACTTCTTCCTATTAAAATCTTCGCCGGGCGAGGCAGGCTTTGGGAGAGGCGATCATGGACGGCCTTCGGTTTTCGGCTCAAGAGGGCGTTCTCGCGCCGCTCTCTTTTCTCCTCCCGGCGCGGGAAAAGCCGGTCTATTACAATTACGAGCCGCCTCCCGGCGTCCCGTCGCGCACCGGAGGGCGAAGGGAGGAGCGCGTCACGGTCGAGGACGCACGCGCCATTCGGGATCGGCTCTCGCTCGACCATGAGGGCTTCCTCCTCTTTCGCCATCCGACGGCCGTTCGCAACTTTTACGACGAAAACGAGATCAAGACCCTCTATTACCCGGAAACCGAACGCCTGATGCAAAGCCTGACCGGTGCAGGACGCGTCGTCGCTTTCGACCACATCGTGCGCAACGGGGCGCGCGGCAAAGAACGGGGAAGCGGCGTCAAGTTGCCGGCAACTCGCATGCACAACGATTATACCGCGCGCTCGGCGCCGCAGAGGGTGCGCGATTTTTTCGGTGAGGAGGCGGAAGGGCTTCTCGAGCGCCGCTTTGCGATCATCAACCTGTGGCGTCCGATCACGGGCCCGGTGCTGCGATCGCCTCTCGCGCTTTGCGACGCCGAAAGCCTCGCCGACGAGAACCTCGTGGCGACCGATCTCAAATACCCGGATCGCACCGGCGAGATCTATTCGGTGACCTACAACCCGGCGCAGCGCTGGTTTTATTTTCCGAAGATGGAGGCGGAGGAGGTATTGCTCATCCGCTGCTTCGACTCGGCGAAAAAAGGTGCCGCGCGGTTTTCGGCGCACGGCGCTTTCGAAGACCCGAACTCGCCCGCCGCCGCGCCGCCGCGCGAGAGCATCGAAGTCAGAACCTTCGCTTTCTATTGACGCGTCCGGGCGGCCCTACTGCGTGCGAGCGTATCGGGGCACGCAGCAGGGCTGAAACGACCTCAGGGGGTCGGGGTCGCGCAGGCGGTAAAGCTCTGGAACCCCCAGCAAGCGTTGAAATCATCGGACGAGTCCGGGTCAGACGGGTTCGAGGTCTGACCCCACGGGTCTTTCATCTGGATGCCGTTCTGGGAAATCGTGAGCGGGGGGTTCCCGCCATCGGCGCCGCCGGTTGCCGAAAAGCTTGCCGTGCCGAAATCGGCAAGCGGCAGAACGCCGCCCGAGTAAGGCGCCTCTTCGATCCATTCCGCCGAGGCTTCCGAGGAGCCGTAGGGGAAGCTCTGCGACCAGGTCCATGCGGCGTGCGTCGCGCTCGTGTCCGTCATTGTCAGGAGCCATGTCTGCTTTTTCTGCGAGCAGGTTGTGCCGCAGGAAAGCGACGCCGTCATCGTGTCGCCGGGCGAAACCGGATAGGTTGTTGTGCTCAGCGGAGTTTCGGACTGCGGCAGCATCTCGTACCAGGCGGAGTACTCGGCCGCTCCGCCCGGCGAAACGTCCTGCTCGGTGCCGAGCTGGATCAGGGTATGGTCGAGCTTGGTGCAGAGGGCGTTCTCGCAAAATCCGCCGATCCCGACCCAGTTCGCCGAATATTCGCTCGAACCCGTCGTATCCGTGGAGGAGCCGTAAGTGACCGGGGGAACGACCCAGGTCAATTGCGCCGAAGTGTAGCTCCCTCCCGATCCGCCGCCGCCACCGAGGCCTCCGCCCGGTTTTCCCCCTTTCGTGGCGAACGGAGAAGCCGACATATAGCTGGCGATCGCGTAGCCCGACCAGTTGGAGCTCTGCATCTCGCCGCGCAGCCCGCGTTTGACGCTTCCGTCGGGGTTGCGGCGCACCTGGATCGGCGCGTGCCGGACGGCAGCCGGCGGCAGGGCGGTTGCCGAGGCCATAAGGCAAACTGCTGCAGCGCCAGCAAGAGCAATGCCCGCGGAACGGGCCAGCCAATCACCTTCGCTCATCCCTGTCTCCCTGACGGTTTCAGAATCCTCATCCTTTTTAAAAGACTACACGAATTTAAGACAAACGACAAGAGAAATCTGAAATTGGTCGGACCGGCTTTTATGCACGGTCATTGTTAGTCTTTCTTAACATTGACGTGCCGCAGTTTAGCGCTTTACCCTGGGCGACGGTGACGAGAACGATGTGCAGGAAGCTTTGGCGGCACCCCTCGCAGATCGAAGCGGCGAAAAGCTCCGAGGCCGCGGCGACCCCGACAAGCGGGCGCGGTCTCGCCCAAAAACGGCCCGGGAGCTCGCCGCGCCCTCAGTCCGCCGGCCTTTGCTGCGTGCTTAACCGCGACGCCGTTATGGCGCTACCGCCGCTCCTCAAACGACGCTGCCTGCGCAAATGCCGTCGCAGGCGCCGCTGGCAACACTTTCGGCCATCGCATCTCCCGCGCGGAAGCGGAACATCCCGCACTTCTCGAAATCGGTGAGAAACCTTCTGTGACAGGGCATCTTGCGCGATCGCCAATTTTCGCGCAAATTTGTAAAATATGGATCGGAAAATCGCGGATTCTTTAATAATCCTCAAAAAGGGAGACCGGTCCTTGATCGGACTTGAGCCGCAGGGCGCGAGTGGGGCGCAGTCTCGCCCTTGACGCTCCGGCTCCGGGAGCGCCGCTCCACGCATGTGAGGTGGAACGATGACAATCGGGCTTGATCGCGGATTGGGAAGAAAAGGGCCTGGAGGCCGCGCATTGATCGCCGGATCGTTCCGGCGCTGGCTCGCGGTCGGCGTTATTGCCTCGACAGCCGCCCTCGCCGCGGCGCCGGCGACGGCTTTGGCGCGGGCCGCTCTGGCCCCGCCGGCCGTCTCGCATCTCAACGGCCCGGCGCTCTCGCCGCGTCTCGAGGATCTTCCGGCCGCCCTGCGCGCGCTGCCGGCTGAGGTCCCGAAAATCATCCCCGCGCCGAGGCGGCTGCCGCCGCGCGGAGCGGGTCCCGGCGGCGCCGGCTCCGGCAAGAGCATATTGCAAACGCGGCCGGGCCCCCGCCTCTCCATCCAACCGAAGACGGGTTTCGACGGCATCGGCGAAAACGGCGCCATCCCCCCCGACCCGAACATCGCCGTCGGGCAGACATACGTCGTCCAGATCGTCAACACCGAGATCGCGGTTTTCGACAAAAGCACCGGGGCGATGCTTCCCGGCTATCCGAAGATACTTTCGAGCCTCTGGAGCGCTCTCGGCGGCAGCTGCGCGACAAACAACGCCGGCGACCCGATCGTGCAATACGACAATCTGGCGCCTGACGGCCTCGGCGACGGCGGCACCGGCCGCTGGATCATCACCGAGCTCGGCAGCCTCAGCGCTCCCTATTCGGAATGCTTTGCGATCTCGGAGACGAGCGACCCCACGGGATCCTATTATCTTTATTCCCAGGATTTCGGCAGCTACCTGAATGATTATCCGAAATTGGGCGTGTGGCCGACAGTGAGCAATTCCGTCTATCTCGGCAGCTTCAACCTCTTTTACGCCGGAGAGATCTTCGTCGGTTCCGAGCTTGCCGCTTATGACCGGCAGGCGATGTTGAATGGAGCGTCCTCTCCCGGCTTCTTTTACTACACGATCTCCAACGACGGCAATTTCCTTCCGTCCGATCTCGACGGCGCGACTCCGCCGAGCGACGGGACGCCCGGCTATTTCCTCAATTTCGAGACGACGAGCAGCCTGCGGCTTTACGAACTCAGTCCGAACTTCGGCACCGGCAGTTCGACGCTCAACTACGTCGACATTGCGGTGCCCTCGTTCAACGAAGCCTGCGGCGGCGGCACCTGCATCCCGCAGCCCGGCACCAGTGAGCAGCTCGACTCGCTAGGCGACCGCCTGATGTACCGCCTCGCCTACCGCGTTTTTAGCAACGGCTCCGCGGCGATGGTCGTCAATCATTCGGTCGCGGCGGGGTCGAGCGCCGGCGAGCGCTGGTACGAACTCACGCAGCCGAGCCCGGGCGAGCCGTTCAGCCTTTATCAGGCGGGAACCTACGCGCCGGATTCCGCCTATCGCTGGATGGGCAGCGCGGCGATGGACCGCGCCGGCGACATCGCTCTCGGATACAGCCTTTCGAGCGGCTCGATCTATCCCTCGATCGCCTTTACCGGCTGGACCGCCGGATCGGCCCTCGGGCAGATGGGCTCGGAAACCATCCTCAAGCCCGGCGCCGGCTCGCAGACCGGCTACACGCGTTGGGGCGACTACACGGCAATGCGCATCGATCCGAGCGACGATTCGACCTTCTGGTACACCAACGAATACTACAAACAGACTTCGAGCTATCAGTGGAGCACCTATATCGGCTCCTTCACGATCGCCGGCGGATCGCCGCCCCCGCCCTCGAGCGGCCCGGACTTTACGCTCGCGCTCTCATCAAGCTCGCTCACCGTAAAGCGCGGTTCGAGCAATTCGCTTACGGTCAGGGTGACCGCGACGAGCGGCTCGCCTTCGGTGAGCCTCAGCACAAGCGGCTTGCCAACCGGCACGACTGCGAGCTTCAGCGTCAGCCCGGTGCCCGCTACAGGCACCTCGACCCTGACGATATCCGCGGGTCGGCGCGGGCCCAAAGGTTCCTGGACCGTGACGGTGACCGGACGCGACGCGAGCGGCAGCCAGTCCGCGCCGTTCACCCTCACCGTCACCAAGTAGTTTCGGGACCGACTGGCTCCGCGAAAGCCGGGCGCATCCGTTGACAACCGCCTGGACGCGCCTTTTGCGATGGTGAAGGCGGGGCGCGGTTTCGCCCAAAAGACGGCCCGGAAGCTCGCCGCGCCCTCAGTCCGCGGCGGCGGTGCGACGGCGCGAGCGGCCGCGCTGAGGGGCAAAGCGGGCGACGAGACGGGCCGCGACGCGCGGGCTCACGAAATGGGAGACGTCGCCCCCCAGAGCCGCGATCTCCTTGACGAAACGCGAGGAGATGAACTGGTAGCGGTCGGACGCCATCAGGAACACGGTCTCGATCTCGGGGTTGAGGCGCGCGTTCATGCCGGCCATCTGGAACTCGTATTCGAAATCGCTGACCGCGCGCAGGCCGCGCAGGATGACGCTCGCCCTCACCGATTGCGCAAAGTGCATCAGGAGATTGTCGAAGGGCCGCACCTCGATGCGCTCCCGATCCCCGTCGTCGAGATGGCCGATCTCCTCGCGCACGATCTCGATGCGCTCCTCGGCCGAAAAAAGCGGCCCTTTCGTATCGTTGCTCGCCACCCCGATGATGAGACGGTCGACGATCCTGACCCCGCGCCGGATGATGTCGCAGTGGCCGTTGGTGATCGGATCGAACGTCCCCGGATAAACCCCCACATGCGGCCTGACCATCAATTCTCCCCCTCTTCTTGCTCGTCGCGCTCTGCGTCATCGTTTCCTTCGGGAGGCGCGCTGGCCTCGGGCTCTCCGGCGGCGCCATTGCCGTTTTCTTCCGAGACCAGGCGAGCCACCGAAACCACCCGCTCGCCCTCGCCGACTTTGAACAGCACAACCCCTCCGCTCTTGCGCCGGGCGATGCGGATGTCGTGGACCGGGCAGCGGATCACCTGCCCCCCATCCGTCACCAGCACGATCTCGTCCTCATGCCCGACCGGAAAGACGGCGACCATCGCGTCCGCCCGCCGGCCGAGGTCCATATTGTCGATGCCCTGACCACCGCGCCCGGTGATGCGATAATCATAAGCCGAGGATCTGACCCCAAAGCCCTTTTCGGTGACGCTCAAGAGGAATTCCTCGCGGCTCGCGAGATCGCCGTAGACCTCGTCAGAGATCTCCTCCCCTTGAGGCTCCTCCTCGGCCTCTTCGGGCTCGGGCGCCGCGAGCGCCGCCGTCTCGCTTTCCGCGTCCATCTGCCGCCGTTTGCGGGCGGCCGCCCGCAGATAGGCGTCGCGCAGATCGGAAGGGACTTCTTCGTGGCGCAGGATCGACATCGAGATGACCTCGTCCCCCTCGGCCAAGCGAATGCCCCGCACGCCGACCGAGTAGCGGCCGCTGAAGAGGCGGACGCCCGACACCGCAAAGCGGATCGCCTTGCCCCCTCGCGTCGCGAGCAATACGTCGCTCCCTTCGCTGCAGCTGCGAACTCCGATCAAGCGATCGCCGGCCTCCTCGCCTTCGAACTTCATGGCGATCTTGCCATTGGCCATGACATTGCCGAAGTCGGAAAGCGCATTGCGCCGCACATACCCCTTCTGCGTCGCAAACATGACGGAAAGATCGTTCCACGTTTCCTCGTCTTCGGGTAGAGCCATCACCGCCGAGATCCCCTCGCCTGGTGCGAGGTTGGGCAGCAGATTGACCATCGGGCGCCCGCGCGCCTGCGGCGTGCCGAGAGGCAGGCGGTAGACCTTGAGCTTGTAGACGCGCCCGCTCGAGGTAAAAAAGAGAACCGGCGCATGGGTCGAGGCGATAAACACCTCGGAGAGGAAATCCTCTTCCCGCATCGCCATTCCGGCGCGCCCGCGGCCTCCGCGTCGTTGCGCGCGATAGGTCGAAAGCGGCACGCGTTTGATGTAGCCGTTGTGGCTGACGGTCACGACCATCGGCTCGCGCTGGATGAGCGCCTCGATATCGGCTTCGAATTCGACATCCTCGATCGCGGTTTGGCGCGGCGTCGCGAAATCCTTTTTGATGGCCAAAAGCTCGTCGCGGAGCAACCCGATAAGCCGGTCGCGAGAGCCCAGGATCTCGAGATATCCGCCGATCTCGGCGGCGAGAGCCTCGAGCTCGTCCCCGATTTTGCCGCGTTCGAGGCCGGTCAGGCGCTGCAGGCGCAACTCCAGGATGGCGCGCGCCTGTTCCTCGGAAAGCCGGTAGGTTCCCTCCTCGCTGACGCCGCCGGCTGCCTCGCCCCCGGCGCGCGCGATGAGCGGCGCCACCGTGGCGGCAGGCCAAACCCTTTCGACAAGCGCGGCGCGCGCCGAGGCCGGATCGGCGGCCGCGCGGATGAGCGCGATGACGGCGTCGATATTGGCGACCGCGACGAGGAGCCCGATGAGGACATGCGCGCGCGCTCTCGCCTTTCCCAGAAGGTAACGCGTGCGGCGGGTGATGACCTCTTCGCGAAACGCGATAAAAGCGGCGACGATGTCGCGCAGAGTGAGCAGCTCGGGCCGCCCGGCATTGAGCGCCAGCATGTTGACGCCGAAGCTCGTCTGCAAAGCCGTGTGGCGATACAGCTGGTTCAAGACCACGTCGGGCTCGGCGTCGCGCTTCAACTCGACGACGACCCGCACCCCTTCGCGGTCGCTTTCGTCGCGCATTTCGGCGATGCCCTCGATCAGCTTCTCGCGCACGGTTTCGGCAATGCGCTCGACGAGGCGCGCCTTGTTGACCTGATAGGGGATCTCGGTGAAAACGAGCGCCTGGCGGTCTCGGCGCAACTCTTCGATATGGTGGCGGGCGCGCAGGATGATGGCGCCGCGCCCCAATTTGTATGCGGCCGCGGTGCCGGCGCGCCCAACGATGATTCCTCCGGTCGGAAAGTCCGGCGCCGGCAGGTATTCCATCAGCTCGTCGGCGATGATCTCGCGGTTGTCGAGATAGGCGCAGCAGGCGTCGATAACCTCGCCGAGATTGTGCGGAGGAATGTTGGTCGCCATGCCGACCGCGATGCCGCTGCCGCCATTGACGAGAAGATTGGGAAAGCCGGCCGGAAGAACCTTGGGCTCGCGCTCGGTCTCGTCGTAATTCGGCTGGAAATCGACCGTGTCCTTGTCGAGATCGTCGAGAAGCGTGTCGGCGGCGCGGGCGAGCCGCGCCTCGGTATAGCGCTGATGCGCCGGCGGATCCCCGTCCATCGAGCCGAAATTCCCCTGCCCGTCGACGAGCGGCAGGCGCATCGCGAAATCCTGCGCCATCCGGACCATCGCCTCATAGATCGCGAGATCGCCGTGCGGGTGATACTTGCCCATCACCTCGCCGACGATGCGCGCCGATTTGCGGTAGGGGCGGTTCCACTCGTTCCCTTGCGCCTTCATCGAGTAAAGAATGCGGCGGTGCACCGGTTTCAATCCGTCGCGCACGTCGGGAATCGCGCGCGCCACGATGACGCTCATCGCGTAATCGAGGTAGGAGCGCCGCATCTCCTCTTCGATCGCGACGGAAGTGATGTCGGGGGCTGGTGACGTGACGGCCAAGGCTCTCTCGTTTCTTTCCGGCTAAAATCAAATCGCGACCGCGCCTCGAGGCACGGCCGCGCTCTCTATAGATAGGACGTAGGGCGCCCGATTACCGCCTTTTTCGGTCGCGTCCAATGCGTTGCGGCGAGGCCCGGGCGCTTTGCCGTTGCCCCGCGCACAAGGCTCAAGAGCCCGCCCCCGCGAAGGGGCTCCCGGCGAATTATTGCGTCGCGGCGACCCCGGCGGCGGGCGTTCCGGCCCTCCCGCGCGCCTCTTCGAGAAGACGCGCAACCGCGGGGTAATCGGGCTTTCCGGTGCCGAGCAGAGGCAGGCGTTCGACCTCGACGATCCCGCGCGGAACGGCGAGTTCGGACACCCCGAGACGGTGGGCCGCGGCGATGAGCTTCTGCCGTTCGACGCCCTTCGCTTCGGTAACGAGAATCGGGGCTTCGCCTCGCTGCCGATCGGGAACTGCGACGACCGCATGCCTTCCTTCGGGGTACGCGATCTCGGCGATCCGCTCCGAGGTCGCGAGCGCGATCATCTCTCCGGCAATCTTGGCAAAGCGCTTGAGCCGGCCCTCGAACGACACGTAACCCTCTTCGTCGACCGCGAGCACGTCTCCCGTGTCGTGCCAGCCCTCTTCGGGCGGCTCCAGCACCCCCGGCCGCTCGGCTCGCAGGTAGCCCAGCATCACATTGGGGCCTTTCACAAAAAGCCGCCCGCCTTTTTCGATGCCCGAAACCGGTTCGAGACGCCATTCGAGCAGAGGCAGGAAGCGGCCGACGGAACCGCTCTTGAAATGCATTGCCGTGCTGACGGCAATGACGGGGCTGCATTCCGTGACGCCATACCCTTCGAGGATGCGCATCCCGAAACGCTCGAACCAGACCGCCCGGGTTTCCTCGCGCACGGGTTCGCCGCCCGAAAAGACATAGCGCAGGGAATAGAAGTCGTAGGGATTGCCGCGCTTCGCGTAACCCATGAGAAAGGTGTCGGTGCCGAAAAGGATCGTCGCCGCGATGTTGTACGAAAGCTCGGGGATGGTGCGGTAATGAAGCGGCGAAGGATAAAGAAAAACCGGCACCCCCGAGAGGAGAGGCATCAAGAACCCGCCCATGAGGCCAAAGCTGTGAAAGAGCGGCAGAGCGTTGAGCACGCGATCCTTTGGACTGAAATCGATGCGCGCCGTGTTCTGGCGGCGGTTGGCGAGGAGATTGGCGTGGGAGAGCACGACCCCTTTGGGCGCGCCTTCGCTTCCCGAAGTAAAGAGAACGGCGGCGGGCTCCTCCCGGAGAATCTTGAGACGGCGGTGGCGACGCGCGGCCAAGTGCCTCGCAATGAGGCCATAGAGGCGATCCTTGAGCCCGATTTCTTTGCGCAGGTCCTCGAGCGAGATGAGCGCGACCTCACCTTCGAGCCGCTTGGCAACGCTCTCCAGGCGGGCGGCCTCGATAAAGCGTCGCGAACAGAGAACCGTTTTGAGCCCGGCGGTGCGGCAGGCGGAAAGAACCCCGTCCGCTCCGGCGCTGAAGTTGAGCATTGCCGGAACGCGCCCGAAAGCTTGAAGCGCGAGAAACGCGATCGCCGCCCCGATCGAAGTCGGCAGCATGATCCCGACGAATTCTCCGCGCCTCGTCCGTGCCGCCAGACGACGGCCGAGGACCTCGCTCGCCGCGATCGCCCGGTTATAGGTGAGCGCGGCGGGCGTCGGATCTTCGAAGATGCGGCTTCGGCCGCCCTGCGTGCGGCGCATGGAGAGAACCTCGGCGTAAAGGCTTTCCGCACTCGGGCGCCGCGCCATCATCTCGCTCATCACATCGTAAAGGAGAAGGCCCGCCCGATGGCGGCGCGCGCGGCCGCGCAGCCCTTCGGGCACTTGAAGCCGGCGCGGCTCCAGGATCGTGATCGTGATGCGCGGGAAAAGGCGCCGCTTCAGCGTTCCGGACAGGCGCGAGAAGGGCGAGAATTCGGGGCCGTCGAGGCGCACCGGCACGACGAGCGCCTGCGCCTTGTCCGCAACCATCGCCGGCCCTTCATAGATCTTCATCAAGGCCCCGCCGGTGACGTTGATGCGCCCTTCGGGAAAGATGACCGCCCGCCTTCCCCCTTCGATCACCCGGATCAGGGATTTCGTCGCCATGGGATGGGTCGGATCGACGAG
>JAKAOO010000049.1 GCA_021812165.1 Pseudomonadota bacterium | reverse complement strand
ATGGCTTGGCCTGCATTCATGGTTTCCGGGCCCGGCCCTCACGGGCCGTCCCGGAATGACAGGGGGTTTTTCCGCATCCTCCTGGGTCGGCTTCCTCCGCTGCCGGAAAGCCTGCCGCGCGCGTTGCGCCGCGAGCGCATCGGGGTATTGGCGGTTTCCCTTGAGCACGCGCTCGCCGCGGCGGCGCTTCCCGGACCTCACCGCGATCCGTGGGATCGGATCATGATGGCTCAGGCGCTCTCCGAAGAGTGCCATGTCGTCACTATCGACGAGGTCTTCGCGGACTACAACATTCCGGTCGTCTGGTAGGCGACTACCAGCGAGAGGGGAGCGGTCATCCCGGAAAATCAGAGAGGAGGCGAAAATGGATGAGGCAAAGCCGGTCGCGATAGAGGCCGCCGCGGTGCCGGAGGCCCGAGCGGCGATGCATTATCCCGAACCCTTCTACAGCCGGGTAAGAGGGAGGGTGCGGCGCGCTCTCGGCGATTTTTTCGGGCTCACCCATTTCGGGGTCAATCTCACTCGGATCCCGCCGGGAGGAGCCTCCGCCCTGCGCCACACGCATAGCCGCGAGGACGAGCTCATCTACATCCTCGAAGGCGAGCCGACGCTCGTTACGAACGCCGGCGAGACGCCGCTTCGCCCCGGGATGTGCGCCGGTTTCAAAGCGGGCTCGGGCGAGGCGCATCACCTCGTCAACAAGAGCGATCGAGACGTCGTCTTTCTCGAGATCGGCGACCGCAGTCTCGCGGATACGGTCGTCTACCCCGACGTCGACCTCGGCCGCGCGATCTCCGCCGAGGGCCGGCGGATTTTCGTTCACCGGGACGGGCGGCCTTATTGAAAGGCGGCGATGGCCGCTCTTCCTGCGGCCGCTCATTCAACCCATCGCCGAAAACCCGCCATCGACGGGGATCGCGGTGCCGGTCACGAAGTCGGAAGCGGGCGAGGCAAGAAAGACGGCGACGCCGGCTAGATCCCGCGTCTCGCCCCAACGGCCCATCGGCGTGCGCGAAAGGATGGCGTCGTTCAATCCTTCGACCTCGCGCCGCGCGGCGCGCGTCAACTCCGTGTCGATCCAGCCCGGGAGCACGGCGTTGACCTGGATATTGTCCTTGGCCCAGGCGCAGGCGAGCGATTTCGTCACCTGCAAAAGCCCGCCCTTGCTCGCGGCGTAGGCGACGGCATAGCGAGCGCCGAACAGCGAGAACATCGACCCGATGTTGATGATCTTGCCGCCGCCCGCCTCCTTCATGAGAGGGTGAGCGGCCTGGCAGCAGAAAAAGGCGCCGGAGAGATTGGTTTCGAGCACGCGGCGCCATTCCTCTGCCGTAAAGGTCTCCGCCGGCTTGCGCACCGTCGTGCCGGCATTGTTGACGAGAATGTCGAGACGGCCGAAATGGCGCGCCACCTCCAGGACCGCCCTGCGGCACGAGCGCTCCTCTTGGAGGTCGAGGGGAAAAAAGCGGGCGTTGCCGCCGGCGGCGAGAAGCCGGGCGAGCGCCGCCTCGGCCTTTTCGGGATTGCGCGCGGCGATCGCCACCGCCGCCCCGGCTTCGGCGAGCGCCTCGGCCATGCCGAGCCCGATCCCGCCGTTCCCTCCGGTCACCAAGGCAACGCGTCCCGTGAGGTCGAAAAGCCGCATCGGCGTTCTCCTTCGGTGCGAAGGGAAGTCACCCTCCGTCCTTGCCTCGGTTTATCGTAACATCGAAACGTGCGTGAGGAGGGACTTGATGAGCGACGAGCTTCCGACCGCGGCGCGGGTTTCTGACCCCGGCATCCGCGCCCTTTATCGGCAGGAAAACCGCTGGCAGGCTTGGCTCGATGTCGAAGCCGCCCTTGCCAAGGCCGAGGCCGAGGAGGGAATGATCCCGCGCGAGGCCGCAGAGGCGATCGCGCGCCGGGCGCGCCTCGATCTTCTCGACCGGAAGCGGATCGAGGAAGGGTTCGCGCGCACCGGACACACCATCGTTCCGCTCGTCTGGGAACTCGGCCGGGCGGTGGGCGAACCTTATGGCGGCTTCGTCCATTGGGGCGCGACGACGCAGAACATCACGCAGACGGGCGATCTTCTGGTCTTGCGAGAGGCGCACCGGATCTTTCTGAAGCTCATCGGCGAGGCGCTTTTGGCGATGGCCGAACTCGCCGAGAAGGGGGCAGAGATGCCGATCGCCGGGCGCACCCACGGCCAGCACGCGCTGCCCGCGACCTTCGGCCTGAAGCCGGCCGCCTGGATCGACGAGATGCTCCGTCATGTCGAGCGCATGAGAGAGGCGGCGCCGCGGATCTTCGTCGCAATGCTCGGCGGCGGCGCCGGCACCTTTGCTTCATTCGGCGAGAAAGGACCGCGGGTCGCGGAGGCGCTCGCGCGCAATCTCGGCATGCGCGCGATGGCGATCCCCTCGCGCACGCTTTACGACCACCTCGCCGAGAACATCCTCATCTGGGGCCTTGTCGGCGCGACCTCGGGCCGGATCGCGCGCGAGATCTATACGCTCATGAAGACCGAATTCGGCGAGGTCGAAGAACCGGTTCCGGCGGGAACGGTCGGCAGCTCGACCATGCCGCAAAAAAGGAACCCGAAGCTCTGCCAGGACATCGTCGCCCTTTCGGCCGAGATCCGCGCAGCCGTGCCGATGGCTTTCGAAGCGATGCAGGCCGAACACGAGGCCGACCGCACCGCGAGCCTCTTGATCGAAGCCGCGGAGACGCGCGCGGCGATCGCGATGGGCGACATGCTCTCGCGCCTCGTCGCGGTTTTGCGGGGTTTGAGGCTCGACCCGCAGCGCATGCGCAAAAACCTCGATCTTTCGGGCGGGCTCATCATGGCCGAGGCGATCATGCTGAAATTGGGCGAGCCGATCGGCCGCCAGAACGCGCACGATGTCGTCTACGAGGCGGCGCAGGAAGCCTTTACCTCCGGAAAGCCCTTTGCCGAACTTCTCGCCGTCGACCCGCGCGTTTCGGCGCACCTCGGCGACGCGGCAATCGCGGCCCTCCTCGATCCGATGGCCTATACCGGCCTCTGCGCCCAGATGGCGCGCGAGGCGGCGAGCCGGGCGCGCACGGCGGCGGGCGAGATCGCCGAGGAGCAGCGCGCGCGGAAGAGCACCGCCTGAGGAACGTGTCACTAAGCCTCGGCCTTCCGCTCTTCTCGCATCAGGCCAAGGCCTCTTAGGATGCGGAAAAAACCCCTGTCATTCCGAGACGGCCCGTGAGGGCCGGGACCGGAAACCATGAACACAGGCCAAGCCATTGATTCCGCGGGCCTGTGTTTATGGATACCGGGCTCGCCTCCGCGGGCGACGTGCCGGACACGGCCGTCGGAGGTTCGCCGCGAAGGCCGCGCAAGGCTGATAGCCCGCGGATCGACCGCGCCCCGGAATGACGACGTTCCAGCGTTTTTCCGCAGCCTCTTGGTCGATCGTCTTTACGCAGCCTTGATATGCGCAAACGGCGGCGGGCAGAGGCAAATGCCGCTTTCCGGAAGGGCTGGGCTTCTTATATGCGGGGAGAGCGCCGCTCAAAAAGGGTAGGATACCGATGCGCCGAACCGTCGCTCGCCTTCTCGTCGACAGCCTCGAAACGCATGAGGTCGATCAGGTCTATTGCGTGCCGGGCGAGAGCTATGTCGGCCTCACAAGCGCTCTCATCGAAAGCAACAGGACGCGCATCGTCGTTTGCCGCCACGAGGCGGGCGCCGGCTATATGGCGGTGGCCGACGGGCGCCTTCGCGACCGCGCCGGGGTGGCGATGGTCTCGCGCGGTCCCGGGCTTGCGAACGCGATGGTGGCGCTGCACTCCGCCCATCACGACGCGACACCTCTCGTGGTGCTGGTCGGCCAAGTCGAGCGCGCGGAATCGGGACGCCTCGCTTTGCAGGAGCAGAATTATTCGCGGCTCCTTTCCGATGTGACGAAAGCGGTCGTCGAGGTCGCGATGCCGGAGCAGGCGTCGGAAGCCCTCGCCCGCGCTTTTCACTTGGCCGAGAGCGGAACGCCGGGCCCCGTCGCGGTGATCCTTCCCGAAGACCTCTTCGACGCGGAAACGGAATCCGCCGTCGCGCTGCCGCGCCCGCGCGCTGCGGCCGGGCCGCTTCCGGCCGATCTCGATCGGCTTTACGAGAGGCTGGGCGCGGCCGAGCGGCCGCTCGTCCTCGTCGGCGGCGCGCTTCTCGCCGAGGCGGTGCGCGAGAAGGCGGTCTTTGCCGATCTCAACCGTTTTGCCGAGGAATGGGTGTTGCCGATCTGCCCGGCCCACCGCCGGCCCCAGCTTTTCGACGCCGGCCATCCCAATTACGGCGGCTATATGGGGATCCGCGTACCGCCTCTTCAGTTGGAGGAGATGAAGCACGCGGACCTCATGGTGGCGCTCGGCGAGCGGATGAGCGACACGGTGAGCCAAGGCTACCGCTTTCCGACGGCGCCCGAACCGCAATTGCCGCTTGTTCATGTCTGGCCGGATGCGAACGAGATCGGGCGCGTGTGGCGCCCCGTCCTGGGCCTTGCTGCAAGCCCCCACGCCGTGATCGAGGCGCTGCTCGCGCGGGGCGCCCCGAAGGACGCTGAAAAGCGCCGCGCCTGGGTCGAAGGGCTCAACCGGATCCACAAAACGCTTCTCGCCAAGGAATGGGAGCCGACGAGCGACGGCGTCAATTTCGCCGCCGTCGTCTGCGAGGTCGATAAGCACTTGGCGCGGGACGCCACGGTCACGACCGACGCCGGCAATTTCGCGACCTTTGTCCACCGCTATATCGGCTTCCGCCAAGGGCAGGTGTTTCTCTCGTCGGTGGTCGGCGCCATGGGTTCGGGGATGCCGATGGCCGTGGCGGCGGCGCTGCGGCGTCCGGGAACAGAGGTCGTCGCCTTTCTCGGCGACGGCGGCGCCCTCATGATGGGAAACGAGATCGCAACCGCGGTTCAATACGGCGCCGCGCCCATTGTCATCATCGCCGACAACGGCATGTACGGCACGATCGGCATGCATTCTTTTATGCGCTATCCCGAGCGGCCGTTTATGGCGGGGACGCGCCTCACCAATCCCGATTTCGCGGCCTGGGGGCGCTCTTTCGGGGCCGAGGGCATCACCATTCGCCAGGAACGGGAGGTCAAGGACGCGATTGCGCACGCCTTTGCCGTAAAGACGCGGCCGGTCGTCGTCCATTGCCTCACTTCGGCGATCCAGATGAGCGCCTGGCGCCGCTATACGCGCTCGGAGAGCCTGCCGTAAGGAGCCGTTCCGCCGCGCCTCGGGGCACGCCGACACACCGGCCCGCTTCTCGCAAAATTGGGGTTTGACCGGGCCGACGGAAGGTCCAACATAACCGCTGATTGCGCATGAACTCTCGCGCCCTCGCAAAGGAGCCATCGGTGATGATTGGGATCGTTAAAACTGCGGCGGCGGCGGCGGTATCGGCGGCGCTTTTCCTGGGCTATGGCGGCAGTGCGCCGGCTCAGCCAATGTTCTCCGACGCCAGCATCAATGGGGCTTACGCCTCGCTGTTTTCGGGGAGCACGGGCGGCAGCAACCCGGAGGCGCTGAGCGGGGTGGGTATCTTCGTCGCGGATGGTGCGGGCGACCTCCGCGGGCACGAGACCTACACCATCAACGGCGCGATCTGTAACGCCAAAATCAGCGGTGTTTACGTGGTGGGCGCCAACGGCAGCGGCAGCGACTCCGTCAAGTTCATTACCAAAGATCCCGGCTGCTCCTCCGGTACCTACACGCAGAGCTTGGTCGTAGCCGGCGGAGGCCAACTGGTCCTGCTCAACAACACCAAAGGCGGACAGATTACCGAAGAGTGGCATCTGCGGCGTTGAACGCGCTCCCGCGGGAGCCGAAGCTCCGCATAAAGCGCCCCGCCGCCCGGTGACGGACCGGGCCATGGGCAACGCCCGCCCGAATGCCGGGTCGCTGACCCGCCGCTTCGAGGCTGGCGGCTTTGACCCGGGTCTCTCCTATCGCGCGTACCAATGGCGGCGGGTGTTGCCGATATACTTTTCGAACGCCGCCAGATGCCGCTGTTCCTCTTGGTTGAGTATTTTCTTGCCATGATAGCGATCGACGATCGAGACGATCTGGGATTTCATGGAAAGAAAGACGCCCATGATGCTCGATCCGGTCGTCGAAATGTTGAGCTCGGCAACCTCGGCTTCGAAGGTGCGATCGCCAAGCGGTCTCACGACCACCGGGATCGGCTTCAACACCTCGTAATATTTGAGCGACTCGATTTCGAGGCGTACCACTTCGCTCTTGTGCGGCCGGTTTTCCGGTTCGGCGCTCGCCGGCGCGTTCGCGGGAATCGCGTCGTCCGCAGGAATCGCCCCGTCCGCAGGGATCGCTCCGTCCGCAGGGATCGCCCCGTCCGCAGGGATCGCTCCGTCCGCAGGGATCGCCCCGTCCGCAGGGATCGCCCCGTCCGCAGGGATCGCTCCGTCCGCAGGGATCGCCCCGTCCGCAGGGACCGCCCCGTCCGCGGGATTCGCTTTCGACGGGCCGCTCGCCACCGTTCGCAGGGAAAACGGGGAATGCGCGCCAAGCCATAAGGGGCGGCGCGAGCCGGTCGTCGCGTAGAGCGGGGCGACCGCCCGTCCCATCGTCGTCGCACTCGCGGGCTGGCGTTGCATCTCGGTGAATCCCTCGCTGCTTGCCGCGTGGAAGACCGAGGTCGTCGACACCTGAACCGCCGCCGAGGAGCATGCACTCGCCGGTTTCCAGCTCGATGAGCGGATATAGGTCCCGCTTTGCATGGGGTTAATCCCGCTTCATCGCTCCGTTCGGCGCTCTCACATCCATGACGAGAGTCGATTTGGTGTTGTAGACAGGCTCGCCGTCGGCGCTCTCTTTGCCGTCGGCGCGGAAAACGGCGATCATGACCGGTTTGACGCGCAAGGTCGTGCCGTCGGAGAGGCGATATTCGCTCCAGAGCTCTTTGGCTTCGAGCATCTCGACTTCCATCGACTCCGCTTTTCCGCTGGGTTGTGCCTCGCTCACGCTTCTCTCCTCTTTTCGCTGACGTGCCGCCTGCCCCTCTTAAAGAGATTCGGTTGCGGATTCCTTAACGGCGGCCCTTGCGATGCCTCGCGGAAGAGACTGAGAAACGCGCCGGTTCGGATCTGGGGATTAATTTTTTAGCAAGATTATTGTGCGTCAATGAAGCGTCATTACCGGCAGGTGACCCATGTGGACGATTACGTCAGAGGATGTTGCAAACGCCAAGGAGCGGATAAAGGAACGCCGCGCCGAAATCGAGGCCAAATACGCCGAAGCCCTCAAATCCCTCGATAGCGACCTCGTGGAGATCGACGCGATGGAGCGCTTTGCCGGCGATTTCGCCGGCAAGTACGCCCGAGAGGAGGGAACCGCAGCGGCCGAAGCCGAAACTTCTTTGGATGCGGCCTCCGCGAGCACCAATGAAGGCGCGCACGGTTCGCGCTGGCGGCTTCATCTCGGAACGCGCAACGGCGACGGCGCGCTCGCACGCTGAAAGCCTCGCCGGCGCGGCTTTTGCGCGCGCTCAGTAGATATCTTTCAAATCCTCGGTCTTACGCTTTTCGATTGTCACCCCGCCGCTGCCGTTGAAGCTGAGGAGCTTCTGCGAAAGGCTCTGGGGCGTGACTTCGTCGTTGGAATTTGGCGCTTCTCCGGCGACGAGATTGGGCAGCCGACCGGAGCCCGCGGCGAGCGGCTTTCCGGGCGTGGCCTTGGCGAGGAGTCGGCGCGCCGCCGCCTCGCTGGTGAGCGCTTGCGGCCGCGGCGCCCCCGGCTTTGGCGGCCGCAGAGCGAAGTCGGGCGGGATCGAGAGCGGCGCCTGCGTTTCGACGGCGAACTCGTCGGGCGGCGCATTCTCGAGACCGATCGCCTGTTTTACGGTGTCGCATCCTGCGAGCATCAGCCCTGCGGCGAAGGCCAAAAGCGCAAAGGGAAAGACGCCGGGCCGGCGGCGGCAGTAATCATCAGTCGTCATCATGAACTCCCTCCCGCGCCCCTTTTAATCCTCTCGGCCGTGGAGGAGCAAGCCGTCGATAAGCATCAGGGCGACGCCGATCGAGATCGCGCTGTCGGCGATGTTGAACGCCGGCCAATACCATGCGCCGGCATGGAAAGAGAGGAAATCGACGACGGCGCCAAAACGCAGCCGATCGACCACATTGCCGATCGCGCCGCCGATGACGAAACCGATCGCGATTGCGAGGAGCCGACTTTTTGTGCGGCTGAGCCAAATGAGAAGCAGCACCACGATCGCCGCGGCAAAGAGCGAAAAGACGAGGGCGCTCGGCCCGCCGCTCTCGTTGAAAAGGCCGAAGCTCATGCCGCGATTGCAGGTGAGGACGAGGTCGAAAAAGCGGGTGAACGTTTGGCTCTCGTTGACGCAGCCGCGCGCTCCGAAATGGGCGAGCACGGCTGCTTTGCTCGCCTGATCGGCCGCCGCGACGACGGCTGCCCAGAAGAGACCGCGGACGATCATCCTTCGACGGGCTCAGGAGGAGGCGCGGCCGGCGACGACCGCGGCGCAGCGGCGGCAGAGATCGCGGTGCTCACTCTCCGCGCCGACTTCCGGGAGCACCTGCCAGCAGCGTTCACAGCGCTCTCCGGGGGCGCGCGAGACGCGCACCCCGACCCCTGCCACATCGGCAAGGGTAAAGGCGCCTTCGGGCACACTGTCCAAAACGACTGTGGCCGCCGAAGTGATCGCGAGTTCGGCGAAATCGACGCCGCGAACGAGATCCGCGAGCTGCGGCTCGAGGAAGAGTTCGATCGCCGCTTCGAGGCTCGATCCGAGGTGCTTCCTTCCACGCTCGATCTCGATCGCGCCGGTGACGACGCGGCGCAGTTGCCGCAGTTCCGTCCAGCGGCGCCCGAGATCCGGGTCGTACCAAGCGGGCGGCGTCTCGGCGAGCGTTTCGAGGTGGATGCTGCGCTCGCCCTCTGCGACATCCTCGCCCCAGCGATGAAGCCAAGCCTCCTCGGCGGTAAAGCAGAGGATCGGCGCGAGCCAGCGCAGAAGGCAATCGAAAATATGCGCGAGCGCCGTGCGCAGCGCCCGCCGGCGGGTGTCGCGCGGGGCGTCGCAATAAAGCCGGTCCTTTCGGATGTCGAAATAAAACGCGGAAAGATCGAGCGCGCAGAAACTCAAAAGCGCCGTGTAGAGGCCGTGATAATCGTAAGCCGCGATCGCCTCGCGCACGAGACGGTCGAGTTCCGCGAGGCGATGCAGAAGGAAACGCTCCAGTTCCGGCATCGCCTCGAAGCCGACCCGTTCCTCCTCGCCAAAGCCGTCGAGAGCGCCCAAGAGATAGCGCAGCGTGTTCCTGAGGCGCCGGTAGCTCTCGCTCTGGGCTTTCAGGATCTCGGGGCCGATCCGCAAATCTTCGGCGTAATCCGAGGCGACGACCCAAAGGCGCAGAATGTCGGCGCCGTGCTGCCGCAGCACATCCTGCGGCGTCACGACGTTGCCGAGCGACTTCGACATCTTGCGCCCCTCTTCGTCGAGGACGAAGCCATGGGTCAGCACCGCGCGGTAGGGGGCCTGCCCGCGCGTGCCGCAGGATTCGAGGAGCGAGGAGTGAAACCAGCCGCGATGCTGGTCCGATCCTTCGAGATAAAGAGAGGCGGGCCATTCGAGTTCGGGCCGCTTTTCGAGGACGAAGGCGTGCGTCGATCCCGAATCGAACCAGACGTCGACGATGTCGGTCTCCTTCTCCCACTCTTCGGCGCGATAGTCGTTGCCGAGAAAGCGCTCGGGCGCGGCCGTAAACCACACGTCGGCGCCCTCTTTCTCGACGGCCGAGGCGACGCGCTCGATGACGGCGGGATCGCGGAGAGGCTCGCCGCTGTCGCGCCGGGTAAAGACGGGGATCGGCACCCCCCAAGCGCGCTGCCGCGAGATGCACCAGTCGGGGCGGGCCTCGACCATCGCCTCGATCCGGTTCCGGCCCTGAGGGGGGATCCAGCGCGTCTCCGCGATCGCCGCGAGCGCCTTTTCTCTGAGGCCGTTTGCCGCCATGCTGATGAACCATTGCGGCGTGTTGCGGAAGATGAGAGGCGCCTTCGACCGCCAGGAATGCGGATAGGAATGGAGGAGCGATCCGCGGGCGAGAAGCGCTTTTCCTTGTTCGAGCGCGGCGATGACGGCCTCGTCCGCATCTCCGCTCCGGCCGTTCGGCAACGTCACCGCGCGGCCGGCGAAAAGCGGCACGCTTTCGAGATAACGGCCATCCGCGCCGACGGTGTCGGGAACCGGCAAACCGTGCGCCTGCCCCAGATCGAAGTCGTCGGCGCCGTGGCCGGGGGCGACGTGGACGAGGCCCGTGCCTTCCTCGCCGGTGACGAAGTCGGCGGGAAGCAGCGGCACGTCGAAATCATAGCCTCGGCCCGCGAGCGGGTGCTTCGCGACCGTTCCGGCAAGCGCACTTCCGGGCAAGCGATCGAGGACGCCATAGCTCTCGATCCCGGCTCTGGAGGCGACTGCGGCCAAGAGCGGAGCGGCGAGGAGGAGCGTTTCGCCGGCTGAAGTGCGGCTCTTCTCCGACTTCTTTTCGACGCGGATGACGACGTACTCCAGCGCCTCGCTATAGGCGATCGCCCGGTTTCCGGGCAAGGTCCAAGGGGTCGTCGTCCAGATGACGGCCGAAGCGCCTTCGAGCGAAGGTCGGCTCGCGCGCGCGAGGGGGAAGCGCACCCAGACGGTCGTCGAGCGGTGGTCGAGATATTCGACCTCGGCGTCGGCGAGCGCCGTCTGCTCGGCGACCGACCACAGAACGGGCTTCGAGCCGCGATAAAGGCCGCCCGTCAAAAGGAACTTGCCGATTTCGCGCACGATCTGCGCCTCGGCCTCGAAGGCCATCGTCGTATAGGGGTGGTCCCAGTCACCGAGAACGCCGAGGCGCTTGAAATCCGCTCGCTGCACGTCGATCCAATAGGCGGCGAAGTCGCGGCACTGGCGGCGGAACTCCGCGATCGGCACGCTTTCTTTGGGGCGGCCCTGCGCGCGGTAGTTCTCCTCGACCTTCCACTCGATCGGCAGGCCGTGGCAGTCCCAGCCCGGGACATAGGGGGCGTCGAAGCCCAGCATCTGCTGCGCGCGATTGATGACGTCTTTCAAGATCTTGTTGAGCGCGTGCCCGATATGGAGATCGCCGTTGGCGTAGGGCGGCCCGTCGTGGAGGACGAATTTTGGGCGCCCGCGCGCGGCCTCGCGAGCCCGGCGGTAAAGCCCGATCCTCTCCCAGCGTTCGACGAAAGAGGGCTCGCGCTTCGGCAGATCCCCCCGCATCGGAAAGGATGTCTTGGGGAGGAAGATGGTGGCACGATAATCCGCAGGCATCTCAGAACGCGACCCAGAATGACGTTTGCAGAATCAATGTTGCCAATTATCCTCATGGCCGGGCTCGACCCGGCCATCCACGCCGCGCGGCAGGCGCATGGCGGCGCGGAAGCGCGTGGATGCGCGGATCAAGTCCGCGCATGACGAAAGTGGAGGGCGGTAGGGGGTCGCTCGTTCGGGCATCATTTTAATCGGCCGCTTAGTTAGGAAAGATTGCTGTCCGCAAAGAGCGGCGAAGGTAGTCGAGGCTTGACCCGCCCGTCAACGAATGCTCGGCCCGCACGCTACCGGCGAAGGAAAGTTTCGCTGCAATCTGCAGGAAATCTGCAGCCATCGGCCCCTCCGCGAGCGTCGCGCGCCCGGTGAACGCGCCGCTTTTGTGCGAGAAACGGTATCATAATATTATCATAGGTTGCGATAATGTCAATATCCCGTGTCGAAGCCGGACCGGCCCGGGCGGATGCGGCGACCTGAGGAACGGCGAACAGAAATAACCCTCGGCGTAACGCGAAAGGGCCGATTCGCACCGCCGGTGCCGGCGCAGGCGGACCGTCGGCAAGAAGGCCGCCAATGAGAAAGCGGACGGCAAAGGAAGATCCGAAATTTCGGCAGCCGCGTAAGCTGCCCTCGCCTATCCTGAAACCAACCGTCAGCACTTTGGCGAGAGACCATGAGCGTCGCCCGCGTCGCGCGATTGACCGATCCCCGCGGCCGCCCCGCCGGATTGCCCGAACACCCTTTGCGGAAGCGCCCGCTTCTGTCGCGCGCCGCTCCTCTTTCTCCTGTTTTTTGCTGGTCCATATCAGGCGCCGCCCTCTCCTCCGCCTTGCCGCGCCCGACCCACCGGGCACCGCGAGCGCCTATAAGGTATAATGCCATTATGGCAAGTTTGTCGTCTCTGTTTACGCAACTATCGGGCGGCGCCATCGGAGGATGGCTTCCGCGTCGGCGGTGAGAATTATGTAGCTGAAGCAAAGCGGCCTAGCTCGGGCCACAGAGAAGAAAGGCGGCTCCGGATGCTCGCCATGATCATATCGGTTCCGGCGATGTTCCGTAGGATCTCACGCGGAACTTCAGCGAACGCGTGACGAGCCAGGGCTTCCGGGTCAACCTTGATAAAGGTTTCGATACGGATCGGAGAAATATCTCTTGCTGCCGCTACACCCGTGCCGCCTTCGCGCTTTGCGCCGACTTCGGCGTCGATATCAAAGACACAGATGAAGGCGTTCAGCGCCGTTGCCGGGGCGCCTGCGATGATAGAGTAGCCGCGGTCGGTCCCCACAAGGGTCGGGCCCCCGAGGAATGGCTGCCAGCTATCCCAAACGGATTTCGGAAGCGTCAACACCGTCCCTGCCGCCGCATTTCCGGACGCAAGCTGAAACTTCACGAGCATCTGATAGAACGTCCGCTTAAAGACGTTCGCTATGTTCGGGCCTTCCACTCCGCGTCGCGCCCAGCCCAAGTTCCGCTGTAGCATCGCAGGAAATTCACTTCGATGTAGATCAAGTGCATTGTTCAGTGCATCCACCGCCCTTCTGTAGCTGCCGTGGAAATCCACCGTTTGGACCTCCATGATGCCGTATCGGCCGAGGCCATACCCATTAGCCGGAGCCTTCGAGACCTCCACGAGCGTAATATCGAAAGACATCTCCGGATTCTTATCGGTCCCTCTGAGCGAGATCTCGCCGCCCAGCCTGTCCTGGAAAAACAGGAATCCTCGGCCGGCTTGCCGAACGTCAGACTTGAATTTATAGAGTTTATCGACATTCCGCAGGGCGGATACAGGGACCGGATATCGCTCGCCAGCATCACCGCCGAAAATCCTCGCGCAACTTTCCCTCACGAGATCCGTATGGATTACTCGATGCGGGCAGACTAACCAGTCCTGCCGCACCCTTCTTGCTGGCGTCCCACTGCGGTTGCTTGCGGCACTAATCGTACAAACTCCCTTGGAGTTTGCGCTTTTCCAACATTCTGTTTTTGCGGACTGCATCTCACTGAGGAACGGGCAGATGTTTTTATTCGCGCCAGTTATTCCTCCGATACCGTCGAGCGTTACGGCTGGGTAGATTCGCCTCCCAAACCACTCGCTTACATAGTTGCCGAGATCCCTTGGTGATTGGGTTGTTTTCTTAGCCAACTGCTTCGTTTTCCCCGTCCAACTTTGCCTGTGCGACCGTGCGAAACTCCGCCAGTTTCTCGAACCCAATGACCTTCCGGCCGAATTTTCGGGCAACCTCCAAGGCCCGGCCTGTTCCACAAAAGGGATCGAGAACCGTGCCGCCCGGTGGAGAAGACGACAATATCCGTGGGGCAATCAGCCTTTTGGGAAAGGTAGCGGTGTGCCCTTCCTCGCCGGGGGTCACGTTCACGGACACCACGTCGCTTAGCCCAGCTTCCGCAAAATGTGCGGCATAGAAATATGCTGGGCGCCCTTCCTTCGGCTTCTTGACGAAATGAAAGAAATGCTCGTGTGTCAACCGAAGCCGATCGCGCTCAGGTCGCGGAGTCGCGTTAGGTTTGTGCCAGATCAGATCGTTGCGAAGTATCCACCCATCGTCCTGCATCGTGATCGCCAACCGCGCCGGAACGAGAAGAAGTTGCTTTTCCTGCCGGAATCCGCCCATAGGGGTCTTTCGGCGGAGGCGTCCTTCCTCCGCCAATCCCTGCCTCCCGTTCTCCCGGATGCTGGCCCACCGCGCGAAGAAGGTATCGCCAATATTAATCCACATGGAGCCAGAAAGCTTTAGGCAACGCTGGGCCTTCTTAAGTATCTCAGCCACGTGGGAAACATACCACTCCGGATATGGCTCGAGACCCAAGACTCCGCTGTGCTCTCTGTACGAGGCATAGCCATCAGACTTGACACAAAAATTACGCTTTATGGACTGGATGTCGTTGAATGTCTCCCAGTTATGATCTAGGCCGTATTCTCGATGTCCCCAATATGGGGGTGACGTTATGATAAGGTCAACGGACGCCTCGGGGAGGACATCGAACAGGTCAAACGCATCGCCTAGAAGCACCCGATTATGAAAGCTTGAGATGTCGAGCGCGCAGCATCCCTTTGAGCCATCGGCCATGATCGATCCCCGTCTAGGCCATATTCTGGACGCCGATCGCCTCCATGCACTGAGAAAAGGCGCCGCGGTTCATCTTTTTTTGAGATCCTCCGCCCGTTCATCCTCTTGACGCCGATCGCGTCTAGGTGCGCGGCACGCGAGCCGAATCTCTATCGGTGTTTCCACCGGCTGTCAAGAACGAAGTGCGAACATCGGCGATTCCCGAAGCGGTCCAATATACCGAGGGCGCGGTCACGCTTTGCGCCGATGGAAGCGGCCGAATTACGGGGATTCCGGAGGCGGCCTGGAGCTTCGCCGTCAGCGGCTACCGCGTCTTGCCGCGCTGGCTCGAAGGGAGGATCGGCCTGCCCGCCGACAGCGATCTCGTCACGGAACTGCGCGACATCTGCTTGCGGATTGCCGAGTTGATTGATCTCTTTGCCGAAGCCGATATCGTCCTGGAGGCGGCGCTTCGCGAGACATTGGCTCGCGGGGCTCTGGGACTCGGCCCTTCGACAGGCTCAGGGCAAGCGGGAGGGCAGGGGGAACATGGCGGATCAACCTGACCTTTTCGGGCACGGCCCGGCGCAGGGCAGCCTTTTCGGCGACGGTCCCGATCGCCTGCAGCCTCCGCAGCAGCGCACCTTGCCGGACCCGGAAAAAATCCGCCGCCGCCTCAAGGCGTTGATCGAGGAAGCGCGATCGGCCGAGAAGATGCCGTGGCCCGAGCGCGAGGCTCGGGTCTGGCAGATCGTGTTTCCGAACATGGCGAAATGGCTGCCGGAGGAGGAGGCCGAAGAGTTGCGCCTCGAATTCGCCCGGGAAATGGAGCGTCTGAGAGAGGCTGCGGGAGGGTAGGCGGGCCGGCGGCCCGCGGTCCGGGATTTTTCCTGGCGCGGGGGCGCGTCAGCGGAGGCCGGAAGCCTCGGGCGCTTTTGCCAGGATCTCGCGGGCGCGGGCGATGTCGTCGCGGATTTGCGCGCGCAGACTCTCGACCCCCGCAAATTTTTCCTCGGGCCGCAGATAGTCGATGAGCCTCACCCGCAAATGCCGGCCGTAAAGATCGCGCTCGCAATCGAAAAGATGGACTTCGAGGAGCGGGCGGTCTCCGCCCCAGGTCGGGCGCAGCCCGAGATTGGCGACGCCCTCCAAGGTGCGGCCGGCGAAAGGATCATCGGGGCCATCGCCCGAGACCCGCACCGCATAGACCCCGAAGGCCGGGCGCAGATACTGGTCGAGCCCCAGATTGGCGGTCGGAAAGCCGAGTCTCTGCCCGCGCCGCTCGCCGACGACGACCCGGCCGTCGATCTCCCAGAAGCGGCCGAGCTGGTCGGCCGCCTCGCGCGGTTTCCCGCTCTCCAGCAGCGCGCGGATCTCGGTTGAGGAATAAAGCCGTGAGTTGGCGTCGCAGACGGGATCGAGCACCGTCACGCCGTAGCCGTATTCGGCCGCGGCGGCCTTGAGCAGGGCAGGGGTGCCGCGCCGCCCATGGCCGAAATTGCAGTCATAGCCGACAACGACATGGCTGACGCCGATCGCCCGAACGAGAATGTCCTCGATAAAGGCTTCGGCGCTTTTCGCCGCGAACCTGCGGTCGAAGCGCTGGACGAACAACAATTCGACCCCGAGGCGGGAGAGTTCGCGCTCTTTGACGCGCAGCGGGGTCAGGCGAAAGGGCTTGGCATTCGGCTCCAGAATGCTCCTCGGGTGCGGCTCGAAGGTCAAAACCGCAAGCGGGATCGAGCGCGCCCGGGCGTGCTCCCTGGCGCGCTCGCGGGCGTGGCGGATGAGAGCCGCATGGCCCCGGTGCACCCCGTCGAAATTGCCGAGCGCCAGAACCGAATGACGGGGGTGGCTCAAGCCGAGGCCGGGATGGCGGATGATTTGGGTCACGGCAAAGAAGGCGCTCTCGAACCAGATGATAGACGCGCAAAGATAGCCGCAGAGGAATGACGGGTCGAGCGCCCTCGCTCAGGGTGGTATAGGTGAGGCAAAGGACGGCGCAAACGAGCATGGAGATGAAAAGGGTGAGCGATCCGATCGAACGCGCGCTCGCGGCGATCCATTTCGGCGCCGACGGGCTCATCCCGGCGATCGCCCAGCAGCACGACACCGGCGAGGTGTTGATGCTCGCGTGGATGAACCGCGAAGCCGTGCGCGCGACCCTCGCCGAGGGACGCGTCTCTTACTGGTCGCGCTCGCGCGGGCGCTTGTGGCGCAAGGGAGAAACCTCGGGGCAGATCCAGGTGTTGCGGGAGATGCGCCTCGATTGCGACGGGGATGCGCTGCTGCTTCGCGTCGATCAGACGGGCGTCGCCTGCCACACCGGACGCAGGAGCTGCTTTTTCCGCGCCTGGCAAGAGGGCGAGTGGACGGTGATTGCCGCGCCGCAGGTTGCGCCCGAGGTCCTCTACCCCGAGGGCTCGCGCTGACAGAGCCTCCTTACCGGATCGGCCCGCAGGAAAGGTTCGCGCGGATCCGCGCCATCAGAGCCGCATCGAACGGCCGGTTGGCGTACCGCGCATTATAGGCGCGGACCGCGGCGTTGTAGCGGAAGACGGCCCGGCGGGTGGCGACGATCGCCGGTTTCAAGGAATGCTCAGTGAGGGCGTCATGGCGTTCGAGAAGCGCCTTGTAGCGCGCCACCGATTGCGGGTTGTTGACCTCGACCCGCGGGCGCTCGCGCCTCAGCCTGGCGCTGAGCGCGTCGATGCGACGTTGCAGCGCGCCGAGCGCGCTCTTTTTCGCCAGCATTCGGGCGCGCAGAGCGGCCACCCGTTGCCGCATGCAAAGATAGGAATGGATTGCGGCACCCTCGTCCGCAGGCGGCACGAAAACCGCGCCGCCGGGCGGCGGAGGATAACCCGGAGGCGGTTGCCCCGGCATGATTTGGGCCGCAAGCGGGCTTGCCAAAAACGCAAAGACTGCGCCCGCCAGAACAACGGGCCGCCCAAGACCAAAAAAGGATCCTCTCATCTCTCTCTCGTCACTCCCTCGGTTTCGCCCCTATCGCCGGACTGCCTTGCGAGATTGCCGGCAGAGCGGCGACTAGGCAAGTATCATTGAGGCACCGGCAACTCAGGGTCGGACGGCGCTACCTGCTGCCGTTTGCGCCGCCCTTGCCGAACGGCGCCAGCGCCGCGAGCGCGGCTCCGGAGACGAGCCCGAGCGCGCCGAAGAGCAGCGGATGGCGTTCGATCGTGGCGAGCACCTCGTTGCCGACGCGAGAGGCGTGCTCGCCGGCGACGCCGCAATATTCGGAGATGCGCTCTCCCGTGGTGCGCGCCGTCGGGGTGAGCCCGCTCGCCATCTCTCCATTCGTCTTGCCCGAAAGCTCGTCGCCCGCCGTGGACGGTGCGATGCGGCGGCGCAAGCCGCCGATCCACTCGTCCGTGGGGAGCTTCTCGGTGAGGCCGCTTTCGCTGGCGATGAGCCACGCAACACCGAGGCCGATCAGGGCGAGGGGGAGCGAATTGGAGCGCAGCCTGTCGAGGCCGTTGAAGGCGGCGCCGTTGCCGTCATTGGCTTCTTTCATCATGCTCATGACCTTCTCCGCAATAGGGGCGAGCGGCGAGCGTTCTCTGGGAGCGCGTCGCTCATGACGAAATCCTGTGCTCGGCGGGCGCCCTCTCGGCACCGCTCTCCGGCTCGGTGGACGGCGCGGGGGGCGGGGAGGGCTGTTGCCGCGGCGAGAGAAGGATGCACCCGCCGAGAAAGCCCGTCGCAAGGGCGCCCAATAGGAAGAGCACCGGCTCGCGACGCGCAAAATCGCCGGTTTCGGCGGCGAGATCGCGCCAATGCCGCTCGCGCAGATGCGCCGTCGCTGCTTCGAGCCGCGCCGCGGCCCGATCGGCGAACACCGCAAGCCCTTCGTTTTCGGTCTCTTCAAGCGAGCGGGCGCAGTGGTGCAACGCTTCGGCGATGCCGGCAAGGCGCTGTGCGCCCTCGTCCTTTTGCCCGTCGAGATAGGTTTCCGTGGCGCTTCGCATCGCCTCCGCCGCTTCGACAAGGAGAACCCGCATCCGTTCCAAAACCCGCTCCGCGCCGTCGCTGCGGGGGCCGGCGGCACCGTTCTCTTCGGCCATGTCGTTCTCCGCGATCCGCCCCCTGGCCCGCATTCTCGCGAGCGCGCCTTCAATATCCAACTCCGCGAACGCCGAGGCTCCGTTGGAGGTTCCCCCCCTTCGCTTCTCCGATACGCATTTGTCGCGATCGCGATCGTCTTCCTCGCAGGTTTTTGCCCTTGAGCGCGCGGCCTTGAAACGGTTGCGGCATCTGCCATTCTCTGCCTCGCCATGACGAGCGGTCTTTTTCATTGGGCGGTTGAAAAGTGGTTTTTTGAGAGCTTTGCCGCGCCGACCGCAGCGCAACGCGAAGCCTGGCCGGCGATCGCTACCGGGAGGCACGTTCTGATCGCGGCCCCGACCGGCTCGGGCAAAACCCTTGCCGCCTTCCTCGCCGCAATCGACCGCCTCATCAAAAGGGGGCTCGAAGAGGGTCTCGAAGAGCGCACCGAGATCGTCTACGTGTCGCCGTTGAAGGCGCTTTCGAACGACATCCGGCGCAACCTCGAAGCCCCGCTCGCCGGCATCCGCGCGGCGCTCGCCGCCGCGGGGCTGCCGCCCGTCGATATCCGCGTCGCGGTCAGGAGCGGCGACACGGCCGCTTCCGAACGGCTGCGCATGAGCCGCTCGCCGCCGCACATCATCGTCACCACGCCGGAATCGCTTTACATCCTCCTCGGCTCGCGCTCCGGGCGCAGGATGCTCGGCGGGGCGAAGACGGTGATCCTCGACGAGATCCACGCCGTCCTCTCGAACAAGCGCGGCGCACATCTCGCCCTTTCGCTCGAACGTCTTGACGCGCTCTGCGGCCGGCCCTTGCAGCGGATCGGCCTGTCGGCGACGCAAAAGCCGATCGAGGAAGTCGCGCGCTTTCTTCTCGGAGGGAGTGCGAGCGCGGGGCGTTGCGAGATCATCGACATCGGCCACCGCCGCGCGCGCGATCTCGCGATCGAGATCCCCTCCTCGCCGCTCGAAGCGGTGATGTCGGCGGAAGTCTGGAAGGAGGTCTACGACCGGCTTGCGCAGCTCGTCGCGGCGCACAGGACGACTCTCGTCTTCGTCAACACGCGGCGCATGGCCGAGCGCGCGACGCGCCACCTTTCCGAGCGGCTCGGCGCCCAAAACGTGGCGGCGCATCACGGCAGTCTTGCCAAGGAACAGAGGCTTGCCGCCGAAAAGGACCTCAAGGAAGGCCGGCTCCGAGCGCTCGTCGCCACGGCGTCGTTGGAGCTCGGGATCGACATCGGCGAGGTCGATCTCGTCTGCCAGCTCGGCTCCACGCACGCGATCGCGAGCTTTCTCCAAAGGGTCGGGCGCTCCGGGCACCAGGTCGGAGGGGTCGCGAAAGGCCGGCTCTTCCCCCTTTCGCGCGGCGAGCTCGTCGAATGCGCGGCCCTTCTCGACAGCGTGCGCAGAGGCGAACTCGATCGGCTCTCTGTCCCCGATCGCCCGCTCGATGTCCTCGCCCAGCAGATCGTCGCCGAAGTCGCCGTCGAAGAGTGGGACGAGGAGGCGCTTTATCGCCTCTGCCGCCGCGCCTATCCCTATCGCGGGCTCGAACGCGCCGACTTTGCCGCCGTCCTCGAAATGCTGCGGGAGGGGTTTGCGCGAAAGCGCGGACGGCGCGGCGCTCTCCTTCACCACGACACCGTCAACCGGAAGCTCCGCGGACGGCGCGGCGCCGGGCTCGTCGCGCTGACGAGCGGCGGCACGATCCCGGACACCTCCGACTATCAGGTTCTGCTCGAACCGGAAAACCTTCCGATCGGCACGGTAAACGAGGATTTTGCCGTCGAAAGCCTCGCCGGCGACGTCTTCCAGCTCGGCAACAACGCCTATCGCATCCTGCGGATCGAGCGCGGGGTCGTGCGGGTCGCGGACGCCGAGGGCGCGCCGCCCAATATTCCCTTCTGGCTCGGCGAGGCGCCGGGGCGCAGCGACGAGCTGTCGCGTTCGCTCTCGCGCCTCAGGGAGGAGATCGCCGCGCGTCTCGAAGCGGGCGAGGCTCTCGACTGGCTCGTCGGCGAGGTCGGGCTCGCCCCGCCCGTCGCCTCGGAGATCCTCGAACATCTGGCCGCGGGACGCGCCGCGCTCGGCCTTCTGCCGACCCGCAAGACGCTCGTTTTCGAGCGGTTTTTCGACGCTTCGGGCGGGATGCAGCTCCTCGTCCATTCGCCTTACGGCAGCCGCATCAACCGCGCCTGGGGGCTTGCTTTGCGCAAGCGGTTCTGCCGCCGCTTCAATTTCGAGCTGCAGGCCTCGGCGAGCGAAGACCATGTCGTTCTTTCGCTCGGCGCGGCGCACAGTTTCGACCTCGCCGAGGTCAAGCATTATCTTCATTCGGCGAGCGCGAGAGCGATCCTCGTCGAAGCCCTTCTCGACGCGCCGATGTTCGTGACCCGCTGGCGCTGGGTCGCCGCGGTCGCTCTCGCTCTGCCGCGCTTTCGCGCAGGAAGGAAGGTGCCGGCGCCGCTCGCCCGCATGGAGGCCGAGGACCTTCTGGCGGCGGTCTTTCCGGATGCGCTTGCCTGCGCCGAAAACCTTTCGGGCGCGCGCGAGATCCCCGATCACCCCTTGGTCCGCCAGACGATCGCCGACTGCCTCTGCGAGGCGATGGACATCGAGGGGCTCGAACGCCTGCTCGCCCGCCTCGAGGCGGGCGAGATCGAAGTGGTCGCGC